>CAYHYA010000005.1:0-44162 GCA_964360815.1 uncultured Candidatus Saccharibacteria bacterium | reverse complement strand
AGAAAATAACGCCAAGGTTTTTTTCAGAGATTTTAAGAAGGTAGTAGGTGATCCGTGCGGAAAAAAAGTTCTTGATGTTGGGTTTGGCAATGGCATTATGCTCTCTGAATTTGCGCGGGCTGGAGCAATCGCTTATGGACTTGAGACCGAGAGACACCTTCTCGGTGTGGCCGAAAGACGTTTGAAAAAAAACGGTGTCCAGGCGACGTTAAAAATATACGACGGAAGATCTTTCTCGTTCCCAGATAATACTTTTAATTACGTCTACTCTACAAGCGTGCTTGAACATATGTCATATCCAGAAGACGTCTTTACGGAAATCTCGCGCACCCTGTTTCCGGGAGGTAAATTCTATCTATCCTTCCCTAATAAATACGCGCCCAAAGAAAGCCATACCGGTCTATGGTTCATAAGTTGGTTGCCGCGACGTCTTACGCAATGTATCCTAAAATGGTCAGGATCAAGCTCTCTTGAAGACTGGAATCTGCACTTTATAAGCTATTTTTCCATGAAAAAGATGGCGAAAAAGGCTGGTCTGAGGATATTGTATGATGTAGAAAGCAAAGGGGGAGTGAGGCGCTCGATAAAAAAAGTCCTAGGATTTTTCGGGATCCATTATGGTATCTTACTAAAGACGATAATCATCGTCCTGGAGAAGCCGGCAGGCCGGCCAGTAAAAAATGAATAATTTACTTAACCTAATTGCCATAAACCTTAAAAACAAACCCGCTATTCTAGAACTCGGTTGCGGTTCTGGCGAGCTTGCAAATACTATCGCCGGCAGATTCGAAAGCCTGAAAAAGATCGTGGCCGTGGATCTTTTCGATCGACCCGAAGGGTTGGATAAAAGAGTTCAGTTTGTGAGACAGAATATTGAGAATATTAATATATCCGAGACCTTTGATTTGGTGATAATGAATCAGGTCTTTGAACATATGAAAAATCCGCTTGGACTCATGGAGAGACTGAAAAAAAACTTAAACCCCGGCGGTCGAATACTCATAATTGTACCCAATCGACATGGTTTCAATAATGAAGCAAGGGTGTACATGCCCGAGCATGGTAAGCATTATTTTCTGTGGGATAAAGAAGGTCTTGAGTACAGTTTAAACCGCACAGGGTTTGTATGTCGTTTTCACAATATGTATATTGCCGCCAGCCACAACATCTTCCTAAAATACCTTCCAGTCCTGCTTCGACTCCAGAACCCCAACTTGGCGTGCGTCGCGATGGTAGATAAACCATGAACAAATATTGGGGTAAGATCCCTGAAGCCGAACTCGAGAAGGCCTTAAGTATCATAGACACCGAGGGTTGGACTTCATTTACAGAAAAATACAAAGACCGGCTAGATTTCACAAATGAAGAGAATCGTGCCGACTGGCATTTTTTTGTACCACTCGACCACAATTCCGTCGTGCTCGATGCTGGAGCGGGTTTGGGCAGGATTTCTATTCCATTAGCGCGAGTTGTGAAAAAAGTTGTTGCCTGTGATGCCTCCGTGATCAGGATGAAGTTCTTGAAAAAACTAGCAGAGTTTAAGGGGCTCCATAATATCGAGACGGTGGTGGCAGACATCCTCAATCCTCCCTTTGGAGAAGAAAGCTTCAATCTTATCGTCATGAACGGCCTCTTAGAGTGGGTTGGCAGGACCAATCTTTACGAAGATCCGCGAGAAGCGCAGATCGAGTGCCTTAAAACATGCAAAAAATTACTTAAAAAGGGCGGATTTTTATATATAGGCATTGAAAATCGTTTCGCGGCCGCATACCTCCGAGGGATTGATCATAGTGGTCTTCGATTCACAAGCTATATGCCAAGATGGTTGGCTAATATTTTTACCAAACTTAAAAAGGGTCATCGTTACGACACTTATACCTACAATGTTTCAGGATATCGGAAACTTCTTAAAAGTGCTGGTTTTGATGATCCAAATTTTTATTTAGTTTATCCTGGTTATAATCTGCCGCGAATAATCATACCCTATGAGGACTTGAGATCATTGAAATATCTTCTGACTTCAATGATGTGTGGAAATACTTTTATGAGGAAAATTGCCAAAATAGCCGGCCGGTCTTTTTTTTTGGTGTGGTTATACAGAAAAGTTTTTTTTAGTTTTAGCATTTTTGTACAGAAATGATCAAAGTTTTCGAAAAAGCAATAAGGGAACATGCGTCAGAATATTTCTCTGTCAATGCCTCTTTTAGTTTTTTAAAATATAGCACTGTTACATCCGGGGCTTTGCTTAAAGACAAAGTTATATTTTTGGTCTTTAAAAATCGCGACCAAATTCCCTTTTTGTGCATTAAGACAGTTAGAAATTATGAAGCGAAGGAAGCAATCACGAGAAACTTCTCCAACTTGAAAAAGTTAAACTCATTGACCGAGGGAAGTCCCTACGAACGCTTATTTGCCAAGGCGCTTTATTTCCATGATGACGGAGAGAATGTTTTCTGCATCGAGACGGCCTGCCCCGGTAGGAGATTAAGCAAGGATAAAGACAAATTAGCAGTTGTTGTGAAGGGCTACGTGGGGTTTCAGGAATATGCAGCCAAATCAGACGGTTTTTACTTAAGGAGCATGGAACAGCTTGCAAAAGAAGCGGTAATTAATTCCGGACTCAATCAGAAGGAGCAGATGGGGCTTCTTGCGTACGTAGAAACACTGCCGTTTTCTGATATAAAATTACCCAGGATCATCCAGCATGGAGACTTAACCCTGGACAACATCCTGTTTTCCCAAAAGGGACTAGGTATTATAGATTATGATTTCGTGGGGAACACAGATATTCCTGGTTTTGATCTATTTGGCTTGTTTCGCCGCTTTGATCGAACGCTATTATCTAAATTGCTTACGGAGTATTTTCCTACATATTTCGAAAAGATTGGTAGCAAATATTCTAGCCACGATAATCGTCGGCTGATATTCCTGTATCACCTAATAGAACACACCCAAGGCAGGATGCATACAGAAGAAGTATCTGTTGAGCGGATAATCTCGGATTTTGAGCGATTGTATCATCTGCCATGACCGGATATTATTTCCATAATATGGACGTACGAAGCACAAGGGCGCATGCGTGCCAGATATTGAACACCGTCGCCTCTTTGAGCTCCGAGCTAGATCTCTATCTAGTGTTGCCGGAATATCATGATCATGCAGATCTCGATTTCGTAAGAGAAAATCACGATCTACCCAAAATACCCAAGCTAATCTTCCTGCACAATTTTGGTATACGAAAGTCAGGGATTATCGCATTTACCCTATTCAATTTACCGGCAACACTATTATTGCTCAAAAAGAAAATAAGCAAAGAGGTTGACTTTCTGTATTTCAGGACCAGTTATTTTTTACCGACGGCCGCGGTGGCCTATATTTTACGAGTCCCGTTTATATATGAGACCCACAGAAGGCCGGTAAGCCGAAGCGAGTGTTACCGCGACCATTTAATGAGTAAATTGTCCACAGGCATCGTAATAATAAGTAATTATATGAAGGAGCACTATGTGCCATACAAGAAAAAGATACTTGTTGCCCATGACGCTGTTTCGCTTGAAAGATTCGCTGGGACAATAGACAAGGTGAAAACTAGGGCTAAGTTGGGTTTTGGTCTAGCTGAAAAGATTTGCGTTTATGCTGGAACAATAAGCCAGCTGAAGGGCATTAACTACGTACTTACCGCGGCACGTATCTTGCCTGAAGTTAGCTTTGTCCTTATCGGTCCGGTGTCCTCGGAGTTCACTCACAGGGTTTTGCTTTCAAATGTAAAGTTCTTTGGCCGGGTAGAACAAAAAGACCTACCGGGTATTTTGCAGTCAGCCGATGTATTACTCCTGCCGCACCCAAGAGGTGAGTACTCACAATCACCAATGAAGCTGTTTGAGTATATGGCTTCTGGCGTGCCGATTGTGGCTTCTCGACTACCCTCAATTTCCGAAGTGCTTAATGATAAAAACGCCGTTCTCGTTGAACCAGAAAGTGGACGGGCTCTTGTCGACGGTATCAAAAAGATATTAGACGATACCCATCATTCACAAGCTCTTGCTAAAAAAGCGTATGACGACGTGCAAAATTACACTTGGAAGAAGCGCGGGTTAGCCATATCGGAATTTATAGAGAATAATATATGAGATATTTTGACAGGATTATAAGAGCGATACTTCTTCTGCGCTGCGTAGCGCGGGTGGTTCTCTTTGGCAGAGCGGACAAAGTTCCAGAAAAAATATCGCGGGTAATAGTGGTGCCGACTGGCAAGCTTGGCGATGTTGTATGCTGTACCCCGGTTCTCCGTGCGATTCGAACTCATTTACCACATGCTCGGATTATTGTGGCTGGTAATTCAAAACTTCATCGTCCACTTTTGGTAGATAGTGGTTTAGTTGATGAATATCTTGATCTTGTAAGCCCGGGAGCGTTGGGACGGACAAAAAGGTGCCGGGCAGACGTGGCCCTTGTGACAGGTCCTTCTTATGGGGCAGCAGCTCTTTTGTGCGCGGCCGGTGTTCCACTTGTTGTTTCGGCCAGGGTAGAGGGAGGTTTTTCTCCTTCTGAAACGAGACCCTACAAAATTTTGAAGCGTTTAATTAAAACTTTTCCCTACCGAATTGGAGAGCATGCTCCCAGAGAACGATTGAGGGTTCTTGAATCGTTGGGAATCTTTTCTGATGATACGACCAAACACCTGGGATTTTCAGAGTCTGGAAGTAGAAAGGTCGATCAGTTTTTTCTTGATCACAATCTTGATCTGGCAAAAGATTTTGTTGTTGGTATGTCGCTCTCGTCTGGCAATAAGATTAAAGAGTGGCCGGTTGATCGATTTGCGAAAGTGGCTGACTATCTTTATGAGAAGTATCGGGCCATGGTCGTGATAATTGGCACCAAGGGTGATTGCGAAAAAACCAAAGAAATGCTCTCGTTTTTAGATAGAAAAACAAAAGCCACTGATGCTGCCGGAGTTTTTGACCTTGATCAACTGAAAGCTTTTATATCAAAGCTTCACCTGTTCATTAGTGTTGACACGGGACCAATTTATATTGCTGAATCTTTCAATGTTCCGACCATTGATATTGTGGGCCCTGTTGACGAACGAGTTCAACCGCCACGCGGACTGATCCACAGAAACGTTGTTCCTCCCCATCGAGTCAAACCAGAGCTCTCGATCTTAAATGCTCGTTCATATAATCAAGCTGAATCATTGCGGCAAGTATTGTCCATCACGGTCCCTCTGGTGCTAGAAACAATTAATAAGTTGATCGGTGATTTACCAAGGTCTCATCGGCAACAACACGTAGTTGACGAAACCGATAATCGCATGTTAAACTATCAATAAGTCCAACCATTGGCCGTTTTTAAAGGTGGCTGGGGGAATTTTAATCGCGCGTGCGGTTATAAATTAGAGTTCTTTAACATGTTGGGAGGTGTTTAGTGGATTTTCTATCAGGTATTTTGGTTTACGTGATCACAATGATGGTGTTTGATCGGGCCCTCAGTCTCATTGAATTCTTTATGGTTGTGTTTTTTGCTCATGGACCCGATCTCGATTTCGTTCCTTTTGTTTTGTTTAGGAAAAGATTCTGCCTGACGAGTCACTGGTTCATTCACTTCCCCTTACTTTACCTTCCACTTGGTTCGGTATTGGTGGGTTTGGTGATAGGGGGGCTTGATTTGGATCAACCGTCTGGTTGGTTTTTCCTAACGACTTTTTGGTCTGCAAGCATTGCCCACTTCCTGCACGACTCTTTAGGTACTCCGGGAATTCAGTGGTTCTGGCCAATCTCACGAAACGGATATGCAGTTCAAGGTCGTTGGTTCGTTTGTGCAACTACGGGAGAACGACGTCAGTTCTATGACAAAATGCGCGAAGGATTACAAGGGAGAAGTCTCCCAGACGAAATCTTAATGAGAATTGGTCGGCGCCCCAAATGGATAGATCGAAGACAGAGAGATCAAGAATAGTGAAATCGGAGGTGTGTGGGCATGGAGGTGGCTAAGGTAAACCCATCCATGCCCATTTTTATAAATCGTGATACCATGATCCCATGAAATTATCGGTCGTCGTACCAATGCATAATGAGGAAGGGAATGTGTTGGAACTTTATCGGGAGATAAAACAAGCGTTGATTTCATACGAGTATCCGTATGAAATTATTTTTGTTAATGATTGTTCGGACGATGGGACGCTATCGCTCCTCAAAGAATTATCGCGGCAAGATGAAAATTTTCATTTCTGTGATTTGGAAAGTAATGTGGGAGAAAATTGGGCGATTTTTGCCGGTGTTTCAAAATCTTCCGGTGACATTATTGTTACCACCGATGGTGATATTCAAAATGATCCCAAATATATCCCAGTTCTGATCAATAAACTCAAAGAAGGTTTCAAGGTTGTCAGCGGTTGGCGAGAAAAAAGGATTGGCTTTTTCGCTCGATTATTGCCTTCGATCGTGGCGAATAAACTTATCTCGTTAGTTAGTGGTATAACGGTGCATGATACTGGCTGCACACTAAAGGCCTATAGAGCTGAGGTAATAAAAAATATTTATGTGCCCAGGGGATTTAATAACCGGTTTTCTCCGGTTGTCTTTAACATTATGGATAAAGACTTTGCCGAAGTCCGTGTCTCTGATAGAAAAAGAAAATTTGGAAAATCTCATTATGGGCTCGAGAGAATATTCATTGTTTTTAATGATTTACTCGTAATTCCCCTTGTCAGACGGCGTTTCCGCTTACCGTTGGTGAATATTAGCCAACAGGTATCATATCTGATGATATTTTTAATCCCGTTGTTTATCGGTCTGATTTTTATCAAATGGTTTTGGTTGGCAACGGCATCTTTAATTTTGCTATTGGTTTTATTAAGTGTCAAGTTGAATCTGGAAAAGTTTATCGAGTGTGAACGTAGGCCAAAGTTTACTATTAAAGAATTTGTTTAATGAATATGATTGAAACGATCACTAAGAACAAGTCGTTAAGAGTTGCTATAACCACAATTGTGATTGTTACGATGGTCTTTTTTTTATGGCAATTTAGCGGCCAAAATAATTTACTTGAGACCCTAAAAAACATTAGTCCGACTTTTGTCATTTTGGCTTTTTTTTTATATTTTTTGACTTCACTGGCAAAAGCCATGCGCTTTCGTTTTAGCTTAAAAAATAAGATTGGTCTAGGAAAGATGCTAAATGTAGTTTTTATCCATAGTTTTTGGAACAATTTTTTACCTCTTAGACTGGGAGAAATATCCTATCTTTATATGATTAATGAGGCAAAGGAGGTTTCGGGTGGGGAGAATGTCAACTCGCTATTTTTGGCTAGGATTTTTGATATTCTAATAATATCAATTATTTTTTTTATTTCGGGGTTTTTAATTTTTCGTGAAAATTCAAATGTTTTAGAATCAATCCCCCTCGCTTTAATTGTGTCTATTTTAATATCGAGTCTGGTGATTCTTTTGGTGGCAGTTTTTTATCGACAGAAGTTAAGCCAATTTTTTTCTGATCTATCTTTTAAAAACCAACTTCTGAATAAATTTTTCAAGTTTATTTCACAAACTTTTCTTGTCTTTGATCAAATCAGTAATATTAAAAAACTAACGATTTTTACCGCATCCTCTTTTGTTATTTGGATTCTAGACGCTCTTTCTATCTGGGCCGTATTATTTTCGGTAGGGTTTAAATTTTCTTTCGTCGAATCATCTTTTTTGGTTGTCTTTCCAGCTATCGTTGGTGTTTTACCTATCAATTTTGTTGGGAATTTCGGGTCTTTCGAAGGGGTGGTTACTGGCGGGTTAGTTTTTTTGAGTGTCAGTGTGGAAAAAGCTTTAAGTTTAAGTGTCCTTCTCCATATTCAAATCCTGCTTTTTTCTTTTATCCTTTTTGTTTTTGCTTTTTTGAATAGAAATTTTTCTAACAAAACCCTTTTTAATTCTCAAGCTAAAACACACACAGAATTCTATTTCAATCTTGGTAATCCGGAAAAAGATTTTAGAAATAACAATTTAAATAATTTAGTTTTTGGTTTTCTTAAAAAGGGTAATCTTCTTGACATTGGTGCTGGACTCGGCGCCTTACTCCATCGGGCTTCTAAAGGTAACAGAAAAGTCAAAGGTTTAGAACCGGATGAGGGGCTAGTTAATTTATCAGTAAAACTTTTTGGGGAGCTAAACATTATCCAGACATCTTTGGAAAATTATGAATCTAGAGAAAAATTTGATAATATTGTCGCCGTCGATGTCTTAGAATGTATTGCTGATTATAAAGAAGCTCTCAAAAAAATAACTTCTTTTTTGAATAATAACGGTAGACTTATTCTGGTTGTTCCGGCCCACCCCTCTTTATTTGGTTCCAGAGATAAGTTGATGAGGTATTTTAGGCGTTTTGACAAAAAAGAATTTTCTCTGGAGCTAAAGAATTTGGGTCTAAAAATAATAAAAGTAAGGCATTGGAATTTCCTGATGGTTTTGCCATATTGGATTTTGTATAAAGTTTTTAAAAAAGAATCTCTTTTTGATGGCATCAGGGACGGAAAGAATGGGAAAAACCTTTTGTCTAACTTTTTGAATTTTTGGTTTAAATATATTGAAAATAAAATTAACCCAGGTTTTGGTCTAAGTTTGATCTTTGTGACCGAAAAGGACACTATTTAAACTCTACTTGCAAAGAAAAAATAAACTATATAATGTAACGATAATACTAGAAATATGAAGAAACTGAATTTTGCTCTTGTTGGTTGTGGCCGGATTGCCGACACCAAGCATGCACCCATATTGGCTAATGAGATTAAAGAGGCAAACCTTGTCGCTGTTTGTGACATTAAACTTAATAGAGCGGAGGAATTGGGTAAAAAATATAATGTCCCTTATTATACCGGTTATCACGAGATGGCAAAGAAGCACCCCGAGATAGATGTTTTTAATGTTCTGACCGAAAGCGGGAATCACGCCGCCCACACAATTGATTTGTCTCGATATGGCAAACATATTGTGGTTGAAAAACCCATTGCTTTAAAAATTAACGATGCTGATAAAATGATCGATTCTTGCAGGAAAAATAAGTGTCGATTATTTGTTGTCAAACAGAATAGATATAATTATCCGATTTCTAAGTTAAAAGAGGCCATAAAACAAAAAAGATTCGGCAAGATCTTTTTGGCCACAGTGCGGGTTCGTTGGTGCCGGCACCAAGATTATTATGATATGGATGAATGGCGAGGCACGTGGAAAATGGATGGAGGTGTTTTTTCTCAGCAGGCCAGTCACCACCTAGATTTGTTGGAGTGGCTTGTAGGAGAAACGGAAAGTGTCTTTGCTAGATCGACAAACGCCTTTGCTAAAATTGAAGCCGAAGATACTGGAATAGTATCTTTAAAATTTAAAAATGGCACCCTGGGTTTGATCGAGGCGACTACCGCCACTCGTCCAACAAACATAGAGGGTTCTATAAGTATTTTAGGCAGTCGGGGGACGGCCGAGGTTGGTGGTTTTGCCGCCAACGAAATGAGGGTGTGGCAATTTGAGGACAAGGAGCAGGGTGACGAAGATGCTCTAATTAGATACAAAACATCTCCACCCAGCGTTTACGGTTTTGGACACGCTCAATATTTGAAAGATGTTGTTGATGCCATTATCAATAAGAAAAAGGCTTTTGTTGATGGAAACGAGGGCAGGAAAGCATTGAGGCTTATACATGCCATTTATAAATCGATAGAAACAAGGAAAGAAGTTTTTCTAAATAATGATCCGGAAAGCTCAAGACTAGGAAGGGGGCAAAAATAAAAACGTAAAAATATGAGTATTTCTAAAAATAAAATAAATTTGTCGGAAGTTTACATTGGCGAAGATTTAAAAAAGAAAGTCCTACAGGTGATTGATTCTCGGGAGTATATTTTAAAGGATAATTGTCAGGAATTTGAAAAAAAATTTGCCGAATTTATTGGGCAAAAGTTTTGTGTTCTTTCTAATTCTGCCACCTCGGTTATGCAACTAACTTTTATGGCCTTGGGTATTGGTCCGGGGGATGAGATCATTGTCCCATCTCTCACCGCCTTTCCTACCATTGAACCGATATTTCACGTCGGAGCCAAGCCAGTTTTTGTTGATATTGATGACAGTTATAATATCAACCCCGATCTGATTGAAAAAAAAATTACCAAAAAAACAAAAGTTATTTTGCCGGTGCATTTATATGGCAACCCGGTTAACCTAAAAAAAATTACCAGTTTAGCAAAAAAATATAGTCTAATATTGCTTGAGGATTGTTGTCAGGCGCACGGAGCGGAGTATCATGGGAAAAAAGTCGGGTCTTTAGGCGGGGCTTCTTTCTTTAGTTTTTTTCCGTCAAAAAACTTGACTTTTTTGGGTGATGGTGGGGCCATGTTGAGTAACGACATGGAATTGATTAAAAAAGTTAGAATGCTTCGAGACCACGGTCGGCAAGACAAGTACACCCATCAATTTGTCGGTTTCAATATGAGGGCGAATGAAATTCAGGCGGCCATCGGTTTGGTGCAGCTGAGACGTTTAAACAAATTTAATGATCGACGGAGACAGATTGCTGCGCTCTATAATAAACTGCTTAAGGATTTACCCCTTGTCTTGCCGACCGAAGAGCCGCTGGGAAAATCCGTTTACCATATGTATGTAATTAGGACAAAAAAAAGAGATAAATTGGCTGATTATTTACGCCGAAAAAATATTTTTACCGGCATTCATTATCCAATACCCTGCCATCTTCAACCGGCGGTGACAACCAGATTAGGTAAAATAAGTTTGCCAAAAACAGAAAAGTACTGCCACGAAATTTTATCTCTACCTATCCACCCCCTTTTGACAAATCTTCAAGTCAAAAGAGTGGTCACTCAAATAAAAAGTTTTTTAACTAAATAGCGATAGTCAATCTCAAATGAATTTAATATCATTACTAAAAAAAATGCCTATTGATCTAGGGCAGGCCGAATATAAACATAGTGCGGCAGAAAAAATGATCTCCCTATCCATGGTTCCCCAAAATGGGAATAAAAAAAGAGCACTTGATATCGGTTGTCGAGATGGCTATTGGTCAGAAAGATTAAAAGAGTTTGGCTATAAGGTTGTTTCTATCGATATTGAGCCAAAATACCCAGAAGCCATAAAACATGACATTGAAAAGGGATTTCCCTTTGCAGACGACTCTTTCGATCTTATTTGGTGTACAGATGTCATTGAGCATTTATATAAGCCAAGATTTTTGATTTCTGAGATCGATCGAACTCTTGCAAGAGGAGGGACTTCAATCATAACAACTCCCAATTCTTATTTTTGGTTCTACTACGTGGTTAAATTATGGGGCTGGACCCCTAAGAAGCTTCAAAATCCTGATCACAAGCAATTTTTTCATATGAAGGATATTAAAAAAATTGCCACTGGGTATGAAATGTATGGATATTTCCCCTACATTAACTTCTTCTTTTTCAAAATAAAAAGAATGGTCGGATTGCTTTCCCCGACATTTATCATGAGAAAAAGAGTATGAGCACAAGTCGATTTATGCAGATTATTCATGAACACAAGGTTGCCATTCTTCTTGCTCTGCTGGCGAGTATCATCGTTACTTTTCCGCAAGTCTATTTTCGTATTGAGCATAGAAACGACGGTGTATATCAGGGTATAGAGCTCTTACCAGATTCACCATGGTCGGCGCGGGTGCGGGAAGTCCAAGATGGTCATCCAAATTTTGGCAATATATACCAAAAAGACGGGAAAGATCAACCCTATCTTTTGCAATCACTCGGATCAATGGCGGTGGGTTATATGGGTAAGGTGTTTGGTCTGGACATCAACAACACTTTCTTACTGTCTCGGTTTGTTCTTACCTTCACCGTCTTTATGTTGTTCTATGTCTTTGTACTATTGTTATCCACGGACAAGCTTGCCGCGCTATCAAGTGCGTCAGTTCTTGTTCTTGCTTACACACTTTTAACTTTTTCTGGTTTATCCTCATTGCTTCACGGTCTTAGTCCCGACAATTTTTTAAGAATAGGAAGGCCGGTCAATCCAGCCATGGTGTATATTCTTTTGTTTGGATTTTTAATAACTTTTTGGTTGTTCTACAAAAAACAGGATTGGAGATACGGAATGATAAGCGCCATATTGCTTGGCTTGAATTTTTATAACTATTTTTACACCTGGACTTTTCTTTATGGCTTTGGGGGTGTTTTGGTTCCGATTCTTCTTATACGGAAAAAATGGCGCGAAGCAATAGGGATATCAAGTGTCTTTATCGGCGCTCTATTAGTAGCTACTCCATATATAATAAATCTCTATCGCGTCACACAGCACAGCAATTATGAAGAAGTTGGTTCACGGATCGGTCTTTTGGTCTCTCATACTCCGCTTTTTGTAGGGTTTACGGTAATTGTCGCGCTAATTATTTTTCTTCTGGGCTTTCCACGAGAAGATAAGGACAAATATTTTTTTGGCCTAGCATTGCTTCTTGCCGCTTTTGTAACATACAACCAACAAATCATTACCGGAAAAGTCTTAGAAGTAGAACATTATCATTGGTTTTTTAATAAACCGTTGGCTTTCATACTGGTGTGCATAGCAATATTTTACCAATTTGCTCATCGGGGACTTAACTCGTATAGAAAACCAATAGCCATTCTTATTATATCTGTAAGTATATTAGTGGGTGTGTTTACACAACTACATTCTTATTACTATGATCGGCGCGACGGGGGAGACATTGCCGTTGAACGACAAAAATATGGTCCGGTGATGAGGTGGTTAAATGAAAATGCTCAAAAAGAGGCGGTGGTGTTTGCGAATAACGAAGCATCTCATATGACGGTTATTTATACGCCACTCAATGTTTTTTATCACCGAGCAGCGTTGTTTTCTTCTCTTACCGCTACAAATACCCGTGTGTATGATACGGTATTCGCCCCCTACAGACTTCGTGGGGTTGGTAAAGAGGAAGTACGAGAAGTTTTTTTCAAGGAACGCAAGGTTATTTCGGGGGAAATCTACGGCATACATTACCGGGAACTTCTCGGTTCATACGAGGCAATTCCGGATGAGAAAATAGAGGAAGTTATCGCAGAGTACAAGAAGACACTTGCCACTCCAACGGCGGAGTGGCTAAAAAATGTTTGGATTAAATATGAAGTGGAGTATATTGTTTGGGACAAAGCGACAGACCCGCTATGGAACTTGGATAAATATAAATATCTTGAAAAGAAGATAGAGTTTGGAGATTTGGTGATCTACCACTTTAATCCATGAAAATTGTATTTCTTTCAGATGATTTTCCACCGATAAGTTTCGGGGGGGCGGGGATTTCTACTTACGAATTAGCTCTGGAAATGAAAAGGGCCGGGCATGAAGTTTTTATTATTACCACTTGCCGGGGGAAAAGTGAGGCCGGGGAATTCGATTATCGGGGATTAAGGATTTTCCAGATAATGAGTAATTATTCGAATCGGTGGCGTGCGTATATAAGTTTGTATAATCGATCGGTAGTTCGTCAGGTAGAAAAAATTTTGGCAAACTTGAAACCGAATATAGTGTACGCCAATAATCTGCATCAACATCTTTCTTATTATTCTCTAAAACTGGCAAAAAAATATGCCCAAGTGCTTGTGTGGACCGCTCGTGATGTGATGTCTTTTAATTATGGCAAGCTGACGACCAAACGGTACTTAAAGAATTTTGATTCTCGGACAACGTGGTGGGATCATCTGAAACAGGCCAGAAAGAGATGGAATCCATTCCGCAACTTCTTGATTAGAAGATATTTAAGATATCCGGACAAACTATTGGCGGTGAGCGATTCTCTGAGACGGGCACTTGAACAGAATGGTATAAAGAATGTAGGGGTGATTCAAACGGGGATTGATCTAGGTTCCTATCATACCATTCTCGCGCAGGTCTCCGAATTCAAGAGAAACCATAAGCTTGAAAATAAGAAGGTTATTTTTTTTGGAGGCCGTCTAAGCGAGGCCAAAGGCGGAGGAAAGGCAGTTGAAATCATGTCAAAAATAGTAAAAACTGATCCTAATGTGACACTCGTAATCGTCGGGAGAATTGATGGTTACACGGAGAAATTAAAAGAGTTGGCAGGCCGTCTGGGAGTAGTAGAAAATCTGATTTTTACGGGTTGGGTCGAACGAACGGAGATGAAAACTGCTTACGCTAGTGCAGATATTGTCTTGGTGCCGTCGATCTGCCTTGATGCCTTCCCTCGAGTTATTCTCGAGGCCATGGCCGCGGGCAAACCAGTGGTTGGTACTTGCTATGGTGGCGCACCAGAAATTATTGAAGATGGGATAACGGGTTATGTTGTAAATCCATTTAACATAAAAAAAATGGCTGGGAAAATTATTGATTTATTAAAAAATCCCGAAAAAGCAGGAAAATTCGGCAAAGCTGGTTATGAAAGAATAAGGACTAATTTTAATCTTAGAGAAAAAGTTGATCAGATCATATCAAATTATGAACCCAAAACAGATAATTAAAAAAAATTTGCCACGAAAAATTTTTAATCTAGCAAAAGATATTTTCTATCCAGAAAAGATCGGAGTTCTTGAGGAGAGATTAAATTCTGTATTTTTTAGCCAATATCGAGACATTGCTTCTTCGGAGATGAGCCAGAAGCTTGCTTTCAGAAATGCGGAATTTAAAGTTTATTCAAAACACGGCGGAGATGGAATACTTGCCTATATCTTTTCAAAAATTGGTGTAACCAATCGAACTTTTGTGGAAATCGGAGTGGAAAACGGCCTGGAATGCAACACTGCGAATCTCTCTTTTAATTTCGGTTGGAATGGTCTTTTAATCGATGCAAATGAAGACTGGATAAGGTCTGCTCAAAATTTTTACCAAAAAAAGTTGGGTAATTTTTCGACGAAGATTAAAATGATTGCCGAATTTGTGACGGCGGAAAACATAAACCAACTTATTAAGAGGGGGGGGATGCAAGGCGAGATAGATTTATTATCTATCGACATTGACAGTAACGATTATTGGATCTGGCGATCAATTACGGTTATTAACCCACGAGTAGTGGTGATGGAGTATAATGCCTCTTTGGGATTCAGACCAATAACTATAAAATATAATCCTCACCTGCATTATCAAAAAGATTCTTTATACTTCGGAGCTTCACTCACTGCTCTATCAAAATTAGCTGAAGAAATGGGGTATATCTTAGTCGCCTGTGATGTCCATGGCCACGATGCTTATTTTGTGAAAAAAGATATTGCGGCCGGGGTATTCATTAACTTATCACCAGAAGAAGCTTTTTACCCGAATCCTTATACAATTGCCAAATTTGGTAAAATTGAAAATCAACATGAGCAGATCAAGCATCTGGAATTTGAAGAGGTGTAAGAACTCCCTCGATGTTTAATTATCTAAAATATTACATAAAAAAAACTCTGGCCATGGTCGGCATTCTCCACCCCTCGTTGGGGATAAAAATCAGGCCAGAAGAAAAGGCTACTATTTTACTCCAATATAAAACACCCGACATGGTAACGTTTGTCGAAACCGGCACGGAAAATGGTTGGATGATAAAAAAGATCGGTGATAAATTCGAACAAGTTTATTCCGTTGAAATTAATCAAAATCTTTACCGCCAAGCTCGGGAACGCTTCCAAGACAAAACACAGATAGAATTATTGTTGGGTGATAGCGCTGTCGAGATTAAGAAAATTTTACTAGAGATTAATGAGCCGGCCTTATTTTGGTTAGATGCCCATGGTAGCGGAGAAATTACGTCCACCAATGCGCCGATTATAAAAGAATTAGAGGCGATTTTTGCTCATTCAATAAGGGGACACAATATCCTCATTGACGACGCTCGACATTTTGATCGAGAAACAATCAAACTGATGAAAAAAATGACGAAGCTACATAACTATACTTTTGTCATTAAAGATGGTATTTTTAGACTCGTGTCCAAGATGTGAAAATCATGAAGAACTTGAATATTGTAGCGTTTATCCCCGCGAGAATGGGGTCAACGAGGTATCCCGGTAAACCGTTAGAAAAGATTTTAGGCATGCCGATGGTTGGGCATGTTTACAAGCGGGCTAAAATGAGTGGTATTTTGAATGAAGTCTACATTGTTACCCCAGACCAAACAATTGTGGATTATGCCAAATCGATCGGGGCCAAATGGGTGATCGGAAGAGACAATCATCCTGGATGCTCCGACATTACCGCCGAAGCCCTGCTTAAGATAGAAAAGGAAACGAGAGAAAAAGTTGACATCGTTGTCATGCTTCAAGGGGATGAACCAATGATTGTTCCAGAAATGATTGATTTGGCGCTTGAGCCGATGCTCAAGGATGACTCAATCGAAGTCCTCAATCTCATGGCCCCTATCAGGAGTATTGAAGAACACAATGATCCAAATTGTCCCAAGGTCGTTGTCGATCAGAACAATTTTGCAATCTATTTTTCTCGTGAACCAATTCCGTCTAGGAAAAAGTGGAAAGGTGGCGACACTCCAATGTTTAAACAAGTTTGCGTGATTCCGTTTAAAAGGGATTTCCTCGAAAAATTTAATGCGTGGGGGAGGACAACACTAGAGGGGGTTGAGTCGATAGATATGCTCCGAGTCATAGAGCATGGTCATAAAGTCAAAATGGTTTATGGGGAGTTCGAAACGTACAGTGTGGATACTCCAGAAGATCTAAAAAAAGTAGAAAAGAAAATGTCTTCAGACCTGCTGGCAAAAACTTATGCCGGAAACTAGCCTTGTTGTAAGAACCTTCAATGAAGAAAAACATTTAGGCAACCTCCTCGAGGCGGTCAAAAGGCAGAATTATAAAGATTATGAAATTGTCGTAGTTGATTCTGGCTCTACGGACAAAACTCTTGAAATAGCGAGAGAACATAAGGCAAAAATAATAAAAATCGAAAGCCGGGATTTTACCTTCGGCTACTCCTTGAATGTTGGGTGTGAAGCATCCGCTGGGAAATATATTGTTTGCGCCTCTGCTCACGTATTGCCAGTTGATAAAAGCTGGTTGACAAATCTTATCGAACCTTTTAAAAAAGATAAAAAAGTGGCGATGGTTTATGGCCGTCAAATTGGTCATGACACGTCAAAATTCTCTGAAAAAAGAGATTTTTTAAGACTATTCAGCGCCGAGCCAACTAATAATGGGGTACCGACAATTTTTGCCAATAACGCCAACTCATCTCTCAAGAAAGACTTGTGGGAGAAAAGAAAATTTGATGAACGTCTTTTTGGTTTGGAAGATATCGATTGGGCCAAATACCATCGTGAAAAAGAATACAGCATTTGTTACGCGCCCAAGGCGGCAATATATCATATTCATAATGAAAAATGGCATCAAGTCTACAATCGTTATCGTCGAGAAGCCATTGCGGCGCAACGCATTGGGTTAGCCCACCCGCCACAAGTTCGACTCGATATTTTTTCTCTCGTTTTGAATTTATTTTTAGACACCCTTACCTCGTTTCCAAATTGGTCATTATCACGCCTCGAGGAAATTCTGCGCTTTCGATACTATCAATGGAAGGGCAGTCGGCAGGGTTGGTTTAAAGACCGTCATTTGGATATGAGAAGAGACGGAGAAGATCTTTACTTTCCCTTACCGATGAATGAAGCGGTCATTATTGAAGGTGTTGGTTCGGCAAAATTTAGACAAGTGCCAATTCCAGAAATGCGCCCCGGGGATATTTTGGTAAAAGTTGAATATGTAGGTATTTGCCGTACGGACTTAGAAGTTTATGAAGGGACACTTGGCTATTACAAAGAAGGGATCGCAAAATATCCAATTACTCCGGGTCATGAATTTTCGGGAACCATTATACGCGTTGGAGCAAACAATAAGTTTAGAGAGCGCTTCAGCGTTGGTGATAAGGTAATTGGTGAATGTATTTTGTCTCGAGGGGAAGGTTCAAATCGCAAAGAAGTTGGCGTGGTCAATCATAATGGAGCTTATTCTTCATATCTTGTAATCCCCGGTACGGCAATTCACCAGCTTGATACTAACTACGACTTGAGGCTGGCGGCGTTGGCAGAACCGGTGGCCGTGGTCCTTAGGGCAATCAGAAGAGTGCACAATCGGCTCGCCAACGGTTCTAGTGTGGGAGTAGTAGGGGCTGGTCCCATCGGTAACTTTTGCGCCCAGATTCTGTCACTTGAGGGCCACGAAGTAACTGTGTTTGACAAAAATTCTGAGCGCTTGAAATTGTTAAATGATATTGTTTATCATGCCGCAACAGTAATCGAAGGGTTAAACAAGTTTAATTTGATCGTTGAAGCCACGGGGACAGCCGAAGCGCTAAATATAGTACTTCAAAATAGTAAAGTGGATAGCACCATTTTGTTGTTGGGGTTTCCTTATGCCAATATAAATTACAACTTTGAAGAGCTCGTTGGTTTAGAAAAAGTCATTGTTGGCTCCGTTGGGGCAGAAAGTGAAGATTTCCGCGCGGCGTTGAAAATTCTACCTAAATTAAACATGGTCCCGTTTACCAATACGATTCTACCACTTAATGAATTTGAAACTGCTTGGAAATTATTAAAGACCGGTAAGCATATGAAAATTCTCTTAAAACCATAATGAAAATAATTGATATTTCTGTGACCGTGGATTCTCGCACAGTAGTCTGGCCGAGAACTCCCAAACCAGCTTTTCGAAAGCTATCCAGTTTGAGAAAGGGAGAGTTATCTGATGATACCCAAATTACCACAAGCGTTCATGTCGGGACGCACCTAGATGCTCCGAGCCATTTTATCGCCAGTGGAAAATCCATAGATAAATTGCCATTAGATATTTTTATGGGGCGAGTATTGGTGGTTGATCTTCCTAAGATTAAAGACATTGCGGCCGAAATTTTGGAAGCATTGAATTTGGAGACGAGCGTTGATCGGTTGCTTTTCAAAACCTCTAACTCTGAACCTTGGAGAAAAAGAGGCGGCAAATTCAATAAAAATTATGTCGGGGTAACTACTTCTGGTGCCCGCTGGCTGACAAAAAGGAAACTCAAACTAATTGGGGTAGATTATTTATCCATTGCTAAATTTAATGAGGTCCAATCGGTGCACCAGATTTTACTTAAGGGAAACATTGCCCTACTTGAGGGCATTAATTTGGCAAAAGTGAAAGCGGGGACATACCAGTTAATTTGTCTACCCACAAGGTTGGCTAATGTTGAGGCTGCACCGACGAGAGCGATATTGTTGACTTTATAGTCAACTTATGCTAGGTTTAATAGTGGAAATCCCGGCTGGTTCGGGGTGAGGTAAGGAGTCCTAGTTTCTACGGGAGGTTATGGATGAGAACGAATAGGCATGTCTATGGTGAGCGCGCTTTTTGGGTGAAAGGGAATGAGGCCAAGATGGTGAAAAGTCAAGGCCTCACTGTGATTCTCCGCTTAGGAGACCGCTCTGACTCGCAAAAGGCTCCGAAGCAATGGCTGCCACTCTTTGAGCCAATCCCGGTCTACACCCTCGTGCCTGGTACTGGTGATCAGGCGAAGGGAATCAACCCCGATTTTGAGCCAGATGATGGCACGACCGTCCAGATTGTGCGTCGCACCGTCACCCGTCTGGGCGACATCAAGGACGAAGACTTGAGTTTCGGGAACGGCTATGCGGTGTCAGACGACTCGGCCGGCGTTCTGGATTATCTCCAAACGGAGATGTCCCCCGGGAAGGAATTCGATCCCAGCACCATCATGACTATCTATTGGGTCGAATATCTCCCCAACGAGGAACCGGCGTCTGATTGATCTTGGAAAATAGCGTTTTTAGGGCGGGGGATGCTTGTTTAGGCAAGCATCCCTTTTTCTTTTCTAATTTTTATGACAAGATATCCCTTACTATGTATAAGGTCTTGATCACAGCCCCCTATCTCCAGTTGGTGATTGATGATTACCGGCATATATTTGAGAACCATAAGTTAGAGATAATCATGCCGCCACCGAAAGAAAGTTTATCGGAAGATGAGCTCTTAGTTTACTTACCCACGGTGCATGGGATTATTTGTGGTAATGATAAAATCACCGAAAGAGTCATTACCAATTCACCGAATTTAAAAGTGATCGTTAAATGGGGAACCGGGACTGATTCAATTGACAAAGAGGCTGCGGCTAGACGCAATATTCCGGTCCGAAACACTATTAATGCCTTCACTGATCCAGTGGCTGATACAGTATTAAGTTTGATTCTCTGTTTTGCTCGTGGCACCATGGAATTAAATGATAAGGTCAAAAATGGTAAATGGGAGAAAAAACTTAATAAGGCCTTGCACGAATATACCTTAGGAGTGATCGGAGTGGGTAATGTTGGTCAAGCGGTGATCAAAAGAGCGGAGGCTTTTGGAATGAGAGTCTTAGGTAACGATATTAAGGAATTACCTTACCATTTTATGGTCCCGCTCGAAGACCTATTGGGGGAATCTGACTTTGTTAGTGTTAATTGTGATTTAAACGAGACTAGTTTTCATTTGATAAACAAGGAAACTCTTTCTCTGATGAGACCGAGTGCTTATCTTGTCAACACGGCGCGGGGACCAATCGTGGATGAAGCCGCATTAATCGAGGCCCTGAAAAATAAGACGATTGCGGGGGCGGGGCTCGATGTTTTTGAAAACGAACCTCTGCCGAAAAGTAGTCCGTTAACAAAAATGTCAAATGTTATTTTATCACCACATAATGCTAATGCCGGTCAGACCGCGTGGAGGAAAGTCCATGAAAATAGTATTAATTGTTTGATTGAGGGTCTTCCAATCAACAATGAATAAAAAGGGAATCTCCACCTTGGTTATTTTTACACCGGAGTTGCCGAGAAAAAACCTAGATTGGTGGACTCAAATTAAAACAGTGATTGCCCCCAGAGAGCTCGAAAAGGAAATTCCTAAAAACATCTCTTTTACAGCGATCGAAGATTTTGTTCAGCCAGGCAGTATCTATGATGCCACCTCCCTGATGAGAGAACTTTCCCTTCTTAAATTAGATGATGGTCGACGCTTGGCTAAAATTTTTACCTACCATGGTTATGAACTTTGGTGGATGTATTGCAATAGCCTTTTTTCATACTTCTGTTTACCCCACACTCAGTATGAAAAACTTCTCGAGCACCTAAAAAGCTTTTCGAAGGTTTATCTCTACCGATCACCATACAAAAATCTCTTTTACCACTATCTTCGGGCCCAGCAGATTGAGGTGGGCATCATTCGAGATCGGCGTTTCAGAATTCTCTCTCTTTTACCTTTCGGGATTTTTATACAAATTTTTATCACTCTCCTTTCTCTCCCCATCCTCGTAGTTAAAAAACGTAAGTTCATGATATTCATTGGTGATAAATTTGAAAAAAAACAAGACTATGATTTCCGGATGAGATTTATATATAAAGAATTACGACAAAGGAATCTTTTTTTTGTTGAATTTATTCGGAGTCTGGAATCTTGGAAAATTGTTCTCCAGCACGCGTTGTTTAGGAAGCGCCCAGTTATTTATTCAGAGGCGGTTGCCTTCTTGGGTCACTTGGCCAGTTTTTTTTCTTACCGGAAATATGAATTTAAGAAAAACCTAAAATATATTTTACATAACGAAATAAAATCCGATAAAAAATTTAAAATTTACATTGCCAGTCACTATTTAGTTAATGTTCATAATGATATTTGGTCGATCAGAATTATGAGTTGGATTTTAAAAATAATCGGCATCAAGTCAGCTTTTTTTGCGGCGGCGTTGGATAGGAATTTCCATTCTTTTTTGGGGTGTAAGTTGAATTCTATTCCTACCGTTGGTATTTTGCACGGCGTGGCTTCGAAGAATTATAACATCTATGACTTCTTACCAGGTTTTGATGGCAAGGAGATGATATCTGTCGACAGGTATGGTCTCTGGAGTGAATGGTGGAAAAAATATTATTTGGAAAATACTAAGGCTTATCGATCGGAACAGTTGTTTGTGTCTGGCCCAATGCGCCCGCTCGAAAAAAGATATGACCCGATTCCGTTGGTTAAAAATAAGGCAGACTTTTGGGAAGTACTTTTTGTCTCAGAACAATTAGCGGTCCCCGAAGAAGTCTTGCCGTTCCTTGAAACACTGCTTAACGAAAAACGAATTCACGTCACGATCACCTTTCGCCAATTTCGTGATGGGTTTAAGGACTGGTTGTTAAAAAATAATCCAAAAATTTTACAGCACCCCAATCTAAAGATCGCTAGTGGGAGTCTGCAAGATGCCATAAAGTATATAGATGTGGCTGTAGGAACTCATAGTACGGCGGTTCTCGAAGCCCTCTTAGTTCTTAAAGCCCCAATTTTTTTCCAGACTAACAAGTGGGGAGATTACTATAATATTAAGTCTTATGACGACAATCAGTCCTTTTTTGCCGACGACCCATCAGATCTTCTTAAAAAAATTGAGGCGGTGAAATTGGTTGAGAGAGAGAAGCTAAAAAATTTACAAGAACGATATTTTGGTGATCCGGAAAAAAATGGTAGTAAGTGGGTAGTGGATCAACTAGAAGATTTTATTCGAAAGGGAAATTTTACAAAATAATAAAGGGCTAAACCGTTCAAAGACCTCATGAGTACATGAGTTACCACGAGTCCCATCAATCCAAACCGAGGGAGAAGGGCCAGAAATAGAAGAATCTGAAGGATCGGAGCGACGGTCCGGTGTAAGTATAATTCCTTGGTCTTCTTGTGGGCCACTAAGATCTCGTTGAACATAGTGCCAGAAACAGCCAACAAGGTGAAGGAGTAGATTTGTGAATACACAACCGAATCAAGGTATTGAGGGAAAAGAAATTTGTAAAAGTATGGAGCCATAATCACCCAAAGAAGGGCTAGGCAGAGGGCATAGATGATCAGTAAAAGAGATTTACGTGGGGAAGACCGCTGTAGTTCTTCAAAAGATCGTTCGTTCATTTTCGGTTGGATCATGGTGCTAAATATTTTTTTCCCCCCTTGAAGTTGTTCGACAGGAGCGATAGCAAAGGCATAAATCGCGAGTGGTGCGGCACCAAGGTAGTGAAAAATAAGAATTTTATCAAGTTGGGAGGCAATCGTGCCGATGATTTCCATTAAACTCAAGTGTTTACTGAAAGGGATAAGTCCAGGGTCTCTCTCCCCGTTTGTTCGATGAATTCGTGCTGCTCGATAATATAGGAGTAGCGGAACCAGCGCCGCAAAAAGAAAATAGACAGTGATGATGACAGCTAAGTTTTGGGTTAGGAGAAGCGTAATTATAAGAGCGATGGCTGGTACAAGGTTACGCACGCTGTTGTAAAACGAATTTCTCCGAAAATCCTTTTTTCCCAATAAATAAGCCCCATATAAAGCGGCGCTGTTTGTGAATGGAGTCAAAATTCCGGCCAAAAGAAAAGAAAAAGATAAAAGCTCGTTACCGTTTATGTAATAATAGGTACTAAAAATAAGTCCTCCCAAGAAAATCCCGATACTCCATTTTAAGTTTAATCGGAAACCTTGACGCAGAGCTCCGCCGAACCCTCGAGCTACAGATTGGACAATCGATGTCCCTAACCCCGTGAGTGAAAAAATTCCCAAGAGACCAGTGATTGATACGATGAATTTGTAGGTTCCGAATGACTCTTTTGGAAAAAGATTAGCAAAGGCAAGAGAAACAAAAAGTCCAGAGCAAATAGCAACAACGTGGCCGAACGATACCCAGAAACCACTCTTTGCTAGATACACATTGTCGGTTTTTGTGTAATGTTCTACCCAACGGAGCGTTTTATAGATTTTCTGACGAATATTTGTCATAATTCCATCCTAGCATGACTTTGGATAAGATTTTAGTTCGGGCGATCGCGGTTGGTTTGTGTCTCACGGCCATACTTCCCCTCATCGTTTCCTCCTCTCTGTTTTTTCCGTTCATCACGGGGAAGGCGTTTTTCTTTCGGGTCGTCGTTGAAATCTTACTCGTCGGCTGGATTTATTTGGCTTGGTCGGACGCGCGTTTTCGTCCAAAGTCATCTGGGATTTTTTGGGCCGTTGTGGCGTTGATTTCCGTTTTAACTCTCGCCACCCTTTTTGGTGCTGATCCGGGACGCAGTTTCTGGTCTAATTTTGAGCGGATGGAGGGCCTCGTGACCTATCTCCACCTATTGGCTTTTTTCGTTGTGGCGACAACGGTCTTACGGGAACGTAAAAATTGGAATTGGATATTGCACGGTTCTTTGTTGGTCAACGCGATCATCGGAATTTATGCGCTGTTTCAATGGGGTGGTTTCCTTGAAACCCATCAAGGCGAGCGGTTAGACGCGACGCTTGGCAACGCGACCTATCTAGCCGTTTACGAGCTTTTCCATATTTTCTTTTTGCTTTGGCTTTTGGGTCGGTCGTGGTTTGAGTGGGGCGAACTAAAACTAGATTGGCGCAAGTGGCCGTACTTAATTTTACTGATAGTTGATTTGGCGGTTTTGTATGGCACGGCCACGCGCGGGACAATCCTTGGTTTGGTGTTCGGCTTGCTCGTTACGGCCGGTCTATTAACTTGGCGCGAGCGTGAACAAAAAAAGGTTTGGCGCGTGGCCGCCGGTTTCGTTGTCGTGGTAATTCTTTTCGGCGGGGTTTTCTGGACCACCAGAAACTCGTCTTTCGTTCGAGCTAATCCGGTGTTGTCACGTTTCGCCTCGATCTCGCTCAACAGCCAAAATGCTCGCTTCTTGATTTGGGGAATGGCCTGGCGCGGTTTCGAAGAGCGCCCAATTTTAGGTTGGGGGCCAGACAATTACGTGCCGGTTTTCAACAAATACTATCATCCGGGTTTATACGCCCAGGAACAATGGTTTGATCGCGCGCATAACGTTTTCTTTGACTGGTTAATCGCCGGTGGAATTTTGGGCTTGGCGGCGTATCTCTCGCTTTTTATCACCAGTTTCTATTGCCTCTGGAAAAAAGTCAATCGCTTTACTTTGGGTGAGAAAAGTTTGTGGACGGGTCTTTTGGCCGGTTACTTCGTTCACAACTTTTTCGTTTTTGATAATTTGGTTAGTTTAGTTTTATTCTTTGCTTTTTTGGGTTACCTTCATTTTCGAACCACTGAAACTACGCCCGACCGATCTTTTCCGGAGAAACGGAAGGTGTCGCCACTGATAGTAATTCCAGTCGCCCTGTTTTTAGTTTATGCTCTTAACGCCAAACCCCTGTTGGCGGCGAAAGGATTGCTTCAGGCCCTCGTTCTCACTGGTCAGGGCGCGGCCGTGGAAGCGTTGGAAAAGTTTGAAAAAATTATTGACTACCAAACTGTCGGGCGGGCGGAAGCTCGTGAGCAGATGATTTTCTCAACTTTACAGTTGCTCGGTAACGAAAAAATTTCAAGTTCACTTAAACAAGATCTAGTCGTCCGTGCCGAAAAACAGGTTCAGGCGATGGTGGCGGCTGATCCGAAAAACGCGCGGCCGTTAATTTTGGCCGGAAATTTCTTTGGCGCGCTTGGTCAAACCGATCGGGCGCTCGATTATTTCATCGCGGCTAAAAAATTTTCGCCACAAAAACAAACCATTCGTTTCGGCCTAGTAAAGATCTATTTGGCTCGGGGCGATGTTGTTCTGGCCAAACAAGAAGCGCAGGAGGCCTACGAACTCGAACCACATTTTTCCGAAGCGGCGACAGTCTACGCCCTGACGGCAATTTTAACCAAAGACCTGGTTTTAGCCGACAATATTTTGACCACCGCTTTCGGCGAAAACATTCCGCCGGACGACCGCTTGATCAATGCTTACGTGGCGGCGGGGCAATATGATCGAGTGGTGGAATTGTGGCAAAACAAAGTTGCTCTCGAGCCGGAAAATATCAAGAATCGAGAAGCATTGATCGGGGCGTATATTATTGTCGGCAATCGAACCAAGGCGATTACCGAAGCCGAAGCAATAATAAAACTAAAACCGGAACTGACCAAGCAATATCAAGAAATCATCAAGGTTATCCGTTCTGGCAAAAAGATCGAAGTCAACGGCAAGTTGTTTTAGTTGACAATATTTTACGGGCGAGTATAATGGAGGGCGTGAGTGTGATCTAGTGGCGCAAGTTGCTAGTCACTCCCAACACATAGATGTCTTGCGTAAGTCCCCCCGCGCTTCGGCAAAGGGGGATTTGCGTGTCTAGCGATTACGATTATAATGGACAGTAACCACGAACGAAAATTTGTTTGCGCGAGTGGCCGGCGGTCACACTCACATTAAGACATTTAGTTTTTGGAGTTAGTTCCCGCCGGCCACTCGCGCACGCAAAAAAATATTTTTTAAAGTTATCCACATTTTTCGTAAAAAATCATTGTGGGTAATTTTTTTTCGCGCGATAATTAAGCTGTCCGTAGTAATAAAAGATGCGGTCGAGAATTATTACTAAAACTTTTTACTAAAAAATTATTTCAGTTAGAAAATAAAATGAAAAAGAAAGCAAAAAAGACAACCAAGAAACACAAGTCTGGAAAAAAGAAACGTTAATTTCCACTTGGTCCGAAGCAACAGAATCCCCCTTGGGGGATTCTGTTTTTCTGTGCTAGACTGGCGCCGTTATGGCATTTTTTTCTAAATTATTCGGTGACGAAAACAGTCGTTACCTCAAGCAGATTGCCCCGCTGGTCAATCAAATTAACGCCCTTGAATTAGAAGTCGCGACGTTAAATCAAGAGGAGCTAAAGAGTAAAACCACGACCCTCAAAGAACGCTTGGCGGCCGGCGAAACTCTGGACGAACTTTTGCCGGAAAGTTTTGCCCTGGTGCGCGAAGCGGCCAAACGCACGCTCAAACAAAGACACTTCGACGTCCAACTACTTGGTGGCATCATTCTTCATCAAGGAAGAATCGCGGAAATGAAAACTGGCGAAGGCAAAACTCTAGTCGCCACTTTGGCGGCTTATCTTAATGCCTTGGCTGCTCAGGGGGTGCATGTGGTGACGGTCAACGACTACTTGGCGCGCCGCGATGCTGTGTGGATGGGACAGATTTATGAAGCGCTTGGTTTGTCGGTCGGAGTGATCAATAATCAGTCATCATATCTTTATGATTCCAGTCACGCCGTCGCGACCGACGACGCCACGCGCGATGCCACGGGTTTATTCCGCGTGTCCTACGAATTTTTGCGACCAGTGACGCGTCGCGAGGCCTATGCTGCCGACATTACTTATGGTTCCAACAACGAATTTGGTTTTGATTACCTGCGTGATCACACTGTTTACCGCCCCGACAACGTTGTTCAAACCGGCGCAACGGCTTTGGCACGCCGGCAGTTTGCGATTATTGACGAGGTTGATTCGGTGCTAATTGATGAGGCCAGAACGCCGCTCATTATTTCGGCGCCAGTCGCCCCGTCCGACAGTCTCTATCGCGTGTTCGCCGACATTGCCGCCGCGCTTGAACCAACCACCGACTACGAACTTGATGAAAAACATCGCGCGGCCATTATCACCGAAAGCGGCATCACCAAGGCCGAGCAAAAACTCGGCGTGGATAATTTGTACACCGATCGCGGAGTCAAGCTGGTGCATCATCTGGAAACAGCCGTGCGTGCGCGGGCGTTGTTTATCAAAGATCGCGACTATGTGGTGCGGGGCGGGGAAGTGGTGATCGTTGACGAATTCACTGGTCGTCTTCAGCCCGGCCGGCGTTGGTCTGACGGCCTCCATCAAGCAGTTGAGGCCAAAGAGCGCGTGGCGGTTAAAGAAGAGTCGCGCACCCAGGCCAGCATCACCCTGCAAAATTATTTTAAACTCTACCGGAAACTGGCTGGCATGACCGGCACGGCCGCGACAAGTGCCGAAGAATTTCGAAAAGTTTACAACCTTGACGTGGTGGCGGTGCCAACCAATCGTCTGAACCAGCGCGTTGATTTGGTGGACGTGGTGCTTCAAACCGAAGCTGGAAAATTCCACGCCGTCAGCGAGAAAATCGCCGAACTACACGGGCGCGGTCAGCCGGTGTTGGTCGGGACGGTTTCGATCGAGAAGAACGAACTACTCTCCGGTTATTTAAAACGACTCGGGGTGCCGCATCGAGTTTTGAACGCCAAGAATCACGAAGAAGAAGGGGCGATCATTGCTGCCGCCGGCAAAAAGGGCAGTGTGGTGATTGCTACCAACCTGGCCGGGCGGGGAGTTGATATCAAGCTCGGCGGCGTGGCGGCGAGCGTTGCCGAAGTCGAGGAAATTAAACAGCTCGGCGGCTTGTTTGTGTTGGGCACGGAGCGCCACGAGGCCCGGCGAATTGATAATCAACTCCGCGGGCGCACTGGTCGTCAGGGCGATCCCGGGCAGACGAGATTTTTCCTTTCTTTTGAAGATTCTTTGACGCGAGTATTTGTGTCGGAGGGGGTGAAGAAAATGATTGGGCGATTTGGTTTGCCGGAAAATGAACCCATCGAACACCGGCTGGTCGCTCGCGCCATCGAAAGCGCCCAAAAGAAAATTGAGGGCTTAAATTTTGATCTTCGCCGACAACTTTTGGAGTATGACAACGTTCTCAACCACCAACGAACAATTGTTTACACGCGGCGCGAACAAATTTTGTTTGGCGATCGCGCCGTTCTCGAACAATTGCTGGTTGATTACCAGTTGCCCGAGACGTTAACCATTGAAAATTTGAAACCGATCATGCTCGGCGTGCTTGACGGGTTGTGGGTTGAACATTTGGAAGCGATGGAATACTTAAAACAGGGCGTGCGTTTACGCGCTTACGGTCAACGCGATCCGCTGATCGAATATAAGCGTGAAGGGCTGAAACTATTTAAAGTGATGGAAACGGCGATGCTTGACACCATTACCGAGGCGGTTAAGCGACTTGCCGAAAATGGTGATACTAAAGTCGTTCGACCGATCACTTTAGCCCCGATTATTCAATCAACTCCAACACCCGCTCGGGTAGGACCGAAAGTCGGACGCAACGATCCCTGCCCTTGCGGCTCCGGCAAGAAATATAAGAAGTGCCATGGAAAATAAAAAAATTATTGTAACTGGCGGCGCCGGATTCATTGGTTCCAACTTGACTCGAGCTCTTGTTGCCCGTTCTTTTGATGTTCACGTCATTGATAATTTATCTGGTGGTAACAAACAAAATATTCCTCCGGGGGCCAAGCTGCATGTTAAAAATATTGTAAATCTAAAATCCATCAGGCCGATATTCAATAACGCTCGATATGTTTTTCATCTAGCTGCTCTACCCCGCGTCCAGTACTCCATTGAAAATCCGGCTCAAACCAACAGGGTTAACGTTGAAGGGACCATGAATATATTAATTGCCGCGCACGAAGCGGGGGTCGAGCGAGTGGTCTATTCTGCTTCGAGTTCGGCCTATGGAGATCAGACCAAAATGCCGTTGAAGGAAACTTTTTCTGCTAACCCTAAGAGCCCTTATGGTCTACAGAAGTATATTGGTGAGCAGTATTGCCAATTATGGAGTGCGATCTACGAACTCCCAACGGTTTCATTACGTTACTTTAATGTCTATGGACCAAAACAAAGTGACGCCGGGGCCTACGCTTTGGTGATTGCTAAATTTTTGAAACAACGTTCTCGGAAAGAACCAATGACTATTACTGGTGACGGCAAACAGACCCGAGATTTTACCAGTGTGCACGATGTGGTCCGGGCGAATTTATTAGCCATGAAAAGTAGAAAGGTTGGCCACGGAGAAGTTATTAATATCGGAGCAGGCCAACATCAATCGGTCAACCAGATTGCGCGTTTGATTGGGGGGCCGATCAAATACATTCCAGCCAGACTAGAACCGCGCAACACTCTGGCTGATAATACTCTGGCCAAGAAACTTCTGGGTTGGAGTCCTCGAGTTTCTATCACCCAGGGCATTGAGGAGCTTAAGCAGTGTTCTTGCCCTTGCGGTAGTGGCAAAAAATATAAAAAGTGTCATGGAAAATAAAAACAAAAAAGTCGTGGTCGGTCTAATCTCACGCCAAAGAAACGATGGAACAAATCAGTATCTTTTGGTAAAATCAAAAAAAGATTTCGGGGAATTCACTGGCTGTTGGTATCCGCCGGGTGGGCATACGGAAAAAGGGGAAAATGAAAGACAAACCCTGATCAGGGAAATAAAAGAAGAGTTAAATCTCAAAATCAAGCCAGTGAAGAAAATCACGGAAACACTCGGCGACACAAAAAACAGAGTTACTTCTTGGTGGATTTGCCGTTTTTTAGCCGGCGATTTAGAAAATTTTAAAATTAATCAAACCGAAATAGCCAACGCCGGTTGGTTTACTGAAAAAGAAATGAAAACCATAAAACTTTTCCCCGCCACGAGAGATTTTTTTGAAAAACATATCTTGGAAATAACCTGCTCAAATTAGGAAAATATCGTCTTGTTTTACTGGGTATATTCGTGTACTATTGGGTATAGTTGGTTTGTAACCAATTAACTATGGAAGAAAACCGCTTCAACAAGAGAATACCGCCAGTGATTTTAAGAAGTGCCATGGGAAATAATAAATGGAAAATTGGGGTATATGGGTCCGGGTTTTTGACTGACGAAAATAAACAAACCCCGATTTTTATCGCGACACAAACTGTGGGCAAAGAATTAGCTAACCACGGCGCAATTGTGGTTACCGGTGCTTGTTCTGGATTGCCGTATGTTGCCGCTCGTGCTGCTCGCGAATCGAGTGGCGAAGTGTGGGGCTTCGCTCCAGCGAAAGATTACGCTTCTTATGTAATATTGGAACCACGAGGTAAACACACCGATAAATCTCTGTACACTAAAATGTTTTTTGTGCCGAAAGATTTTGAGTTTATCAATTGGCATGAGGCTTGTTGCAAGTACCGCAACGTGACTTCCACCGCCTCAAGCGATGCGGGGATTATTATTTCTGGTAAATGGGGGACGCTCAATGAGTTTACTAATCTGGTAGATTTCCAGAAAGTAATCGGCGTTCTCGTGGGCACTGGGGGTACAGCCGATGAAATTCCTAATTTGTGGAAAAAGATCAAAAAAGCAGGAAATAAATCCAAGGTTATCTTTGATTCCGATCCGATTGAATTGGTGAAAAAAGTAATTGGGGAATTAGAGAAAAATTCCTAACCACAAGAGCGGGAAGGATTACGAAGTGATTGGCGTTGGCCGACACAGCGAAACGCTTGAAGAGCTGGTGGTTTGCCGTGCTCTCTATGATGATCGCGATCTATGGATTCGACCACTCAAGATGTTTATTGAAAAAGTTGAAGTTGATGGAAAAAAGTTTCAAGGTTTGAATACATCGGTAAATAAAATGAAAGCAGTTATTGAAATGCCGAAAGGCGATGTTCGGCGCAGGCATATCAAATATGATAAATCAGGGTTCATTGATCTTGGGCCAATTAAGAACGTGATTCCGGTGAACGATGGCGTCATGCCAGTTCATTATGGTTATATCCCCGAAACTTTGAACGAAAAAGAGCTGGATGAAAGTTTTTTAGTTATCATCACAAGTTTCGATCGATCGAAAACGCCGAAACCGCGAAACAATATGTTGAAAATGGGAAAAAACAATTTCGGGAGACGCATCGGTAGATTCTTACTTTCTTTATCCCCACTAGTTGTTGGTTTCTGGAAATAAAAACGACCGGGCTCATGCTATAATTTGAGTAACTGAATAAATTGATGAAAGGCGTTAACGGGAACGTAAATAATATCCGGACGCGCGTATTTCGTCGTGATAGCTGCATTGCAAAATGGGGCCGGTTTGGTGTGGTCGCTGTTGCCATAATCGCGATTTTTTCTTTCGGCACGCCTATATCTTTTGCCGCCGTTAACTCGCAAATCAACTATCAAGGCAAACTAACCAACAGCTCAAACGTGGCCGTGTCGGACGGTGTTTACAGTATTGTCTTTTCACTTTATACCGCCGCCTCCGGCGGCTCGGCGATCTGGACGGAAACGCAGTCGGTCACCGTCACGAGTGGTTTGTTTTCGGTGATGCTTGGTTCGGTTTCCAGTATCTCGAGCGTTGATTTTAATCAAACTTTATACCTCGGTGTAAACGTCGCTTCGGACGGGGAAATGACACCGCGCAAAGTTATCGGCGCGGTGCCGGCCGCCCTGGTGGCCGACAAACTGGACAACCTCGATTCAACCGCCTTCGTTTTAACTAACTCAACTTCAACCATTGCCACTTCGAGCGTGCAAACTGTTTTAACGATCAATCAAACTAGCACCGGCGACATCCTAAATTTGCAAGACAGTGGCAACGAAGTTTTAACGGTGATTGATGGTGGTAACGTTGGTATTGGGACGACCACTCCTTACGCCAAACTATCGGTGGTTGGGGAAACAGTCTCCACTTACTTCACGGCCACTTCAACGACCGCCACCTCAACGTTTGGAATTATCAATGTGACCGGTAGTGCCACCTCAACCTTCAGTGGCGGGATCACGCTCGCGACCGGCAACGTCAACTTGGCGACCGGTGGCGTCTACTTAATCAACAATGCCAACGTCTTGTCAGCGACGGCCCTCGGCTCAAGCGTGACGAGCGCTCTCGGCCTGACCAGCGTTGGCGCGCTCGCCTCGGGCTCAATCGCTTCCGGCTTCGGTTCGATCAACATCGGTAGCAACAGTTTGACCGCCGGCACCATCACCGGCACCACCTTGAATGGCACGACGGGGATCAACACCGGCGCGGGGGCGGGGACGCAAAGAATTAACTCTTCCGGCAACCTAGTCAACATTGGCTCAATTGGCTTGTCTGGCAACATCACCTTTACCGCCCAGGTGGGTAGTGATCGCGTCATTAGTGTGACTGATTCAACCGCCGCCGATACTGATGGTGACGGCATCACCATCAGCGCCGCCGACGCCGCCACAACCGGTGGTACGGCCATCGGTGGCGACATTACTATTGATGGCGGAACTGGTTTCAGCGGCGGTCGCAACGGCTACATTCTGCTTGGCACCAACGTGGCTAGTAATGTCGGCATTGGCATCGCTTCACCCACGGGCACCCTTTCCGTTGAAATGTCTACCACCAACCCGTCGTTCATTGTTTCCAACACCGGCTCATCAACCCCGGCCTTCTACATCGGTGGCGTCAATCAGAACGGACGAGTCGGTCTCGGCACGGCTAGTCCGAGTGAGCAACTCGAGATCACGGGGAATTTCCGTTTGCCGGTGACGACGGCCAGTGTCGGAGTAATCAAATTGGGCAGCAATAATTATCTCCACAATTTTGGCACGGAAAATACTTTTCTTGGCGAGTCGGCCGGCAATCTAACGTTGTCCGGGTCTAGCAATAACACCGGTATCGGTTTTAATGCTCTGATTTCTTTAACAAACAACGGCGATTCAAACACCGCAATTGGTCATTCGGCCTTATCTTCAAACACGAGTGGTTTTCAAAACACAGCCATCGGCGCAAGCGCTTTAGCCGGCAACACCACCGGCACCTCTAATATCGCTATCGGGGTTGGAGCCATGCAGAGCAACGTGACCGGTGGCTCAAACATCTCCATCGGTAACAGTTCTTTTGGTGCTGGTTCAGGATCAAACAACATTGCCATCGGCAGTTCGGCGTTGGACGGCACCACAAACAACAGTATCGCCATCGGCAACAATTCTCTCGGAAATAATACCACTGGCTATTCCAACACCGCCGTCGGGGTTGATTCGTTGTCTTCTAATACCACGGGCAACTCTAATGTGGCCACGGGATATCTGGCTTTACAGTTTAATACTACCGGTGCTTCAAGCACAGCTGTTGGTTACGAGGCGTTAACCAATCAAACCACGGGGGCATCAACGACGGCACTTGGTTTTCGGGCGGGCCTAACCAACACTACCGGCAGTAAAATAACTTTGCTCGGGGCCGGGGCCGATGTGACTTCAAATAATTTGAGCAATGCCACGGCGGTCGGCCATAACGCGCGCGTGGCCGCCTCGAACTCACTTGTTCTCGGCGGCACTGGCGCGGATGCGGCGAGCGTCGGTATTGGAACAACCACCCCAGCGGCCATGCTTCATGTTGGCACGGCGGCCGCTGGAGGCAATGTCCGCATTTCTAATGGTTGGCTGTGTGTTGATAATAATGATACCTGTACCGGAGCAACTACCGCCGGCACCGTTTATGCGGTCGGGGCTTACACCACCGGTGCTGACCTCGCTGAGAGTTATCCAACCAAAGATCCTACTCTTGGTGTCGGCGAGATCGTTATGCTCGACGATGATAATCCGGTGTTTATTAGTCGGGCCAACAATGGTTCGGCTATGCCGATTATTGGTGTTGTTTCCACTAAGCCGGGATTTTATCTTGGCGGATTCGATGACCAGCTTTTCCAGAACGAAATAAAACTGCCGGTTGCTTTATCGGGACGGGTGCCGGTCAATGTGTCACTTGAGGGCGGCGCCATTCAAATCGGCGACCGAATTTCTCTTTCAACCAAAGACGGCGTGGGAAAGAAGGCTCTCGCCGAAGAAGAAACGATTGGTTTCGCGCTCGAAGATTTTGACGACAACCAGTTCGGCCGGATTTTGGTTTTCATTAACTTATCGGCCGCTCGACTTAACCCGGCGATCGCTGGTGGGAGCATCACTGTCAACCAACCAGATTCATACTGGTCGGTTGATTCGGTGTCTGGCCAGATTAAACCGCTGGTCTCGATCAATCTCGATAATCTCGATTTGTTCGGGGTGCGTTCAATCGCTGGCACCTCCGGCGCCTGGCGAATTGACGAAACTGGCCGCCTCGAAATTAAAGAGATAAAAACCGAGCGATTGTGTCTTGGCGAAACCTGTGTTGACGAAACTGGTTTCCGCAAACTCTTGCGGCGGATTGGCTTGCCATCACCAGAACCGTCTCCGGAACCAGATGCTCCAGAGCCCGAACCTGAAGCCCCAATTGTTGAGCCGGCCGTACCGCTTGAGCTTAATCCAACACCGCCGCCCGAGATTGATCCGGCAGTGGAACCAAGCGTAGAAATTGAAATTGTTGAAGTTGTCCCTAGCGAAACAGTCGAGGTTGAAGTAGAATCAACCCTAGTCGATAACCCCTAATTACTGACTTATGGAAAAACAAAAAGAAATAAAGTTCACTTATCCGTTCGTTTTTATTGGTTTGTTTTTTTTGCTCGGCGGCATCACTCTTTCGGTCGGGAAAGCAGATTCGTCGCCACCACCATCACCAGCACCGGTAGTTTTTGCGGGAGAACTAGATAGTTACTCAAGAGCGACCAATTTAAATAATGATGTTTCTGATATTAGCTCACGATATTTGCGGGCGACTTCGGACAAAGAAAAGAGTTACTGGGCGGATCGCCTCAAAGACTTAGGGGTTAAACGCCAAGAAGTTTTAAAGGATTTGATCGAGAAAAATTCACTCGCGGCCACAACGGTTTTACTGTCACCAGAAGTAATCGGATCGTTCCCGCCAGAAATTCAAGACCAGTTTGAATCTAGGGTTCAGGTTACTGGCGTGGTCAAGGCCTACCAGTTTGATGATTTTGATCAGCCCGAAAAATCACGATTGGTGTATACCTTAAAACAGCCGAAAGAGAAAGAATTGTTCTTGCCCACCGGTCTCACAACGCCCTCCCTTGTCGCGGGGGCGAAGGTCGAAGTCACCGGCTACAAGATCGGTCAATTTTTGTTGGCCGATCAAAACTTTGGGGCGATTAGGGTTACTCAACCAGCGCCGGCCATTGAAGCCATCGGCGACCAGAAAACCCTGGTTGTTCTAGTTAATTTTCTAGATTCCAACAGTACGCCACCGTTTACCCCCGAACAGGCCGAGAGCATCGTTTTTGGCGGCCAGTTTCAAAATTTTTTTAAAGAACAATCCTACAACAAAATTTCCTTTTCTGGCGATGTCTCCGGTTGGCACACCGTGCCAAGGGATAACAACTCCACTAATTGCGCGTGGCCAACGGTTGGTGATGGTGGTGAGTTGGATAATTTTTTACTCGAGAGCGTAAAAAATTTAGAGCAGTATGACCGGATGATTATTTTATCTGACAGTATTTGTTTGGGGGCCGGTTTTTCCACCATCGGTAAGGGCCCGCTTACTCTCGGGGGAAACGATTACTATTTGTCGGTGGCGCAAATTGGCCGGATGTATCAGTTTAACCAACCGGCGATGTGGGGGAATCAACCATTTCCCTGGACCAATATTGACTATCTTTTGAGTCATGAGGTTGGACACAGTCTCGGATTATTCCACGGCAATGGTTGGAACTGCGAAAACGATCCGTTTCTTGGCGGCGATTGTCAAAACGTTGAGTACGGCAACACTTTCGATGTTATGGGCGCGTATATCAACTCCCTGCATTTCAACGGTTTTTACAAAGAAAGATTGGGGTGGTTAGAACCACGAGACGTGATTAAGATTGATCGCTCCGGTCGTTACGAAATAAATAATCTGGAAAAAACTACCGGAAAAAGAATGGCCAAAATTCAAATTCTGAACTCAACGACTACGCCGTTTTATGTCGAACATCGTCGGGGGGTTGGTTTCGATTCCCGTTTAAACAGTCCTGAATTGTCGGCCAATCAAGCGGGTTTGATTGTGAATAATATTGTCCCGCGCTCGAATCTCTATGTTAATTTTCCTAACGCCATTATGGCTCATCTGCTCGACATGAGTCCAAATCCGAACTTACAGTGGTCCGACGACACGAGGCAAGCCACCCTGAATCCCAGCTCGCCTCCGAATGTCTTTGCCAATTCTGGTTACGGGATAACTCTTACGACTGTGGCCACAACTTCTTCGAGTATGATTTTCGATGTCGCTTTGGCGCGACCAGTTTGCGAGAGACAGGCGCCATCTTTGGATCAAACTTTTTGGTCAAACACCGCGTTTATTGGAAATCAGGGAGCCCTGTCATTCTGGATTAGAAATCGAGATGCCTTTGCCTGTGGTTCGTCCGACTTCACGGTTACCCCGACCTTACCACACGGTTGGGGGTACCACCTTGATCCTAAGCCGCCTATTACGCTCGCTCCCGAAGATATGATCATGCAAAATATGACGTTTTCTATCCCGCCCGATCAGTCGCCGGGAGGATATGAAATTGATGTTTCGGTGGTTAATCAGGCGAGTCAGTTGGTGACGAAAATAAACCTGAAGATCGAAGTTTTTGAAGAACCAACAATCAATCAATTAAGCCCCGCCGCGGGGCCAACTGGAGCCAATGTAAAGATTAACGGCTCTGGTTTCGGTGCGCTGAATCGTGTCACGCTTGAATCGCCAAGCATCTATCATCAAGAATTTCTTCCGTCCACCAACGCTGGCCAGACGATTACTTTTACTGTTCCGTCAATGATTTACAACACCGCTTGCGGTTGCGAAGTGCCGACACCATCAGGAGTTTATCGGGTGCAGGTCTTGCCGATTTCATCGGGCGGAGCGAGTAGCAATAGCGTTGATTTCTCGATTACTCCGCAACCGCGAACTTCGGTTGCGCCTTCAACCCCAATCCCGATTCCAGTTTTGACCCCTGGTCCCGAGCAAATTCTAATCAATAGAAATCTTGAGGACGCGAGTTCAACTACTTTAAAAAACTCAAAGAGATAAACCATGGATCGCGAGGCAAGAAACCTTCTTTTTGTTGTAATCGGACTGTCCTGGTTAATTGCAACTTTTTTTAGTTTATCTAAAAACTTTTCGACGGCGGCAGTGATAACGTCCCGCCCAGTTCTTCAAGCTACCGAACCACAAAAAATAGAATTGATCAAAGATTATTTTTTAGCCGCTGGAACTAATCGAGAAAGAGAAAAATCTGCCGCTAAAAAACTAATCGAACTTGATCCAAGGTTATTTTTGTCGGTCGCTCGAACAGAAGATTGGCAGTTGGGCCTGGCCGGAGTTTTGGAGGTCACAATCAACGACAATTTTGAGAATTCGAGCGAAACTAACACCAGATATGCTCTCAAAACCGCCACCGGTCAAAAGTTTGATTTCTATCCAACCGATAAATTAAATTTAGTTTCCGGGACCGTGGTTAACCTTGATCGGGCACAGGTCTTGGATAATTTGATCGTCGCCGATACTTCCGAGAGTAATTTTCATGTAGACCAGCTTCCGCAATTAAATTCGCTTGGCGACCAGAAAACAGCGGTCTTGTTGGTGAATTTTTCCGATTCGCCGCGCGCGCCGTTTACTAAAGAACGCGCACACGAAATAATTTTTAATGGTCAGTTGCAAAATTTTTATCGCGAACAATCTTACGATCAAACATCTTTTTCCGGCGAAGTTTATGGTTGGTATACCGTTAAACGCCCGGCTAACACCGGCCAAGATCAACCCTGTTCTTGGCCGACACTTGGCCAAAACGGCGAACTCGATCAGTTTGTTGCGAATAATTTTCGTCCCGAATTATATCAGCGACTAGTTGTTTTGGTGAACCACCCCTGTTTCAACTATGCCCAATCAACCATTGGTCAAACCAGCATAACGATTAACGGCCAAGATCATTATTTGTCTCTGGCTTACATTGGCGGGTCGTCAATCTGGTCGAACCCCCGAAATCCTTTCAATCAGAATTTTTCTTGGACTTGGCTGGATTATCTCTTGGCTCACGAGTTAGGACACAGTCTCGGCCTGCAACATGCCAACGGTTGGGATTGTGGCCACCAATCCCTTGGTGGTAATTGCCAGAACATCGAGTACGGAAACTATTTCGACACCATGGGCTACGGTTTTCGAGCCAGTCACTTCAATGTTTTTGCCAAAGAATACTTGGGGTGGATTCCCGATCAAGAAGTTTTATCAATTTCCGAATCAGGGCGGTATAAAGTTCAACCGCTTGAAGAGGGAAGTGTCATCGACCTGCCTCGTTTCGCCAAGATTAAATTGATCAATAATGATAGTGTGGCGCCGTTTTATCTCGAGTACCGTAAAGCCGTTGGTTTTGATTCTTTTCTTGATTACCCCGCACTTGCTTCTAATCAACAGGGTTTGTTTATTTACAATGTTTTTGGTTCTGGCGGCCAAAACACTTTTTCTCGTTTGCTTGATTCTCGGCCAACCACGGCCTCGTGGTTTAACGATTCCGAACAGGTCACCTTAAACGTGGCCAAGGGAGCGTCTTTCAATGACACGGAACGTGGCGTCTCGATTACTTCTGTCGCCGCCACCGGCACGGCGATGGTTTTCGATGTGCAATTAAGAACGCCAGTTTGTACTAGAAATTTACCGACGATTGATAACTTATTTTTTTCGGACACACTAGCAACAAGCGCCGGCAATGGCTACCTTTATTTCCGAGTGACCAATCAGGATTCGGCCGGCTGTGAATCTTCGGAGTTTCAGTTTTCATTGAACTTGCCAGTGGGCTGGCCCGAGTCGTCCTCAACAGAAAATGTTACCACTATCAATCCCGGTGAATCGGCTTTTTTCTCAACCGCTTTCGCTTTACCGGTTGATGTTTTACCGGGAGCGTATGAATTGGAAATAAATCTGGTCAATCTCAACAGTGGAATCGCGGCCAACCAAGAACTCGTTCTCACTCTGGTTCCGCCCCCGACAATTTCTTCGATTACTCCCGAAGCTGCTCCGGTCGGCAGTGAAACGGTTTTACGTGGATTAAATTTCTCGCAAACACCGCTTTATAACACGCTTGATTTCGGAAATGATCTTGGTTTTACCAATCTGAACTTGTCTTCGGCCGATAGCACAACCATGGTTTTCTTAGTTCCGGAAATGGTTCTAGATTACGCCTGCGGTTGTTTGGTTCCAACACCTGTGGGAATTTATCAAGTGAGAGTCTTCGCGAACGGTGCTTTCAGTAACCCGCTTAGTTTCGAGGTGACAAATGAGTAACCCTCAACTCTCTTTTTATGCCGTTTTTGTTGCACCTGTTTTGGCATTAATTTTCGTTTGGCCCAACCCAAACTCATCGCTCGAAGCGAACAAACAATATCTTTTGGTGGCGATTGCCGGGTTGGCCGCTATTTTCTGGTTGATTCACTGCCTCGCCACCAAAGGGTTAAGCTCGTCAAAAAGTCCGCGCGCAATCGGAATATTTCTGGACATACTCGCCGCAGTTTTCTCGGGGCTGTTTTCGGCCTCACCACACTACTCTTTCTTTGGTGACGGCGGAGAAGTCACAACCATTATTTCTTTATCGGCCCTATTTATCTTTTTCTTCTTAGCCGCCGATTTCTTTCAGAAAAGAGATCGTCCCGCATTTTTTTATTTGCTGATCTTTAGTTCTTTTCTTTTTATTTTCACCTTTCAAACGATTGCGCTGATTTTTAGTCAGTCTTCGTTCTGGTCTCTTTGGCCGAATCGTTTGGTAAACTTAATCGGCCGATGGCAGGATCTGCCAATTTTCTTTGGTCTGATTGTTTTGTTGGCCACCGGCTTTTTAGATTTGTTATCGGAGAATTTGTCGCGGCGCTGGAAAACATTCCTGATCATCAACTTATCACTCGCCCTGATCGGATTGCTGGTTTTCCAGTCAACGCGAGTTTGGTTGGCGGTTGGCGGTTTCGCCTTCTTGCTTCTAGTTTACACGGCGATCAGCAACCACTCTCGCTCTGGTTTAGTGATCAAACGTTGGTCAACACCAGTGATATTTTTAGCCATCCTATTTTTACCTCTTGGCCAAAACGGCCAAAATCTACTGACCAAACCACTGGTTCGTCTCGACCAAATAATTGGCTTGCCCGTTGTCGTCGAGCCGCAACCATCCTGGTCCGGAGTTGAATTGGTCGCTCGCTCGATTTGGTCAAGAGCTGGTTGGTTTGGGGTTGGTTCAAATCAATTTTCGTCTGAATGGTTGAAGGTTAAGACAAACGAGGCCAATCGGGGTGAATGGTGGTCACTTGAACCGAAGGCCGGTTTCGGTTTAGTCCCAACGCTCGCGATCACCACGGGCTTATTTGGCGTCTTGGCCTGGCTCGTTTTTTATGCTGGTCTATTTTGGCAAGCCGGGCAAACCGTTCGTCGTCTCGGTACTAAAAAAGGCCAAGCACCATTGGTGGTAATTTCTCTTCTGGCCACGCTTTATTTGTGGCTTTTTGCAATGATTGATGTTTTGGGTCTCGCCCTGTTTACTTTAACCTTCGTGATTAGCGGAATTTATCTGGCGATCAGCACGTCAACTACTCCGGAAATCCGTCTAGAGAAGCGGTTTAATCGCGGCTCTACCGCCCACCTACTCTTCTTATTTTTAACGCTGGTTCTTCTGCTCGGTGTTTTGGTTATCAGCTATTTAAACGTCCAACAGTTTGTGGCGCGGCAAAATTTCTTGTCGAGTTTAAACGCCTTAAACCAAACGCCAAGCGACCTATCTTTGGCGGAAAACAAGATTAACGCGGCGATTCGTTTTGACGAGAAGGACTTATATTATCGTCAAGCGACCGAGATAGCCATTCGCCAGCTCGACAACCTCTTGAACGAAAAAACAGAAAACCAGGGGCTAACCGCGGACGACCGACGACGCGCGGCGCAAACCATTATTAATCGAGCGATTGGTTCTGCCGAAGCGGCTGTTCGGCGTCGACCGGAGAATTATCTTAACCAATTTGTCCTTGGTCAGGTTTACGAACATTTGGCCACCCTCGGCACCACTGGTGCCCGTGAACGTGCCCTCGCGGCTTATACCGAAGCCGAAAAACTAAATCCGCAATCGCCGGCCATTACCTATCAGTTAGCTCGTCTGGCGATAGTTGGCCAAGATAACGTCCAGACCCGAAAATACCTGAAACAAGCTCTCCAAAAGAAAGAAGATTATTTACCGGCCCTAAATCTTTTGACCCAACTAGAAATTGAGGCGGAAAATTTTCAAGCGGCCGTAGTTTTGGCCGAAACAATCAGCATCTTAAAACCAGACAACTTTTCAGACTGGTTTACTCTGGGTTATTTGCGATACAGAAACCATGATTTAGAAGGAGCAATCGCGGCCTTGACTAAAACCCTGATTTTAAATCCTGATTATGCCAACGCGCGTTATTTTCTTGGTTTAAGCTATGGTGAACTCGGGCAAACCAGTTTAGCCATTGAACAGCTTGAATTAGTCAGTCGGCTTAATCCCGATCGTCTCGACCTGCAAGAGATTTTGACCAATCTTCGCCAGGGCAGAAAACCAATCTAATAGACAGGGTAACAATTTCTATAGGACATATAAAAGACAAAAATTCTTGTCTTTTTAAGAAACCATCGCCAAGGGTTGCTTTTAAGTGGCTATTTTGCTAGTTGTTAAATTAGACATAACCTTGTTCTTTGTTTTGATTTGTTCTTTAATTTGCTGGCAATTTTAGTTTCTGTTTGGCGTTTAGAACAAATCAATGATAAAAAGTCGCAATTATTCTATCTGGCAATTAGCCCTAATTTTAGGGTGTCTTTTTGCTGGCCGAATTGATTTGCTTTACGCTACCGAAACACAGATTTTGTCCGACAATGGATTGGTGATCAGCGGAGAATTTTCGGGTCCGACGCAAAATGGTTTACCTCCGAGCAGTACGCCAAGTGAGGATTTGACCAAAGGGGGAGAGGGTAGTTTTGTTACCACGACCATTCCGGGGACGTCACCATCCCCAAATTTGGTGGTTGGTGACGAGGTTTCGTTTCGAACGACGCCTGGAGCCGCTGTTCCGACTGGTCAACTGGTTGTTTCTGACGAAGGATCGTTTCAAACAAGCAATCAGCCGTCCGGCGGCGGTGGTGGCGGCGGCGACGGAGATAATAACAGCGGTGGTAATGGTGGCGGTGGTGGTGGCGGGGGACGTCGTCGGCCGCCGACGAGCGTCACCCCTAACGCCACTTCAGTTGCTTCACCTCAAACCTGCGGTCTATACTTGTTAAAGTTTATTAAGTTTGGGGCGGCCAATGATCCGAACGAGGTCAGAAAATTGCAAACCTTTCTTCGCGACGAAGAGGGCTTCCGCGATCTCTTGGTAACCGGTTTCTATGACGCTGTTACCTTCCGGGCGGTGATGGTTTTCCAAACCCGCTATCAGGACGCCATTCTTAAGCCGTGGGGGATAAACTATCCGACGGGTTACGTATATATCACCACCACTCTCGCCATCAATAATCTGCACTGCAATCGTGATCCCGCTAACGACCTTGATTTGCGAATTCGAACCCGCGAAGTCGTTTTGCCACCTGTGGCCACAACCACGGCCACTAGCACTCTGCCAGAAGTTGGCCTCGAACGATCTGGTAATTTTTTCCAACTAGCCGCTCTTGGTTTGCTTGATTTCATCAAGAATCACCCCTGGTGGTGGGCGATCTTTTGTCTATTTTTAATTCTCATTTTGTTTTTGTCTAAAATTTTTGAAAAAAAACGCCCTGATGATGGTGAAAACGATGGTTGACTTTTCTGACCTGATCAGGTAGGACTATAAACAGATAAGAAACCTGTCGTGTGGCAGGTGATTGACATAGTAAAACGTAGTAGGAGATGACTGATGATTCGATTGTTTTTGTTGTGGCTTTTACCCTGGCCATTGTTAGTTTCAGCTGGTTGCTGGGGCGGAACGTCACCCGACATCTCATTGGATGGTGATATTGATATTGGTTATCCGACAGAATTTCATGACGGGATCGTTGTCCACGGAGAGGCAATTTTTGATCACTTAACCGTCGGTGAAATCGAGATAATGAATTGGGTCGGAGTTACTAACGGGTCAATTCTTACTGCCACTATTTATCCGGCCTTTCCGCCCAAAGATGGTACTTTTGAGGTGGGTCAAGACGTCAAAATGGTGGTATTGGTTGATGGTGTAGAAGGAACAATTAACCTATACTGCCAATGGCCCGACGGAGAATTCACAGACCAAAATGGTGGACCGGTTTTCAATTTCAAGTTTCAGGAACCATTTCTGGCTAAGGTTGTATCTTTACCCGGTGACGGTATTCTGTCTTGTGAGGTCACAGCTGAAAACGGGGAAAGATTGGGAATTTGGTTCCCGGTCAAGGTTGAGTAAGAAGCCACTGGCCGTAGCGAGCCCCGATCGAACCTTATTGGTTTGGTCGGGGCTTTTTCTTGCAAATTTTAATTAGTTGTGGTAGGTGTGGAGATATGAAAAACAGTTACTTTTTGGCCATAGTTCTCTTGTTTTTGTTGGGTGGCGCGATTTTACTGAATCAGGCGTTGGCTCAAGAAGTTTTAACCGAATCAGCTGATCCTGTCACGATAAATACTAGCGAGTCGGGGTCGGTGGAAACAAGAGAAACTGAATCAGTTGTCTCGCTTGGTGCCACCATCACTTCCCCCGCCAATAACGCAACCTTCAACCTCGGCCAGTCAATCA
>CAYHYA010000004.1:23981-48034 GCA_964360815.1 uncultured Candidatus Saccharibacteria bacterium | reverse complement strand
TCAGGGCGGCCGAGAATTTTCTCTCCGTCGAGTTTGTGCCAAATCGGAATGGTGTGGATCAGGCGGCGGTTGTGTAGGTCGGTGACGTTGGCTTCGGCCAGTTCAAGCGCGCGATTAACATCATTATCGGTGATTTCAGTATCGGCGCGCGAGACAATAATCTGACTCTCGCCGATTTTCGATTCTAGTGTGACTCCGCCGAGTCCGACAAAGACTCGCTTAATCTTGACGCCGGCCGCGCGCTCGGCCTCTTTAACCGCTTGTTTGATCGCCTCGGCCGCTTCGTCAACATTGATAACGTAACCACGCCGCATTCCCCGCGACTCGCTTTTGGCCAAAGCTAAAATTTTCGGTTGACGGTTTCCCTTAACGAGTTCGCAAACGGCCACGCGCGTGATGGCGCTGCCAACGTCTAGTCCGGTGACGATCGTTCTTCTCATATTGACTTTCGAGTGACTCCATTTTACTCCCGTGGTCGAGGCCTTTCAAATGGAGCAAACCGTGGATAAAGATTAGTCGGAGGCGATTTAGAAAAGTTTGCCCCTCACGCGCGGCTTCGCGCGCGACTTGTCCGAGGTCAACAAACATCTCACCGGAATTTTTCTCGAGGCGAAAACTTAAAACATTGGTGGCCTTGTCTCGACCGCGGTAACGCCGATTCAAGTTTCGCGAACGGCGGCGGCCGACCAGAACCAAGCTCAACTCGTACTCGGATCCTAAAATTTTCTCGGTGAGCTGGTGAAATAACCGGCGGGGAGTCTGGCGCCTAGTAAGATTTCTTACGGCCAACATCTTCAATCAAGCCCAATTTTCGCAAACGCTCAAATTCCGTTTGGCGTTGAATACGCTTCAAGGCCTGTTGCTTCTTTTTATATGCCGAAAGCGGCCGATCGGTGTAACGATTGGCTTTGGCGCGTCGCAGTGTGCCAGCCCCCTGCAAACGCTTGCTGAAGCGTTTAATTAAACTCAAATTCGATTCGGTGGCCGAATCCTTATTCACCATGCTCGTAATAATCATGGCCGGTATGCTAGCACGAATCCTTTATTTCGTAAACCGAAAAGTCGAGAGGATTTGATTTGCCAAATTAACAGTTTCGTCCCCCTCACTATCAAACGACGAAAGAAGAAAACCATTTTTATTTACTATAAAACCAACCGAAATTGCTGGTTTTCCATTCTGTCCAATTGATAGATTTTGTCTAGCGCTAACACCAGAAATTATAACATCCTTCTTTTCTCCCTTAAGATCGTTGAAAACGAAAAATGAATCCAAGTCTTTTTCATTGCCATGAATGGCTAAACCAAGGATTGGTGCACCAACAGAATTAGTTTGCCTATTTTGCCTATCGAGACCAATGAAGAAAAATCCGCTCTCTTCGTAAAAACGATCGCCTTCGCCTGGTATTTCTATTGTCCAGTTGGATGGATACCCAAACTCAAACCCATACTCTTCGTTCCGGTAAGTTTGCCAATCGTCCGGAACCAACTTGGAAGTCGGACTTCCAAGTTGGTTTTGCCACAGCCAATATCCACCACCCAAGACGAGGATGACGATGATAATTAAGATGATGCTCGAGAAACCCCTGTTTTTGTTTGTCATTGTTTTTTTAAATAATCCCAATAATTTATTTTAGCTCCTTGAGATGACCGGCGAGGTCGTCGAGCTTAACGATATTCTGCGAGCGACTGTTCATGTCGCGGACGATTACCGTGCCGTCAATGACTTCTTTTTGGCCCAAAATCATGGCGTAGGGGATCTTCATTTTTTCCGCAATCGCCAATTGAGCCGACAACGAATCTTTCGACAACGAGTGGGCCACCGGCATGCGCGCCTGGCGGAGAATTTCGATCACCTTCAAACTATTCATCTTGGCCTCCAAACTAAGCTGAATGAAGAAGACGCGCGGCTTCTTAAGCAGGCGCGGAGTTAAACGATTGAATTTTGGTGACTGGAGAATCCGATCAAGACCGAGCGCGCCACCGACAGCCGGCACGCCTTTCTTGACGCCGAGCGCGCGAGCGAGATAATCGTAACGCCCGCCCCCGCCGAGCGCGAGCGGGGCCGCGCCGGCAGCACTCTCGTCAACCTCGCTGATTTCAAAAACGGTTCGGGAATAATAATCCAGACCACGAACCAGATTGTTGTTGATGGTGTAACTTATTTCCATTGCCTCCAGAAACTCCAGCACTTCTTTGAAATGTTGTTTACACGGGACGCAGAGGAAGCTGATCGGATTCGGGGCCGCCAGCTTTAATTCTTGGCACTTGGCTTGTTTACAGTCGAGGAGGCGAAGCGGGTTGCTTTTCAGGCGTTCGCGACAGTCGGCGCAGAGTTGTCGCGCGTGCTTCTTGTAGTAATTTAATAACTCGCGCCGAAAGATCGGCCGACAATCGCGATCACCGATGCTGTTTAGCTCGGTTTTCAGGTTGGTCAAACCGGCTTCTTTCAAAATGATTAGGCACAGCCGGATGATCATGGCATCGGCGATACTTTTCGCCGTACCAATAATTTCCAAATCGAACTGGCGAAACTCGCGATAACGTCCTCGTTGAGGATTGTCGTGGCGGAAAAACGGCCCAGTGTGATAGAGCATCACCGGCTGTGGTTCGGATTGCAGACCATGTTCGAAGTAGGCACGCATAATCGGTGTGGTTGCTTCGGGACGCAGAGCCAGGCGGTCGCCACCCTTAGTGCGCAGAGTGTAAAGTTCTTTTTCCACGATGTCGGTGGTTAAACCAAGACTGTGTCGGAAAAGTTCTTCGTATTCGAGAATCGGCGTTTCGATTGGTTGGAAGCCGTAGTAAATCGCCACTTCGGCCGCCTTTTCCGTTAGTCCTTGATAGAGATAATACTCGTCGCGCAGGAGATCGCGCGTCCCTTTAATTGTTTGCAGTTTAAACTCAACCTTATCAGATCGTTTATTTTCACTCATTGTTTTATTCAATTATTGAGGCCGGCAAGAGAGCCAGGCGATTAAACGGAAAGAGGCGCAAAAGCACTCGGCCCTTAATCAACTTCTCCGGCACGGCGCCCCAGGCACGAGAGTCGAGACTCATGTTGCGATTGTCGCCAAGCACGAAATATTCTTCCGGTCCAAGTGCGAACGATCCGTCAAGCAGGATTTGATCTTTGGTGTCGGCCTCCATGATCGCCAGCTCGGTATTTCCTTGGCGGATGGTAATTTGATTATTTTTAATCACCACGGTTTCGCCCGGCAAGCCGATGACTCGCTTGATAAAAAACTTGGACGGGTCTTTAGGGAAACGGAAAACGACCACTTCTTCTCGTTTCGGTTGACGGAGCAAATAAGTTAGCTCGTCAATGATCAAATACTCACCGTCGTTGAAGGAGGGATACATCGACAAACCAGAAACGATAAACGGTTGGGCCACATAGGTGCGAATAGGAATGACCACTAGCAACGTAATCACTACAAATTTCACCACCTCCCAAGCGTTATCGCGCCAGCACTTTTTTTCTCCCATGACGGTCAGTGTATTATAAAGGTTTTTCCAACGCAACGACTTAAGGTATAATCGAGCTAAAATGAGACCAGCACTTCTCGGCCTAATTTTAACCCTTTTCTCTTGGCCCCACCTCGTTTGGGGCCAGCAAAAGTTTTTGACCTATTGGGGTCCACACATAGACGCAAGTAACGCCGAAGACTGGTCGCGCAATCTAAACGACCTCAACCAACTCAAACAAATTGGCTTCACCCACGCCGGTCTAACAATCTGGAGCGCCAACTCTAACGTCGCGTCGAAAATTGCCGACTTGCGGCAAGTCGGCCTACCGTTCGCTTTCATTCATGGTTTCAATTCTGGCACCCAAGGTCGGACGATCTTGTTGAACAAGGATTTGCTTGATCCGGAAAATCATCCAACCAACAATCAGAATCTAAAATACTTCGACACCCCGGGCTTTGATCCATATGTTTGTCAGCATGATGACTGTTCAGTTAAACCGAGAAGCGGTGCTCACGACCCGGCTTACACTGGTATCGTTTGGCAAAACGAACTAGATTTCTTGAGCACCTTGCTCGATCACGCCACCATCGCGTCCGGCGATGCGGTTCTGTTTGACATCGAAATTTGGGGCAAGCCGGGGGCTTTGGAGTACTACTATCCACTAGTGATTCAAAATAGCGCTACTCGATATTCCGGTTCAAAAGATGAGAGATATGAGCAATATGAAGCTAACTGGCTGGCGCGTGGGCGAGATGTTTTGAATCGAGTTAAAAGTCGAAGCCAGAACATTCTAACTTTATTTTATGGTGAAAATGTGCCCGATCGCGAAAACGTTGACCGTGAACAGTATGAACAATTGCACATGTTGCCGGGCACGGGCGACCATCCTTCGCCCGATTTCTATTGGTCGCCCGACCTAAACAAGGTTAGATTTCTTTTGGGTCAAGCTGATTACTCCGGTTCTTATCCCTGGGTTAGTTTTTCTTACAGTCGGAGCGGGGCCACCAACTGGGACCCAGAGATTAGTCAAAGACTGGGACTTCTTTTGCGTGAAGAGGGGGTGGCAGGGGCAATTGTTTATCCCGGCCCGGGCGATCATGAAGTGCCCGTTGATTACTTTATGGCTCATGCGCGGGCGTTTGCTGACGGCTTTCTTCGTGGGCTTGATCCCGACGTCATCCCACCGGAACCATCACCCGAATTGCCCGTTAATCCACCTCCACTTCTGCCCTCATCACCTATTTGTGGCAACGGCGTGATTGAGAACGGCGAACGGTGTGACGGGGCCAATCTCAGTGGCCAAACTTGTGTTAGTCGAGGATTTGTCCGCGGTCAGCTGATTTGTCGCGCGAATTGCACCTTCGATACTCGTCAATGTAGCAATGTTCAACCAGCGGCCTCAAGCACGCCGCCGAATCCACCGCCGGCACCAATCTCAACCTCAACTCCACCACTGCCACCTTCGCCTCCGCCGCCAGTAATTTTGCCCGGGTCGGTTGTTCCGTCTTTTTCGCCACCACCTCGAGCAACCAATTTTAATCCGGTGGTCCCGAGCGGGCCGATCGACATCACTCCACCCCCACCACCAACGGACGCAAAAATTAAACTCGATAATGATCAAGTAATTATCGAGTGGCAGAATCCGGTGGCGACGGATTTCGCTCGCGTTTTGGTGTTGCGTAGCGTGTTACCTTTACCCGACGTTCGTTCGCCGGGGAATCCTCGTTATTTAACTGTCGCTCGGGTGGTTTACGATGGGGTCGAAGGGAGCTTTACGGATTTCGACTCGAAGCCTGAAGAAACGTCTTATTACACCCTCTACAGCTACGACCAGCGAGGTAACTACAGCTCGCCAGTCACTATTTCGACCGACTCACTCAATGATTTGTTGTCGGCGATTAACCCGAAACTAAAATGGTTAACCCGCTTCTTGCTAATGATTAATCAATTATGGTTGATTATATTGGAAAAGTTTTCGCTTCTAATCGCCGGTTTAAAAATAATTAATTGAATATGGCCAAACCAATGACCACGACCAGAATTTTTCTCGGACTAGGTAATCCGGGTGACGAGTATGTGCAAACTAGACACAACGTTGGTCGGGCGGCACTAGAGGCCTGGCGGCTAGCGCGCAATTGGCCGGCTTGGTCGGTAGATAAAAAATGTCTTGCTCTCGCCACGCGCGGGCGAGTGGGGAAAGTGGACGTGTGGTTGCTTTGTCCGGAAACCATGATGAATCGGTCTGGCGAAAGCGTCGGCAAAGTGGTTAAAAGTAAATTGGCCGCCAGCGCGCTAGTGGTGGTTCACGATGACCTAGATTTACCGCTCGGTCACTGCAAAATTTCGTTCGGGCGCGGGTCGGGCGGCCATCGTGGCGTTGAATCGATTATTAAAAAATTGAAAACACCAAATTTCGTTCGAGTGCGCGTTGGGATCAGTCCAGTTACGACCGCCGGTCGGCTGAAAAAACCGACGGGGGAGAAAGCCGTGACCGACTTCATTCTCGGTCGTTTCAAGCCAACCGAAGAAAAAATTTTGAAACCGGCCAACCAGAAACTGATCGAAGTTTTTGAAACCTTGTTAACCGAAAGCTCGGAACTGGCCATGAACCGGTTCAACTAAAGAAAAAATCCCCGAATGATAAATCCGGAGATTTTTGACGAAACGTTACCACGACAGTATCTCAATCTTGCTCTTTAAGCCAGGCGTCACGATATTTCTCACCCGTCACTCCCAACTCCCTTAAAATCTTTCCGGCCTCACCATCTGCTTCAACGAGAAGGCCATAAACAACATGTTCACAGTCGATGCGGGAATGGCTCGCTTCTGTCGTCAACTCTCCCGCGATCTTAACCACCGTTAGCACTGGGTTTGATAATACTTTGTCGTCTTGAAAATTATGACACCCGTCGTTGGGACCGTCACCACCATCCTTCTTGTCCATAAGGCCGTTTAGCCTATCTTCGAGCAATTTCCAGTCGATGCCAAAATCTGTTAAGCGCAAGAGCGCAAAAGATTTTCTGGCCAAAAGAGCACCAAGAACGTGTTCGGTCTGTATTTCCGATTCTAGGAATTTTTTGGCAATTATCTTTGCCTCAGTGAAAACTTCTCGAACATGAGGCGAAAACATAGACTCATACTCACGCCTATCAGGCACTGGCCACACTCCTTTCAAAAAATCAAGCAAAAAACCAAGAACGCTTCTTGGTATCTGTCTTGATTATATCAACCACCCAAGATTTTGTCTAGCTCGCTGGCTTAACGAGCGACAGAGTCATCTTTTGGGTTTTTGGCTCAAACAAATTGATGATGAACGGATAAGTTTTACCCAACTCTAGTTTTTGTCGCAGAGTGGCTTCATTTTCAAATTCAGAAATGTGGATCAAGCCGGCCACGCCTTCCTCCAAACTGACCAACGCACCGTGTTTGTTATATTTAATCACCACGCCCTCGACGCGCTCACCCTTTTTATACTTTCCGGCCGCCTCGAGCCACGGATTGGTTTTAAGGGCTTTGATCGAGAGGGAAATTTTCCCGTCTTTAATTTCGATAATTTTTGCTTGAAGCTTGTCACCTACGCGGAAATGATCGCGCGGATTCTCCACGAGCGACCAGTCGATTTCTGAAATATGCACCAAACCTTCGAAATCCGCTTCTAGTTTAACAAACACGCCAAAGTCCACCACGCCAGTCACTTCGCCATGAACCACATCGCCGAGCGCGTATTTATCAATAATTTCTTTTCGACTTTTCGCTCCAGCACTTTTCTCCGACAGAATCAACTTGCCCTCCTTGGCATCCACATCAATAATGTAGACTTCAACTTTTTGGCCCAGAAGTTTCTTTAGTTCGTCCATAATCTTACCGCGATCGCCGTCGGGCACTTTCGGATAATGCTCGGCTTTAAGTTGTGAGGCCGGTAGAAAGCCGTCAATCCCTTGCCAGTCAAGAATCAGGCCGCCCTTATTGGCGTCTTTAACCGTTAGTTCGAAGACGGTTTTCGCTTCGAGTTCCTTCTTGGCCTCACTCCAAATAATGGCTCGCTTGGCTTCTTTAAGCGACAGTTCGATGTAGCCCTGCTCGCCTTCCGGCAAAACGACTTTCGCCGTGACCGCCTCGCCCAAACTAACCGAGCGAATAATCTCACGCGCGTTCAGGTACTCCCGACCGAAAATGATCCCCGTGCCAAAAGGCGGCACGTCAATATAGAGAGCCATCTTACCGCGACCAATCACCGTACCTTTAACCAGAGCCCCAATTTCCGGTGGGTTGGCAATGTTTCTAACCAGTTGATCCATTGCCCGAACCAAAATCGGCGACTCGGGATTGTTTTCGAACAGGGTTTCCTTTTCGTTGTCGGTGATCGTCGTGTTTAACATGGGCGGGAGTATAACAAACTGGCCAAAAAGCCGCAATCTTGCTATCATTTAATGATTATGATCGTTACTTATCACGGCGGCGCAATGATTAAAGTTCAACAGGGCGAGCGAGTCGTGGTGTTCAATCCACTGGGCCGTGATTCTGGCCTTAAACCCGTTCGTTTCGGTGCCGATCTGGCGTTGGTGTCGGTGTCTCTACCGCTTGCTAATGGAGTGGAGGAGGTGACCTTTGGCGACCGGCGACCGTTCGTTGTTGACGGGCCGGGCGAGTACGAAGTAGCCGAAACCTTCATTCGCGGTTTTAGTTCTTCTGGTCCGGAACAGAAGATCAATACGATTTACGATTTAATCATTGACGGCAAACGCTTGGTCCACCTCGGAATGTTGGCCGACAAAGAGTTGACCCTGGCGGTCAAAGAGGAGTTAACGCCAGTGGACATTCTCTTTGTCGGACTCGACCAAGCCGCGCTTCCGCCGCGCTTGGCTTATCAACTGGCCCTGTCGCTTAATCCGCACCTCATCATTCCGGTCAACTACTCACCGGCCACGTTGGCCAGTTTTCTTAAGGAGGCCGGCGAAGACGCCGTTCAACCGCTCGATAAGTTGACCATTAAGGGTCGGGAATTGCTTGAGAAGGAAGCTGAAGTCGTGGTGCTCAAGGCCGACTAATTATTTATCCAGATGACCTGGCTTGAGCAGATTGATAAATTAAGAACCAAACCCGAGCCGGTCCGGCGGCGAATCACCTTGGCTCTGGCGAGTGGCCTGACTCTGGCGCTGGCTCTGCTCTGGGTTGTGAACTTTAGATATACCGCGCCACTCGCGGAGAACCGGTTGGCGCCAGCGGCACTGGTAGCCGCGCCAACCGCCGAGAAATTTTTAACTGGCTGGGAAAGAGTTAAAACTGGTTGGCAGGTTTTATTGACCAAACTCAAACCGAAGCAACAAGTAAATCCATGAAATCAGACAAGCCAAATAAATTAACCGAAGACACCGCCACGCCAACCAATCGGGTTGTGCCAGTTGAGATCGTTGACGAGGTTAAAGATTCTTATCTCGACTACGCCATGTCGGTGATCGTTTCGCGGGCCTTGCCCGATGTCCGCGACGGCTTAAAGCCGGTGCATCGGCGCATCCTTTACGCCATGCATGATCTGGGGCTTTCGGCCCAAGCTAAATTTCGCAAATCGGCATTAGTGGTTGGCGACGTGCTCGGGAAATATCATCCGCACGGTGATGCCGCCTGTTACGACGCGTTGGTTCGTTTGGCCCAAGATTTCGCCATGCGTTATCCGCTGGTTTTAGGTCAGGGAAACTTTGGTTCGGTTGACGGCGATTCGCCCGCGGCCATGCGTTACACCGAGGTTAAGATGTCAGCCCTGACGAGCGAATTGCTTGCCGACATTGGTAAGGAGACGGTTGATTTTACCGATAACTATGATGGTACACGCCAAGAGCCGCGACTCTTACCTGCGGTGATCCCAAACCTTTTATTGATGGGTTCGATTGGTATTGCTGTCGGCATGGCCACCAAAATTCCCCCCCACAATCTCGGCGAGGTGATGGAGGCACTAATTTATTTGGTGGATCACCCTGACGCCACCACCGAAGACCTGCTTCGTTTCGTGAAGGGGCCGGATTTCCCGACCGGCGGATTAATCTTTAACGAACGTGACATCCATCACGCCGAGGCCTCGGGCCGAGGCGGCGTGGTGGTGCGCGGCGCGGCCGAAATCGTTGAGGCCAAAGCTGGCAGTCACCAGATCGTCATTTCTTCTTTGCCTTACCAAGTGAACAAGGCGGAGCTGATCGTCCACATCGCCGATCTGGTGCGCGAGAAGAAGCTCGAAGGGGTTAAAGACATCCGCGACGAGTCAACCACGCTCCAAGATACTCGGGTGGTGATTGATCTGAAGAATAGCGTTCACCCGGAAATGATCTTGAACTCGCTCTATAAGCACACCGAACTCGAAACTGTTTTTCATTACAACATGTTGGCTCTGGTTGATGGTGTGCCGAAACTCCTGTCGCTCAAATCTATTCTCGAAGAATTCGTGAATCACCGTCAGGTGGTGATCCGGCGCCGCTCGACCTATGACTTGCGTCGGGCCGAGGAGCGGGAACACATCTTGCTCGGCCTGTCGAAAGCCCTTGATCAAATTGACGCGGTGATTGAAACGATTAAGCGGTCGGCCGATGCCGTCGAAGCCAAAGTTAAATTACAAAAACGTTTTGGTTTTTCTGAAATTCAAGCGACAGCGATTCTCGAAATGAAATTACAGAAGTTGGCCGGTCTCGAACGCCAACAAATCGAGGATGAACTCGAAACCATCCAAGCCCTGATCAAGGAACTGAAAACCCTCCTCGCCGACCCGAAAAAAATTTTGGCAGTGATTAAAAACGAGTTCACGACGATTAAGGGCAAATATGCCGATGAGCGCCGGACGAAAATTATTCGTCAAGGGGTGAGCGAAATCCGCACCGAAGATTTAGTTGCTGATCAGGAAAGTATTTTAGTTCTAACGCGAGGTGGTTACGTTAAACGCACCGATCCAACGGAATACCGCGCCCAACGGCGCGGGGGTGTTGGCGTGGCCGACCTGAATATTAAAGAGGAGGATTTCGTCTCACTTTTCCTCACCGCTAACACCCATGACGATCTGTTGTTTTTTACCGATCGGGGAAAAGTTTATCAGATGAAGATGTACGATATTCCGGAAGGCAAGCGCGCGACGCGAGGCAAATCAATCATGAATTTTCTCGCCCTGTCGGACGACGAAAGGGTGACCTCGGTGTTGGCTTTGCCGCGAACCAAAAGTGACCTCTTCTCGTTGCTCATGGTCACTAAATCTGGTTTGGCCAAGCGGGTGAGTGGTGAGAGTTTGCGCGAGGTGCGACGAAGCGGCATCATCGCCATCACCCTTGAGACGGGCGACGAACTTCTCGCTGTCGCCGCCGTTCGCCACGACGATGGCGCGGTGCTGGTGACCAGTCGCGGCTTGGCGATCCGTTTCCTGGCGAATGATATTCGCCAGATGGGCCGAACGGCGGCGGGGGTGCGAGCGATTAAACTAGCCAAGGGTGACGCGGTGGTTGGTCTCGGGATTGCCACTAAGGAGGGTGGCGCGAGCTCGCTCTTGGTGATGTCGGCCAATGGTTTTGGTAAACGAACCAAATTAACTGAATATAAAGTTCAACGGCGGGGCGGGAGCGGCATGAAAACGTCCAAAGTCACACCGAAAACCGGCGCCCTGATTAAGGCCGTGGTCCTTGATCCGGAGGCCTCGGAAGTAGTCACGATCTCAAAACAAGGTCAAGTCGTGCGCACCGGGCTCGACCAGATTCCGCTACTCGGCCGCGCCACTCAAGGCGTGCGGGTGATGAAGGTTCGCCCGGGAGATTTACTCGCCTCCTTAACTTGTCTCTAACGTTTAGGTTATAATCAAGTTACTAGCATGAATTTTAAACGAATTATCCGCTCGGGGTTCATTAATTTTTGGCGAAGCGGTATCGTCTCGCTTTCGTCGGTCGTAATTTTAACCACCACCTTGTTTACGATTGGTGGCTTGTTCCTCGGTCAGGCGATGTTGAAATCGTCACTCACCGCGCTCGAAAATAAAGTTGACATCAGTGTGTCGTTCGAGAAAGACGCAACCGAGACCGAAGTTCTAGCGCTGAAAAAGCAATTGGAATTTTTACCGACCGTAAAGACGGTCGCTTACAGCTCGCGCGAAGAAGAACTGGCTGACTTCCGCGAGCGCAACAAAGATAACGCCGTTGTCACCCAATCGCTCGACGAGGTCGGTAATCCGCTCGGCGCGCGATTGGTTATTCAGGCGCTTGATCCCAATCATTACGACAGCATCGTTGATTTTCTCGAGGGCGACGACGCCCTGAGCCCCGACGGCCGCGACCTCATCTACGGCATCAATTACAAGAAAGTTAACATCGACAATCTCCTCGTTTTCATGGCTTCCGTTCGGCGACTTGGCCTGGCGGTTTTCTTGGTGCTCGTGTTTATTTCCGTTATCGCCGTGTTCAGTACCATCGCTCTGGCGATTCATGTTTCGCGTGAAGAGATTGCCATTATGCGTTTGGTTGGTGCCGACAACGCTTACGTTCGCGGTCCGTTCATTATTGAAGGCGTGATCGCCGGTTTGCTGGCCTCGTTTTTTTCGATCGGACTCTTGTACCCGGCGGTGCTTTGGGTTCGCGGTGCGACGATAATCTTTGCCGACCGTTTTGATTTGGTTAGTTATTATTTGAGTCACTTTGCCATTCTTTTCCTAATTATTTTGGGTGCGGGCATGGGCTTAAGTGTTGTGGCCAGTTTTCTGGCGGTGCGGAAATATCTCAAGGTCTAGCACGGCGACGGTGAAGAAACATAAATATATTTTTGTGATTGGCGGGGTCATGTCGGGGGTCGGCAAGGGCGTGACCACTTCGGCAATCGGCAAGATTCTCGCGGCGCGCGGCTTCAAGTTGAGTTTGATGAAGATTGACCCGTATTTGAATGTTGACGCCGGCACGATGAACCCGATCGAGCACGGCGAGGTTTTCGTGCTCGAGTCGGGCTTGGAATGCGATCAGGATATGGGCAACTACGAACGCTTCTTGGGCGAAAATATTCCCGCCGAAAATTACATGACGAACGGCATGGTCTACCAATACGTTATTAATAAAGAACGGGCGCTTGGTTACGGCGGCAAATGTGTTGATCCGGTGCCTTATTTGGCCGAAGAAATTTTGCGGCGAATCAAACTAGCCACCGACAAGTCACGCGCCGATATTTCGGTGATTGAAATTGGTGGCACGGCCGGCGAATATCAAAACGCTATTTTCATCGAAGCGGCGCGCATCTTGAAGTTGCGTCATCCCGACGACGTGATTTTTGTTCTAGTTAGTTATTTGCCAGTGCCGAACAAGATCGGAGAGATGAAAACTAAGCCCACGCAATACGCCGTTCGGACGATCAATTCTTACGGCGTTCACCCCGACATTATCATCGCGCGGAGTGATCGGCCGCTTGATCAGAAACGGAAAGAAAAGTTGGCCTTCGCGAGCAACATTCGAGCAGAACACATTATCTCTGCGCCCGATGTGGCCAACATTTACGACATTCCGCTCAATTTTGAAAAAGACGGTTTAAGCGAAACGCTTCTAGCCCTGCTCAAATTGACACCCCGAAAGAAGAATTTGAACGACTGGCGCGCCATGATCAACCGTTTGGTGAAGGCCACCACGCCAGTGCGGATCGGGATTGTTGGAAAATATTTTAAGACCGGCGACTTTATGCTCGCTGACGTTTATCTGTCGGTGATCGAAGCGCTGAAACATGCCGCCGGCGCGCTCGAGAAACGGTTGACGATTGAATGGCTCGACGCGTCTGATTACGAAACGGAAGCTAGCCGACTGGACGAACTCACCGAGTACGACGGCCTGCTCGTGCCGGGCGGTTTCGGTGAACGCGGGGTCGAAGGGAAGATTAAGGTCATCGGGCAGGCACGGCAATCTGGTTTGCCGTATTTTGGTTTGTGTTATGGCCTGCAGTTGGCCGTGGTGGAATACGCGCGACAGGTGCTCGGCTTCCGCGAGGCGCATACCACGGAGATTGACCCGACGACAAAGCATCCGGTGATTGATCTCCTGCCCGAGCAGAAAGAAAAATTGGCCGATAAACTTTACGGCGCAACGATGCGCCTCGGGGCTTATCCGGCCAAACTGCGCGCGGGGACAATCGCCGCCAGTGCCTACGGCGCGACGCGGATCAGCGAACGCCACCGCCATCGCTATGAGGTTAATCCGGAATATGTTGCTAAATTAGAGGCGGGCGGTATGATCTTCTCGGGGCGTTCGCCCGACGGGCGTTTGATGGAAATTGCCGAATTGCCGACTTCGGTTCATCCATTCTTCCTCGGCACGCAATTTCATCCGGAATTCAAGTCTCGTCCGCTCGCGCCACATCCGCTCTTCTTGGCCTTTATTCGCGCGGCCAGCGCGCGGGTCAAAGAAACAAAATAATCATTGCCGGTTCGTCTAATGGTAGTCGCCTTTTCGGCGACCCGCCGATGAGGCGGGGACACAGACGTTTATTTTTGGTCGTGATAAAGTAGGATAGTTAAGTAGCATCTTGCCGGTTCGTCTAATGGTAGGACACATGCCTCTGAAGCATGGTATTGGGGTTCGAGTCCCTGACCGGCAGTTATATGGAAAATAGTGAAGTTAAAAAAACAACCAATAATGTTGTTGACTTAGGGCTTTCAATTTTACCCGAACTGTCTGGTCTTCTTACCCCTGATTTAGTAACAGATCCAGTTTCCGTAACAGTGAAGGTCTTATCTAAAATAGTAGAAAACAAGCTAATAAATTTTTATTCTGAATGGAGAGAAAGAAAAAAAGACCAAAGAACCAAAGATGACCTCGAATCGATCCACGTCGATTCTCTAGCCGATACCCTAACATTTATTCAGGGTAACCCGGATGAAGAGAGGTTTAATGCTGTTAAAAAACTCTTCTTTAAATTAATTGAACCAAACACTAATAATGCTGAACAATTAGCCGTTTTTGAACTAATGCAAATCTGTAAAAAACTGACATCAAATGACATACTTGTTCTAGTGGGTGCATTTGAGATTTTTGAAAAAAAGAATCTTCCGGGTAACTTCGCGTTAGGGCTGAATCTTAATTCAAGGCATCGTAATATTTGGTTTGCAAGCATTGCTCAAAAATTAGGACATAACATAAATTCGTTAGTCGAATTTTCAGAACCACATCTAATTGAGTTGAAGCTAATTAGTCCTATCGAGGAAAGATCACCCCTCCTATATTTCCCTGAAGAAAAATTTCGTTTAACTGACTCGGGATTTAAACTTTGCCAGATACTTGCAGCTTGAAAACATGGAAGGTGATGGAAGTCGGACTTCCATCACTATTACTCAAGGCACTGTCGATTCGTAGGAGCTTTGTCTCACCCCATATTACTTGATACTATCTAGTACGTTGTATGAAGCTCTTGCTTACCTCGAACGGACTTTCGAATCAGTCCATTGCCAAAGCCCTTTTCGGGTTGGTTGAAAAACCCCCTTCCGAGACCAAAATTGCTTTCATCCCGACCGCGATGAATGTTGAGAATGGAGACAAAAGCTGGTTTATTGACGATCTTGCTAACATAAAAAATCAAGACGTTGGCCGTATTGACATCGTAGATATTTCGGCCTTGCCGAAAGAAATTTGGCAATCCCGTCTGGAAGACGCCGATGTCTTATTCTTCTCGGGTGGCAACGCCACACATCTGCTGCGATGGATTAAAAAATCTGGTTTGGAGAAACTGTTACCGGAATGGTTGAAAACAAAAGTTTGGGTAGGAATCAGCGCTGGAAGTATGGTAACGAATCCAACCCTGGCGCTAAGTAGTAAAGATAAAAAGATTTATTACGAAGAAACAGTTGGCTATAAAAACGAGAAAGCTCTTGGTTTTGTAGACTTTTACATTCGCCCACACTTCAATTCTCCCGATTTTCCTCAGGCGAACAGAGAATATCTGCTAGAGGTCGCCAGAGAAATCCCCAACACAATTTACGCCCTCGATGATCTGTCGGCAGTGAAAGTAGTTGACGGTAAGGCGGAAATAATAAGCGAGGGAGAGTATCTAGTCTTGAACGGAAACTAGTAAGAAAAAACACCCGCGGACGATCAATGTCCGCGGGTGGGGTAACGCTAGGTCACTTCTCTCACACTTCAGGAACCAGCCCGAACATTCTGAAGACGCGCTGGGCCTCACTTCGCTTTTCGGCTGGCCCCGAGAATTCCAGTTCTTTGAGGCGATCTCGAGCAGCTTGCTTGATCCTGGATAGTTCGTCATCGTCCGTGTTCTTCAAATAACCGTCATGCCAATAATCAGGAATAATCTTTTTTAGATAAAGCAGGTCGTTGATAAAATATTCGATGGCTTCATACGAAGATATTTTTGGACGAAACCAATATGAACCAAGCAGTCCGAGAACGAGGCCAAGTAGCGACAAACCAAGTATAAACATGGGGACATTGGTTAACTCAGGCCGGTCTTCAAAGACAATGGGGATGAGGGACAGAACCAACCATATCGACCACCAAACAGCAATTGCGACCAACCACCAGCACCATTTTTCTCGCTTCATGAATGCGTTGGCCCCCGTCACGACACCACCATCAGGTCCACATCCCCCCACCCCCATCTCCCAACTTTCGACCAACGGGGATTTCGGAAAAAAGCAGATGTCCCGGACAATTTTTACACATTCTTTGTTATCTAGGTGCATACAGATCTCCTTTCTTATTCAGACCTTTGTTAACAAACATCAGTTCCAGCAACAACCTAACATTTTGCGCCATGACGATCAAGAAAAACCGCCCGGTTCACGAAAGTGAACCGGGCGGGGGAGGCGGACAACCTAATCAAGGCAGATGTCCTGGGTGACACGATCACCCATTTTTTCGATCCAAGTGGCTCGGCCGTCAATGATTTGGCTAACGATCCGCTCGGGAAGAAACTGACTTGTGTCAATCACCAGATCAAAATCAGTGTCTGGCCACAAACCGCCAGGATAAAGATTCTGGTACCGAGCTCTATCTTCCCGGTCCCGTGTTTCAATAAGGCGAGCGACTTCGTCGAGATTTTTGCCTAGCGAACTACCGTGTTTGAGGCGTCGCTGTGCGCGGACATTAAGCGGACAGGTGAGCAGGACATGAAAGGCCGGGGAAACGAAAACGTGCGGCAACCGACCCTCGATCACCGTATAGTTATGTGTCCCAAACTCCGTGATCATGTTATCGCACTCGTGGTCATTGCTTGGGTCATCGCGATTAAGCAGAAGCAATTCTTCAAGCGACACTCCCAGCTGTTTGGCCCGAGCCCGCATCATTTCACCGGCGCTGACGAAGCGCCAGGGACGACCAAGTTTTTTCTGAAGTTCGTCTAGTGTTGTGGTGGTTCCCACACCGGTCGCGCCGGTAATAGTGATAGAGTGAGAAAAATACCTGTCCGGTCTGGTCGCCGATCGCGAGTAATTTTTCAAGCTCATAATATTCTCTCCTTTTTTGTTCGTGTTATCTTGATGGGAAGAACAAACAACCCAACTCTCGTCCCAAACTAGCAGACCGTGTCTTTTTAGTAAACTGGCCAAATCGGTGACGGTCGAGTAGGTTTGTTTGAATAAAAAAACCGCCGGCACCACTTTGTTTTGTGGATTAGGCGGTGTTTGTGGCCCTTGAACTTTTTAAATTTTCAAACAACCATCATCGTCTTCTTGTTTCCTGCGTGCACCTTCCGAAGGCCGTGAAATTGCATCTTTTAACAGAGCAATCCTGGTGACTTTTCCAAAACGGTCGACAACCCGAACAACTCCCCTCATCTTTTCCGAGGAATTTATCGCGTGGTGGTAAACGGAAATCAGCCATGACATTTTCGGGCAAGACACGATAGAGTTCTCGATCGTCATCCACCGTGCGTGACCGACCATCGATGTCTCGATGCTTCTTGATGGTCTGCTGAATTCTATACAATTTCTCGAGAAGACCTTCTCGGTCCATGGGCAAAAGATCTTCATTCCAACGTCGCTTATCAATGATCGTTGCAACATCGGGGTCTGGTCTGTCTGCCGTCTCCGCCCGACGATATTCATAAAACTCCTTGCACCGTCGCATCATCTCTTCTTCGGTTGGTAGCTTTGAGGGTGTCGATGGCGAGTCGTCAAGATGTTCATACAGAAGAAAATCATCAAGATGGCAACGGTCGTCCCATGTTTCGTCTCGGTGAGAACGTATCGTCCGCCGCCGCTCTTTAATTGCCTCTTCTAGCTGTGTCCGCGTCAGCCCCTTCTCTCGCAGGGCTTCCAAATCATGGGGTAATCTCATTTTTACCCTCCTTTCTGATTTTCACCCTAGCAGGAAAAGTGGCCACATGATATTGACAAAATATATACTATATGCTACAATGGGAGAGAAGCTGGTTTTTAGCTCGACGTAGAGCCATAAAATCAGCCGGGTACCGAAAAAGTGGGAGCAATACAATGGCGAGGTACGATCTTGAGACGCTGGATGAGGCCTTTGCAGCGGCGGCGGAAAGAAACCATTTCGCGATTAGGTTTCTCGAGAGAATCTTCGGATACTTTGCGGATGAAGGAGCGGAGTAATCATTAGGAGGGGAAATGAAGTTCATTCTGGGCGACACGATCACAAGTGTCGCCTTTTTGGTTTTTGTTATATGATCATGGGGATAAATATGGCTCACATTCATGAACTAATTGACTTTACGGTCGTGGCTTACATTGTTTATCAGAACAAGGTCTTGCTTTGCCATCACCGCAAACTCGACATGTGGATACCAATCGGCGGACACGTCGAATTAAACGAAGACACCGATGAAGCCATTTTGCGGGAGATTAAAGAAGAATGTGGTTTAGCGGTGGAAATTGTTGCCGACAAACCCGCCCGCCAATTTCAAGCGAACGGAACCAAGTTTCTTTATGCGCCGGCTTTTATGAATATCCATCAAGTTTCGTCCACCCACCGACACATCGTTTTGATTTATTTCGCTCGGGCTAAATCAGACCAAGTCGTTCTTGCTCCGCAAGAGCATAAACAGTTACGGTGGTTCAGCATCGGAGAACTCGCCGAGGTGCCACTCGATAAGTCGGTGAAATTTTATGCCGAGGAAGCGATCAGCCAGCTGAGATAAGAAAAAGACGCCGGACTCGGAAGTCGGCGTCGGGTGTTTTATGGCGGACAATGGTTCAAGTGATCAACTGATAATTCTCCAAAATATCATTTGGAATTTCTACCCGAGCAATATCTCCCTCCTTGGCATACTTTATCAACCGATCAATTTCACCCTTGAGGCGTTGTAACCACTTGCCACTTATCCATTCATTGGGGTTGTCTGAAACGAAAGCACTGCCCACCACCTCAATATCGGGGAAATGTTTTCGCATGGTCGCCAAAGCACGGCGCAAAAGTGGCGGCATCGCCACCGCGATCACTCGGTGCAATTTTTTGCAGACCGCTCTGGCTCGCGGTATCCCCAAACACACATTTTCGAGAGTGTTGGTTGATTTGTCCTCGAGGATAATCGCATTATCTGGAACGCCAGATTGAACCACTATGTTCTGATAATAAGCGGCCTCAGTTTTGTACGGTTCAGGCAGAACCGTGCGCTCGCCGGCCCCGCCAGTAATTACGATGATGGGAGCTTTCCCAGCTAAATACAAAGCCGCCGCATGTTCCGCCACTCTTGAGTCGGTGTGACCAAAGACAAAGATCGTGTCAGCTTTAGGCAAATCCTCGATTGGCATTGCCTCGATAAGGAAATCTGCCAGTTCCAATCTTGCTTTTATTAAGCTTTCTATCAAATCCATAAAAACTCCTTTCTGCTTTAATAACTATCACCAATTTTTTTTCCGTGCAACAACCGTAATCTTCCCCAATCTTCGTGATATAATTACGCGATGGTTGGTTTTCGGTTGATCAAAGATTATTTTTTCTGGCATTATGGCGCGGCGCTTGGCGCGGGGTGGCGAATCTATGGCAACCTGTTGTGGTTTCTCTTTCATTTCTTTTCCGTTTCGCTTCTACTCCGAACCTTGTTTTCGCCCTGGCGGCGCTTGGCCGAACCATACACCAAGGGTTTCGCCCCGACCAAGTTAGTCGAAACTCTGATCGTCAACGTTTTGATGCGGTTGGTCGGTTTGTTAATTCGTCTCGTACTCATTTCTTTCGCCGTGGTGGTTTTGGCTTTAGCCGTGGCCCTTGGGCCGGTAGGTTTAATCGTTTGGCTGATCAGCCCCGCGCTCATTCTGTTTTGTCTGGTCACTGGTTTCTATTTAATTTTTTGGGTTTGATTTTTTATGACGCCCTTTCGTTCACAACTTGAAGCCAGCCCACTTTATCCGCTGTTCATTCTGGATTCTTTTTTAAGTCATCGTTGGCGACACCAGCTCCTGCGAGTAATGAGCTGGGCCTTGACCCTGCTTTTCTTCACCCTGATCTTAATCGGCTTGGCGCCGCTGTGGCCGGCCGCGGCCAGTTGGCTCGGTCAGCTTCAATCATTCGCCACCGTGGCGGTTGGTTTGTTTGCGATTTTTCTGGCCGTCTGGCTAGACACTTATTTAGCGGAAGCGTTTTTCCGTTACCGTTACTTTTCTGGCGCGACCGGCGCGGTGAGTTTTGAAGTTGGCCGATTGCTTTATCGAACCACCGAGTCAGATTTGGTTTGCGGCTTCTTGCTTTCGGGCGTTGGGGCGCGTTGGTTGGCCCGACTCGGTCTCGAGCGCGCCGCGCGCGACTCTTTCTTGGCCGCGCGCCGCGCGTTGACGCCGCCCACGGCGACCACGCTCACACTTTCTCCCGCTAAACTTCTATCACTGGCTGAATTGGTGGAAAGACTGCTTGACGAAAATCCGGATCTCGACAAGTGGTTGCTCGGTTTCGAAATTAAGCGATTGGAGGCCGTTGGTGCGGCACGCTGGATTGAACGCGAGCGCGAGATTTGGCGGACACACGAACGGTGGTGGACGCGCGAGCGGTTGGGTCGGATTCCCGGCTTAGCCAAAGACTGGGCTTACGGCGAGAGTTATCTCCTCAATCAATACAGCATCGACCTGCTCACGGCCGCCGAGACCACACCAGTGCTTGCAGAGTTCCTCTGGCGATCCGCGCCAGCCAAGCAAGTGGAAACTATTTTGGTTCGGGCGCGCGAGGCCAACGCCCTCTTGGTTGGTCCGGCTGGTGCGCCGCTCGAAACCGTTTACGAGTTGTCTAAACTGATTCGCACCGGCCGAAGTTTACCGGCGCTCGAACCGAAACACCCGAAACTCTTTCGCACCAGTGTTCTTTTTTCTCGTTTCAAAGAGCGACAGGGTTTCGAGCAGGAGCTGATTAAAATTTTTAACGAAGTGATTAAGGTCGGCAACGTGATTTTGGTGATTGATGATCTGCCGTCGTTTATTCTCGGTGCGGCGGCGCTTGGCGCGAATCTCGAACAACTGTTGGATCCTTATTTGGCCTCGGCGAAAGTTCAGGTGATTGCTTTGGCCGAGACCGCGGCTTATCACCGAACGATTGAAGCCAACCCATTTCTTCGTCAACGGTTTGAAATCGTGACTTTGACCGAACCGGAGACTGCGGCCGTTTTAGACCGTTTACTTGGCGCGGCCGAAGTGATCGAACGTCAACAAGCCGGAAAATTAATTTTCACTTATCCGGCACTGGTTACGTTGGTGGATTTAGCCGAGCAGTTTTTTAATCAGGAGTCGGAAATTGATCAGGCCTTCGATTTACTCCTCGAACTAACCCCGTGGGCGCTTGATGCCGGTCGGCGCATGGTGGATAAGTCCGCGGTTCTAACTTTTGCTACCGAAAAATTGAAGGTGCCACTTGGCCAAATTGCTCCGACCGAACGGGAACAACTGCTGACACTAGAAAAACATTTACACGAGCGGGTGATTGGTCAGGATCAAGCGATCGTGGCGATCGCGCGCGCGCTTCGTCGTAGTCGCGTTGGGGTGAGGAACCTCAAACGCCCGCTTGGTTCCTTTCTTTTCCTTGGGCCAACCGGCGTGGGTAAAACGGAAACAGCCAAAGCCCTGGCGGCAGTTTTTTTCGGCGGGGAAGATCGCTTACTGCGTCTCGACATGTCGGAATATCGCGGACCGGAAACGCTCAAGAAGTTGATTGGCTCGGTTGAGACCGGCGAGCCCGGAATTTTGAGCAAGCTTTTGCGCGATCAACCCTACGGCGTCTTACTGCTCGATGAGTTTGAAAAAACCGAACCAGAAGTTCTGAATCTCTTTTTGCAGATTCTCGACGAAGGCGTTTTTTCCGATATGCGGGGTCAACGGGTCAATGCTCGAAACCTAATGTTGATCGCCACCTCCAACGCCGGCGCGCCGCTCATTTGGGACCTAGTCGCTTCCGGTCGCCATCTACTCGAGGCCGAAAAAACGATCATGGAATCTTTAATCAAACAAAATATTTTTAAACCGGAATTACTTAATCGTTTTGACGGCGTGATCATCTTCAACCCGTTAGGCGAAGGGGAGCGCCGCGCGGTGGCGCGACTCTTGCTTAATCGTTTGGCTCTGCGACTGAAAGAGCGCGGACTAATTTTCAAAATTACTGATCTGGCTGTTGAAGCGGTGGTGCATGGCGGCACCAATCAACAGTTTGGGGCGCGGCCCTTGGCGCGGTATATCCAAGACGCGATTGAACAATTGGTGGCCGACAAGTTGCTCTCGGGCGAGATTAAAAGTGGTCAGGAAATTGAACTGCAGGTTGATCCGACTGATAGTCAAAAACTGACGCTTCAAGTAAACTAGCAGGAACTCGAAATGGTCGTCCCGAAAACGAAAATTGCCGGTTGGTTTTTCTTCAGCGTTATCGCCATCGTTGGTTTGTGGCTTTTGCCCGACGAACACGGGTCTTATCCGGTGCCGGTTTCGAATCTGCTCGGGCAAGTTTTCCACGAAGGGTTGACGCCCGAGTCGGCGCTTTCGAAATATGATGCCCGACAACTCCGCGTGCTGATTGTTCCCGGCCACGATCCAGAATATTACGGCGCGCAGTTCGGACGCTTGAAAGAAAGTGACCTAACGCTCGCCCTCGGTCGCGAACTCGCGCGCTATCTGTCGGCCGACGGCCACTTCCAAGTATTTTCAACCAGAGATTGGGCGACCGGTCGCTATTGGCCCGAGTTTGAAGATTATTTTTCGCGTGAAGCCGACGCGATTCGTTCTTTTCGGTCTAATTTGCGCTCGCGCTTCGCTTCGCTGGTTAGTGCCGGGGCGGTAGCGGAAAAGAGTGTTGTTGATCACAATTTTGCCCGCGACGAAGTCGCGATTCGTCTCTATGGTATTAATAAGTGGGCGAACGAACGAGATATCGACTTGGTGATACATCTACATTTTAATGATTATCCCGGCCGACCGCGCGCGAAACGCGGCCGGTATCGTGGTTTTTCGATTTACGTTCCGGAACAACAATTACCTAACCATTTTTTGAGTAAGGGTGTGGCGGAAGCGGTCCAACAGAAACTCGCCCTAATTTCTCCTGTCAGCAATTTTCCTCTCGAGTCGGCCGGTGTGATCGAAGACCAAGAACTGATCGCGGTCGGCGCCAACGCCTCCCGCGTGGGCGGTTCTCTCCTTATTGAGTACGGTTACATTTACGAAGCGCAATTTACCAATCCAGTTTGGCGGGATCAGCTTCTAGATAAATTTGCTTGGCAAACAGCGGTAGGGATTGACGACTACTTCGCCGCCGCTCGCCCCGAAATCGGGCGTTAGAAATGTTTTGGGAAAAATTACCGAAACCATTTTTCGTCTTGGCGCCGCTCGCCAATGTTACAGACGCGGCTTTTCGGCGTTTAATTGCGCGCTGTGGCAAACCAGATGTTTTGTGGACGGAATTCGTTTCGGCTGACGGCTTGATGAGTCGCGGTCGCGATAAACTGCTACCCGACCTTATTTTCACTCCCGCCGAGCGGCCGATCGTGGCGCAACTTTTTAGCGCGCGGCCAGAAGTACTTGAACCGGCAGCCAAACTAGTGGCCGCGCTTGGGTTTGACGGCCTTGATCTCAACATGGGTTGTCCGGATCGTCAGGTGGAGAAACAGGGCGCCGGCGCGGCGCTGATTAAAAATCCGACCCTCGCACGCGAACTAATCCGTGCCGCCCGCGCCGGGGCGGGCGGCTTGCCCGTGTCGGTGAAAACGCGAATTGGTTACCGTCGCAACGAACTGGACGCCTGGTTGCCGGAACTTTTAGCCGAACAACCGGCGGCCATTACTCTGCACGCGCGGACGAGGCAGGAAATGTCGAAGGTGCCGGCGCAGTGGGCGGCGGTGGCGCGGGCGGTTAAGATCAGAGATGAGCTGAGGAGCCAGACACTGATTATTGGTAACGGTGACGTTGGCGATTTGGCCGCGGCCCGCGCGCGGGCCGCGGAAACCGGCGCGGACGGCATCATGCTCGGCCGGGCGATTTTCGGCAACCCGTGGCTTTTCGCCGAACGCCAACCCACCACCGCCGAACGCCTGCGTGGGCTCGTGGAGCACACCAAACTGTTTGAAGAATTGCTCGGCGGAGTGAAAAGTTTTTCAATTATGAAGAAACATTTCAAAGCGTACGTTACGGGTTTCCCTGAAGCCGGCGAGCTGCGAGCCGAACTCATGACTGC
>CAYHYA010000004.1:0-23971 GCA_964360815.1 uncultured Candidatus Saccharibacteria bacterium | reverse complement strand
ATATGTTAAGCTAGCGGGCAGTGTTTTTGGGTCAAGGATGGTTAAAAACAGAAGGAGAAGTCCGTTGTCAAAAAGTAGCGCAAAAGTAAGACCACCCAAGCGCGTTACCGGTATGTTCTCATTTTGCCCATATTTGGCTTGTCGCGGTGGGTTCTTTTTTGATTCGCCCTCTCCCGATTGTCCACATTGCGGTAAGAAATGTTTTTTGAGAAATGATGGTCAACTCGGAACAGGCGAAGAGTTTGACCGAGAGTTGGTTTCGATGTGTGAGGTTTGAATCAAGCAATCGAAATCAATTCAGAGTTTAACCCTCCCGACGCACAAGCGCACTGGGAGGGTTTTTTGTCTTTGGTGAGTGTGGTATCTTGAAGTAAATTATGGACCAGTTGGCGCTTTATCGTAAATATCGTCCGACCAAGTTTGCCGAAGTGCTTGGCCAGAATCAGGTGATCAGCGTTTTGGCGGGGGCGATCAAACAGGGTCAAGTGGCTCACGCCTATCTTTTGGCCGGGCCGCGGGGGACGGGGAAGACGAGCGTAGCGCGAATTTTCGCCAACGAACTTGCCACTAGCCCGAATGATCTTTATGAAATTGACGCCGCCTCGAACCGCGGGGTGGACGAAATCAGGGAACTGCGCGCCGCCGTGGCCACTTTGCCCTTTGATTCCAAATATAAAGTTTATATCGTGGACGAGGTGCACATGCTCACTCGCGAGGCCTTCAATGCTTTGCTCAAAACACTGGAAGAGCCACCGGCGCATGTTATTTTCGTCTTGGCGACAACGGAAATTCATAAATTGCCGGAGACGATCATTTCTCGTTGCCAAACGCTGTCTTTTCGACCGCCCGCCATTGAGCTTGTGGCCACGGTGATTAAACGGATTAGTCGGGCCGAAGGTCGGACGATTGACGAAGAGGCGATCAACCTGATCGCGTTGCTTGGTGACGGTTCGTTCCGCGACGCGATCGGCGTGTTGCAACAGGTGATGAGCGTTGCGCCAGCCCAGAAAATTGGTTTGGCCGAAGTTGAAGCCGTCACCGCCGCGCCGCGGCGGCAGTCGGTCGAGCAATTTCTGACCGCCGCGACAAACGGCGATCTCGCCGGCGGCTTGGCGGCGGTGCGACAAGCGGTTAAGCAAAATTACGACTTCAAAATTTGGGTCAAACTGATTCTTCAGCAGTTGCGACTGGCCCTTCTGCTCAAGTTCGCGCCGAATTTGAAAACCGAATTACTCGCCGACTTGTCGGCCAACGAGCTCAAATTCCTAACCGCTCTAGCCAATTCGCCCAAAGCCAATCTTCTGCCGGAGCTTCTCCGGCAACTCTTGGCCGTGTATGATGAATTAGGCCGGTCAACTTTGCCGGAATTACCGCTAGAACTTGTGCTCGTTAGACTTTTCGGCCAGCCCGAAGAAGTCGTTAACAAATAACCATTGCCGGATCGTCTAATGGTAGTCGCCTTACCGGCGACCCGCCGACGAGGCGGGGACACGGGACATTTTTGACGCCCACGAAAAGTAAGTTAACAATTTAATTTTATTGCCGGATCGTCTAATGGTAGGACATGGGCCTTTGGAGCCCAGTATCTTGGTTCGAGTCCAAGTCCGGCAGAAATGTCACCCAATGACCCCTTAAGGAAATAAAATTATGATTGATCCAATAACAACAGCACTTACTACCGCAATTGAAAACTCCACCAAAGTAGCCAACACGCCACTTTTTTCGACAGTAATTGATAAGTTGCTTGGCTTTAAGATAAGCGAATGGAATGCGCAGGGTGAAGTAATCAAAAAACATATTCTTGACGGGTACGATGATGCAAAAGAAAAAGGTTTGGCCGTTCAATATGTTTCTGCTTTTAGATCCAATACAAACTTAATAAACATTGGAGCAAGAGCAACAAAGTATATTGATTCTTCAAAAACTAGCAAGGTTGGAATAGATAACGATGTTTTTTGGGGGTTTCTTGACCACGCCAAAGGAATTTCAAATGATGAAATGCAAGAATTGATAGCAAAGATCATTGCAGGAGAATATAACGCGTCTGGCACTTACTCAATGAGCATGCTCCAAATCATTAAAATGCTTGGCAAAAATGAGTTGGAATTGTTTGAAAAAATGTGTAGTTTATTAATAAATGGCGAGCAGATACCACAAAACTTATTTTCTTTACCTGAAAATGATAATGACAAAGGATTTATGAACGAACTTACAATGGACTTTGAGAGCCTTCAGCTATTGCAAAGCCTAGCGTTATTTTTGCCTAATGATATGACAAAATCAATAGAAAATCCTGAGAAGAAAAATTTTGAGATTACCTACTTTGATAAAGCCATTTTATTTTCACCAATTACACCAGGGGATATAAATACATTAAAAATCAGTATGCCCGGCTTCTTTGGGCTTTCTCCTGTTGGTAAGCAATTGTTAAAACACTTAAATCCCAAACCTAATGACAGTTATTTTGCTTGGTTGAAAAAGAACTATAAGATCCCAAACTATAAGATCCTATGAAAACACTGTTGGAAGTCCGACTTCCAACAGTGTTTGATTTTACTTTTCGGCCAGCCCGAAGAAGTCGTTAACAAACACCGCCAAGTTGAGATAGGTTATTGCGCCAGAGATGCGTTTGAATCATAACCTAACAGTGCGCTAGAGTGTGGAGAATGAAAATATTCTCAAGGTTGCTTCAAGAGGCGAAAAATCTATTCTATGAGCTTCAAGCAATGCTATCCTCTGTCGGGGCAAGGGTGGACATAGATACTCCCTATGTTTGCCAGTTTTCTATTCCTGAACACGCGGAACCGAGTCTTAAAAAGACTTTGGATCCGAGCGCAGATCCACACTGGAAAGAAACGGGGGCCTCGTCTCCCGAGCGATACGCCGCATGGGCATTCACAATGTGCGGCATGGCCTCTACGGCAATGGCGCTCGGCTACTTTAAAGACAAAAATATAAAGCCAGCAGAACTTGCCGAAGACGCACTTCGCTCGGGTGTATATAGCGAAGACGGAAGCGAGATTTCGAGTATGAAGTATAAAGAGTTCGCTAATTGGGTTCGTAAGTATGGACTTGTGGCAAACGTCTATAGCAAGTTAAGCGTGAAAGGAATTCAACACGCGCTCTCTCAAGGGAAACTCGCTATCGTCTCTGTGAGTCCCAATATTCGCGGATACGATACCGCTCCTGCGGACCAGAGAGGTGGGCACCTCGTTCTTGTGGTTGGATACGACAGAGACACAGGAACCATTTCTATCAATAATCCTTCGGGGTTTGTAAATCCAAATAGCCAAATTAAACACTCAATACCCGTAGCAACATTTAAGAAATACTACGCAGGAAGGGGAATTTTGCTCTCAAGTGCTGAATAGCGATTCCAGCATCGTTCATGACAGCCACCCCTAGTGATATAATTGATCTATGACTCTAGTGAAATTTGAGGACGTTCCTGTTCACGAGTGTGGAGAAGAACTTGTTGATTTAAGCAAATACGGTTTTGTACTTGAACCGGCCTACTACAATCAAGGTCTTTCCACTGAACCCCGCATGTTTCTTCGTAAATCTGTTGCAGATAAACTTCTTGAGATTCAGCAAGGGCTAGGTGGCTATAAGTTTAAAATTTGGGACGGTTTTCGCCCACGAGTAGTCCAGCAAGCAATCTATGAAAAGTTTTGGAAAGAATTGAGTGAAAACCATCCGGAATGGGACGAAGAAAAACTCAAGATGGAAGTAGGTGTCTTTGTTACCGCACCCAACAATCCAAACCGCATTCCTCCGCATGCAACTGGATCAGCAGTCGACCTAACGTTAGTTGATACCGAAGGGAAGGAATTGAATATGGGTACAGTTTTTGATTATTTCGGCCACGAAGCTATGCCTCTGTATTTTGAAGAAAATTCTGGAAATTCTGTTGCCGCACAAAACAGAAAGATGCTTCGTGGGGCCATGCTCTCGGCGGGGTTCGGAGGAGACAAAGACGAATGGTGGCATTTCGACTACAAGAATCAGAAATGGGCAGTAGAACTAGGCTACCCCGAGGCGATATTTGGCGAAGTGCCAACTCCTGGAAGCAATGATAAAAGTCCGACTTCCATAAACGTTGGTTGATTTTAGCAACAATGTTGGAAGTCGGACTTCTATAAAGCTTCCATAAAAACTGGGCGTAACCTTCAGACTTATTGACTTGTCTTTACCCGAAAATGAGAAATATCGAAATTATTGGTAAGATGAAAACATTCTTGATATGAAAAAAGTTCGGATTTTGTTCAGGAGACACAGCTCGTGATATTGTGTATATATGAAATTTCCAAAAGATATTCTCGTTATAGATTTTGAGGGAGTAAGACATCCTGTCCAAGTAGGGGCAATTTTGCTGAACAAAGATACTCTAGAAGAAAAAGATAATTTTCTTTCCTATGTTTATGCTGATCTTCCCGACAAGATTGTTAAAAAATCTGGAATAACACAGGGGATGATTAACGATGCACCGAAGCAGGAGGAAATTGGTAAAATAATTTATGAAAAATTTGGATCAAACGTTTTTCTTGCATCGTGGGTTCAAAGCATGGATCTTTCACACTTTGCCAGTCTAATGAACAAGGCGAACATAGATTTTACTGAAGGACCAATTAACTTTTCTAAATATGATTTTCATGTTCTAGATATATGGCCCATTGCATATATTCATGCTTTAAAAAATGGTTATACGGGCGGTGCTGGGTCAGAAGACTTGTTTCAGTATTTTGGAGCCAAACCCAGAGATTTTCATAATGCTCTTGAAGACTGCAGAATTGCAGCCGATGTTTTGAGAAAGATTGTTTTGTAAAAAAATCAAAATACATTTAGCCACGCGAGGATTGTGCTTGAAAGGAAGTAGTTGGGTGGTGGCGGCCGTGTTGGAAGTCCGACTTCCAACATTACTTCCATCATTACTCGCTTGAATTCAAGCTGATCAAGGCATATAATTGACTGCAGGGGGACTTAAACACCCCGTTCAGTAAATATATGGATAAAATTCCGACAAAAGGCGAATATTTAGAGGTTTTATTGAGGTCCTCAAAAACCGTCTTTTCAACCAAAGATGTTGTTTTGTTGTGGAATGAAAATGACAATACCGTAGTTACTGATCGGTTAAAGAAATATGTTAAAGCCGGAAAGTTGGTTCGGCCGTACCGTGGCATTTATGCCAAAGATAAAAATTACAATCGCCTTGAATTAGCGACTCGCATTTATACGCCTTCTTATCTCAGCTTTGAGACCGTCTTAACTCGTGCCGGAATTAATTTTCAATTCTATGGAAATGTCTTCGTTGCTTCGTATGTGACCCGAGAGGTAATCGTCGGCGATCAGAAAATATCATTTATCCGGATGAAAGATTATGTTTTGAGTAATACAGCTGGGATCGAACATGCCGAGGGTATTGCCATGGCAACAAAAGAACGTGCTTTCTTGGACCGAGTTTATGTAAGCAAGGACTATCACTTCGATAATTTAAATGCCCTAGACTGGAATAAGGTGTTTGAAATATTGCCGATCTATCACAACAAGCGAATGGAGAAAAAAGTTAAAACCTATTCTGAAAACGTATGACCTTGGACTATTCAAAACATAAAAATATTTTGCTACAGATTTTGAAGGATATTTATTCCGATACTTCGATCGCACCCCACCTAGGTTTTAAGGGCGGAACGGCGGCCCTGCTGTTTTACGGTTTGACTCGCGATTCGGTTGATTTGGATTTTGACCTATTGAACGAGGAAAAAGAAACTGAAGTATTTGAAAAGATTCAGAAAATCATTGCCAGTTATGGAATTGTCGTTGACTCTCGAATTAAGAATTTCAACTTATTGAATGTTCTGTCCTATATGCCCGAAGCCCAGAGAATAAAAGTCGAAGTCAATCGCAGGCAGTTCGGCTCGAAATATGAACTAAGGACTTTGCTCGGGATATCAATGCTGGTAATGGTACAGGAAGATATGTTTGCTCATAAATTAATGGCCATGCATGAGCGGATCGGAAAGACGAGTCGTGATATTTATGATGCGTGGTATTTTCTGGAAAATCACTGGCCGGTCAATAAAGAAATCGTCGAACAGCGTTCCGGGAAAGCTTTTAAAGAAGTGTTACGGCTAACGGCCGAGCAACTGGAAAAGCTGGACAACAAACACGTTTTGGATGGCTTGGGAGATTTTCTTACCGAACCACAGAAAGATTGGGCCCGGGCAAAGCTAAAATTCGAGACCATCTTTTTATTGAAAGCTCGGCTAGAGAGTGAAAAATAAAATTATGAAAAACAATAAATTTGTGTATCACGGTCCGCCTCGGGAATTTGATTCTGATCAAGCCACCTCAAAACGGAACATCAGAACGAAACAAGAAAAGAATCCCGGCTCCCGCGATGTTATTTTTGACCGAATTTCTTTTCATGTCACACCGCACAAATGGATTGCCCTGGCCTATGCTTGTAAACCAGCGCCAGTTCAGATGGGCGAACGAACGACACACTACAACATGGGCGTAGATCTGTACGACCACACCAAAGAAATTGAGATATTTGGCCGCCATTCGCTTGAGGAAAGCTTGAAAGTTTTGTATGGTGGCGGCGGGTATTTGTATTACTTCGACAAAAACAAATTTACCTACAAAGAGGGACTGGGAAATCTCGAGGTTATTTCGGAAAAGCCGCTTAAACCCATAAAAGTAGAAAGGATAGACGACCCAGTTGCTGAGTTAAAAAAACTGGGCACAACCTTCAAATTTATTGACTTATCTTTACCCAAAAATGAGAAATATCAAAATTATTGGTAAAATGAAAACACGCGGCAACAATGACGGGGGCTAGACCTCCATCATTGCTTGGTTAATAGTGTTCTATAGTACAATAAGGTTATATTGATGAAATAATTATGTCAAAGAACGAACGTAAAACCGAAGATATTGTTCGAGATCACTTCAAGAAATATCTTGAAAGTATAATTATTGAGGCACAATCTTCTGATACTCCTAAAATTAAAAAACTTCTCTCCACGGCTTCTAAGGGTGGTCTAGGTCGGGGTAGTCCTGAATTTATCATTCAATACAAACAAAATCCTGATTTACTGATCACCATTGAATGCAAGGCTGACGTGACAAAACATGAAAGCAAGGACCGTACACGGTACAAGGATTATGCCGTAGACGGTGCCCTGCTTTACTCCTCATATTTAACAAAAGAATATGATGTTCTATCGATCGCCGTTAGTGGAGAATCTGAGCGAGAAATAAGAATTTCTCATTTTTTACAACTTAAGGGAGAGAAAAAGGCCGTAGAAAAATTCTCCAATAAACTATTATCACCGGACGATTATTTACAGGGCTATTTAAAGAGTCCTGAAAAATTCAGGCAGGACTATGATAAATTACTTTCTTTTTCAAAGAATCTAAACGACAAATTGCACGGGTACAAGATTTTGGAAAGCGACCGAAGTCTCCTTATCAGTTGTATTCTGATTGCCCTTGAAAATCCTGCGTTTTTGAAATCTTACAAAGAATATTCGAAGGCCGAGGATCTTGCTAAATATCTTGTTGATACAGTCGAGATGCAATTTAAGAATTCTGGGATACAGGATCAGAAACTAAAAATTGTAAAGGGTCGTTTTGAATTTATCAAAACAGACACATCTCTTTCTCAAAGGGACGGCGTGCTTCGAGAAATAATTTCCGACATTAACGACAATATAAATGCATTTATCCGTACGCACGAATATTTTGATGTCCTAGGACAACTCTATATTGAATTTCTTCGTTATGCGAACAGCGACAAGGGTCTTGGTATTGTCCTAACTCCACCACACATAACAGATTTTATGGCGCGCCTTGGAGAAGTAAATAAAAATAGTGTTGTCTATGATAGCTGTACTGGCACCGGTGGTTTTTTGGTCAGTGCTATGAATTTGATGGTGAAAGACGCAAAGGGTGACCAAACGAAGATAAAAAGTATTAAGCAAAGTCAGTTAATTGGAGTTGAGTATCAAGCTCATATTTTTGCTTTGGCTTGTTCAAACATGTTCATCCACCAAGATGGCAAAACAAACATCTTGAATGGAAGTTGTTTCGATGAAGAAATTATCGAAAAAGTTAAAGAGAAAAACCCCACAGTCGGGTTGCTTAATCCACCCTATAAATCGGATAAGAAAAATGATACAGAGGAATTGGAATTTATTCTTAACAACCTTGAATGTCTTGAGCAGGGCGGAAAAACAGTGGCGATTGTACCTATGCAGGCGGCATTATCGCAGACAGGAAAAATACTTGAATTGAAGAAGAAGCTTCTCGAACAGCATACGCTTGAGGCTGTTCTATCTATGCCCGAGGAGCTATTTATTAATTCTAAAGTCGCTGTCGTCTCCTGCATTATGGTGTTCACAGCAAAAAGACCTCATCCGAACGGCAAGAAGACATTTTTCGGACATTTCAAGGATGATGGTTTTGTAAAACGAAAGAATAGGGGTCGTGTAGATGTCTACGGTCGATGGGATGCTATTCGGGAGAAGTGGACTCACCCGTACATGAATAAAGAAGATGTTGCTGGGCTGAGTGTTAATAGGGTTGTAAAACCAGGAGATGAGTGGTGCGCAGAAGCATACATGGAAACTGATTATTCAGTTATTAATGACACCGCCTTCATTCATGAGATAAAAAAATACGTTGCATTTAAAGTACAGAACTTATGAAACTAGTACCCTTAAATTCAATTTTTAATATTGAGTACGGAAATCAATTTGATTTATATAAAATGGATTTGGAAGATCCAGAAATTAATTTCGTTTCTAGAAGTAGCCAAAATCTAGGAGTTGTTGCGAGGGTTTCAAAAGATCTAGACTGCGAACCCTACCCAGCTGGTTTGATCACAGTGACTCTTGGCGGGACTTATCTTTTGAGTTCATTTGTTCAACAAGAACCATTTTATACTGCACAAAACATAAAGGTCCTTACTCCTAAAAGAGATATGAAATTCAAAGAGAAAATATTTTATTGCATGGCAATTCAGTCAAACAGATTTCGATATACATCACATGGTAGAGAAGCTAATGTCACCCTCGATCATCTCGCAGTTCCCGATGAGGTGCCGGCGAAATGGTTAAAATTGGATGTTGATGAATTGATGAGGGTAAATGATTCTGCATTAGGTGACAAAAAAATGGTATTAAAAAATCGAAATTGGCGCTGGTTTACTATGAGTGATTTATTTGAGATAAAGAAAGGAAAGAGGTTGACGAAAGAAGATATGCAATCTGGCCAGACTCCATTTATAGGATCGTCTGAGCTAGACAACGGTGTGACTGCATATGTTGATGCTGAACCAATGCATGAAGGAAATACAATTACAGTCGCATATGACGGAAGTATTGGAGAAGCTTTTTATCAGCCGACATCATATTGGGCACTTGATTCTGTGAATGTTTTGTACCCAAAATTTACACTAAATCCATACGTAGCAATGTTTCTTGTAGCTTTAATCCGCAAAGAGAAATACCGCTATAGTTACGGTAGAAAATGGCATGTCGAACGCATGAACGATTCAAAAATTAAGCTCCCAGTGGCTATAAAAGGAAATCCTGATTGGAAATTCATGGAAGATTACATAAAATCTTTGCCATACTCGGCGAGCATATAAAACCTAGAAACGAAAACCAGGTGAATATTTCGCGGTTTGGGTGGTTTGTGCTAGCATAAAGGGATATGAAGAAATTTATCATTCTGGTTATTGTTATAATTCTTGTGGTTATTGTCGGGTTTTATCTAAAGCAGAGTATGTCTTCGGTAGAAGTGAACCCGAATCAGGACGTGGTCACCGAAACACCGCCGCCGTTAAACGAAAACCGTTTAGAAACGCCGGTGCTTACCGAGCCGGAAAATAAGGAAAAGACGGTGGTTGGCACTTCGGTTGAAGGTCGCGCCATCACCGCCTATCATTACGGCAACGGTGAAACAGAGCTCCTGTTTGTCGGTGGCGTGCATGGCGGATACTCGTGGAATACGGTCCTCTTGGCCTACGAACTGATGGACTATTTGAAAGAAAATCCCAGCGCCATTCCGCCGAACGTGCGCGCCACGGTTATCCCGGTGTTGAATCCGGATGGTTTAAACAAGGTGGTCGCTTCGGATGACCCGACTGGCCGCTTCTCCTCATCGGACGTGGCGACGGCGTCAGATAAGTTGACCGCCGGCCGCTTTAATGCCAACGAGGTTGATCTCAATCGCAATTTTGATTGTGAGTGGCAAGCCGCGGGGAAATGGCAGAATAAAACGGTGAGCGGTGGCAGTCAGGCCTTTTCTGAACCGGAAAGTCAGGCCTTGAAAAATTATGTTGAAACTAATCGGCCGAAAGCGGTGGTCGCTTGGTATAGTGCCGCCGGTGGCGTTTTCGCTTCAAGTTGTCAAAACAGTATTTCCGCCGAGACCCGCGCCTTGACCGGTAAATACGCGAGTGCTTCTGGTTATCCGGCTTACGACAGTTTCGAGGCCTATAAAGTCACTGGCGACATGCTTAACTGGCTCGCCAAAAACAACATTCCGGCGATCAGCGTGCTCTTGACGAATCATCGCGATACTGAATGGGACAAGAACCGGGCGGGGATTGAAGCGCTATTCAAAAACTATCTCCAATAAGTTAAAAATTATTTTAGTTCTAGTGGTCGGTGGCGCCGTGGCGTTAGTGTGGTTTGCCGGGCGGTCGGGAAAGGCACCGGAATTACCCGCGACCACACCGGTTGACGTGGCCGAAGTAGTTCAATCGAAACGCGAAGTGATCGGCCGTTCGGTTGAGGGTCGGCCGCTCGAGGCCTATACCTACGGCACCGGGGACAAGCAACTCGTTTTTATTGGCGGCATTCATGGTGGCTATGAGTGGAACAGCGTGCTTCTGGCTTACCAGTTTATGGATTATCTCGAGGCCGATCCAAAAATGCTTCCCGCTAATTTAACCGTCACCGTGATCCCGTCGGCTAATCCTGACGGAGTGTTTCGGGTCACTGGCCGGGAAGGCCGCTTTGTTGTGGCTGATGTCTCAACCGATAACGCGGTGGTGACCGCCGGCCGCTTTAATGCCAACGAGGTTGATCTCAATCGTAATTTTGATTGTGAGTGGCAACCGGAAAGCACCTGGCGCGCGAAACGAGTGAGCGCTGGCACGGCCCCGTTCTCCGAACCGGAAGCGGCGGCGCTTCGAGACTTTGTCCTTAAAAATAATCCGGCGGCGGTGATCTTCTGGCACAGTCAGGCCGGGGCGGTATACGCGTCGAAATGTGAAGCCGAGATTTTACCGGAGACGCTCGAAATTATGCAGGCCTACGCAACGGCGGCGGGCTATGCGGCCGTTAAATCTTTTGATCACTATGCCATCACCGGTGATGCCGAGGGCTGGCTGGCCTCCCTTGGGATTCCGGCGATCACAGTTGAATTGCAAACTCACGAAACCGTTGAGTGGGAACGCAATCTGGCGGGCGTGAAAGCGCTTTTTGCGCACTACCGCCAGTAATCCACAACCCGCCCTTTACAATACCCCCAGAGGGTATATAGTGGAGCGGTGGAACAAACGAAACGAAAACTCATTCGCCGATTAAAGATCGTTGAAGGCCAGATCCGTGGTCTGCAAGAGATGGTCGAGAAAGACGCTTATTGCGTTGACGTGATCACTCAAACTTCGGCCGTCAAGCAGGCCTTGTGTGGCGTGGAGGATGCCCTGCTTGAGGGCCACTTAAGCACTTGCGTGGTGCGACAGATTCAAAAAGGGCAAGCCCGAACCGCCGTTGGCGAAGTGCTCAAAGTTTATCGGCTGAAACGGAAATAAGTCGAGAATAATAACCGATGAATCTTGCTGAAACATATCAAATCAAAGGCATGCACTGCGCTTCGTGCGCGGGTATTATTGAAAAAACTTTCAAAAAAACTGCCGGCGTCCAGTCGGTGGAAGTAAATTACGGGACAGAAAAGGCAAAGATCACTTTTGATGAATCAAAGATCACCGCCAAAGAACTTTCGAAAAAAATAGAACCACTCGGTTACTCTCTAGAAGTTCCAGCTAGTGCCGAAGAAATGGGCATGTCTCAGGGTGAACACGCCGAGCACCTCGGTCTTAATCACTCAAAGAAAGAGAAGTTAGCGGAAGTAGCGGATATGCGAACGAAAGTGCGATCAGCTATTCCCGTCGCCATTTTTGCCGCCGTCGTCATGGGTTGGGATATCCTTACTGAATACAACGTCGTTCCGGCGATGAGCGATATCATCAAAGAATTCTTTCATCACTTACTTCCAATACTGGCCACCTACATTTTGTTTGTAGTTGGTAAGCCGTATCTACTCGGCTTCTATAGGTTTCTCCGATATGGGAAGGCCAACATGGATACACTTATTGGCATTGGCACTTCGGCGGCCTTCCTATATAGCTTTGTTGTGACCGCTTTTGAAGAAACCCTCCGGCCGTTTATTAACGTGGACTATCAATATTACGATGTGACGATCGTTGTGATTACCTTTATCGCTCTTGGAAAATATCTGGAAGCGCGGTCGAAAATAAAGACCGGCGACGCGATCGAAAAACTTCTTAATCTCCAGGCCAAAACCGCCCTCGTGATTCGAGATGGTCAAGAAGTGGAGATTTCTGTCAACGACGTTAGACATGGCGATCTGATTATCGTTAAACCGGGCGCCAAGATTCCCGTGGACGGGGTGATTACCGAAGGCCGTTCTTTCGTTGACGAAGCGATGGTGACCGGTGAGCCAATGCCAGCGCAAAAAAAGATCGGTGACAGCGTGGTCTCTGGAACGATCAATACTAGCGGCTCATTTACCTTTCGAGCGACCAAGGTCGGGTCAGAAACACTTCTCGCCCAGATCATTAAAATGGTCGAGGACGCCGAAGGCAGTAAAGCCCCGATTCAAGCCCTGGCCGACAAAATCTCATCCGTCTTTGTGCCGATCGTTTTGGTTGTGGCCTTCCTTGCTCTTGGTGCTTGGCTGATTATTGGCTCGTCGTATCTAGGTTTCTCCCAGGCCCTCTCTTTCGGTCTAGTTTCGTTTGTTGGTATTCTCGTGATCGCTTGTCCGTGCGCGCTTGGTCTCGCCACACCCACGGCAATTATTGTCGGAGTCGGTCAGGGGGCGAAAGAGGGCATTCTCGTTAAGGACGCCGCCACGCTAGAGAAACTGCACAAGGTTGATACGGTGGTGGTAGACAAAACCGGCACAATTACTAGAGGTAAGCCAACGCTCGTTGATATTCAAAATCTTTCCAGTTTAAAAGACGAGGAGCTGGTATCAATTCTTGCTTCACTGGAGAAAAAATCGGAACACCCGATTGCTCAAGCCATCGTAAACTACGCCAAAGAGAAAAATATCTCCGGAGCTGAAATTTCCGGTTTTGAAAGCATCCAGGGTCGGGGTCTTAAGGGAACAATCGGGACTACCGAATACTTTGTCGGGAACGCCAAGCTCGTAAACGATCTGGGGATTTCTTTTGACCCAGCTAAACTCAATGAGTTTACTTCTCAAGGGAAAACGCCAGTTATTCTTGCTACTAAAGATAAGGTGCTTGGCTTTGTCATGGTCGCCGATGAAATAAAAGTCGAGTCAGTCGAGGCGGTAAAAAATCTTCACACCCTTGGCCTTAAAGTCGTTATGCTTACCGGCGACGATGAGAGGGCCGCCAAATACATCGCCGCTCTCGTTGGCATTGATGACGTCGTTGCCCACGTCCTTCCGGAAGACAAATTAAAAAAGATTCAGGAATTGCAATCGCAAGGTCGCGTGGTGGCGATGGCCGGCGACGGCGTAAACGATGCGCCGGCACTAGCTCAAGCGGATGTGGGGATCGCGATGGGAACCGGCACGGATGTGGCGATTGAGTCGGCGGGCATCACCCTTCTCGGTGGCGATATTTCAAAACTGGTTAAAGCGATCAAGCTCTCGAAAATCACGATGCGGGGCATTAAACAAAATTTATTTTGGGCCTTTATCTACAACGTTGTCGGTATTCCGCTGGCGGCTGGCGCGCTGTATCCAGTCTTCGGTTGGCTTCTAAATCCGGTCTTTGCTGGTTTGGCCATGGCGCTGTCGTCGGTGTCGGTGGTCTCAAATTCACTTCGGATTAAGGCGAAAAGACTATGAAATTGAAACACCTTACCTCACTGCTACTCATCACCGGCTTCATCGCCCTCAGTATTTTTGGTTTTACAATTTTTAATCATCAATCAGATCACCCCGACAGTGATTGCCCCGCTTACGCGATCAACGGCGCGGTTTGTCCAACGAACATAATGGAATTTGTCCGGCACCATCTCGCCTCGCTTCAAGTGTTTTCAAACACCTTGACCGCACCGGCTTTTGGTTTGTTTTTTGCTAGCATCTTTCTGTCATTCATCTTAATTTCAATTTTTTTCTTACCGCAAACCCGGTTACGTTTAAAATTTAAAACAGACTGTCGTTTACTAAGGATTACTCGTTGGTTAGCTTTGTTTGAACACAGTCCCACGTTTAATTAGATTATTTTTTTATTAAACTTACCATGATTAGAATGTTCAAACATGAAAACCAAAAATATTATCGTCTTTTTCCTCCTGCTGGTTGGGTTATTCGGCCTCATGTGGTGGGGTCGGCCAGCGCAAACTTCTATCGGCTTAAGTGCCGGAGCAGGTTCGGCAACTAGTAAGCTAACGACCCCCGAACCACTCTACGATTTCGGTACGATCTCAATGGCCGATGGCAATGTTAGCAAAGTCTTCACCGTCACCAACTCGACCAACCAAGAACTTAAGGTTGAGAGTGTCGTCACTTCCTGTATGTGCACCACCGCTTACTTGGGGGGCCCAACTGGCGAGAAGGGCCCATTTGGCATGCCTGGTCACGGTGGGCCGGTGGCTAAAGCGAATGAAGTAATCAAGGCCGGCGAGTCTAGAGAGATTAGGGTGGTCTATGACCCCGCCGCCCACGGTCCGGCTGGCATTGGTCCGGTTGATCGATTCATTTATCTAACCGAAACTTCCGGCGGAACGTTGGCCTTGGAGATAAAAGCGGTCGTCACTCCTTAACCCCACTTAATTCAAAAAAATAATGAAAAGAATTATCACTCCGTTGTCGATCGTGGGCATAATCTTGGTGGGGATTGTGCTTCTTAAGAATAATTCACTCACCACGGAATTCTTATGGCAAGCGAGTGATCAGGGGTCATGGCTCTTGCCTCTGGTTCTGGTCTCGTCGCTTCTCGACAGCGTCCATCCCTGCTCCTTCTCTATTCTTCTTATCACCATCGCCTTCCTCTTCGGGATGCAATTGACGCGGAAGAAGATTTTGCAAGTGGGCGGGATATACATCGCCGGCATCTTCGCTGCCTATCTCCTTATCGGTCTGGGCTTGCTGAAAGTGTTGCACTTATTTAACACCCCCCACTTCATGGGCAAGCTCGGGGCCGCGCTCTTGATTACCTTCGGTGTCATTAATCTCCTTAGCCGATTCTTTCCCAGCTTCCCGATCAAGCTGAAATTGCCAAGGGTGGCGCATACGGCAATGGGGCAATTGCTGGGGCGAGCCACTCTCCCGGCGGCCTTCGGCCTCGGTCTGCTCGTCGGGATTTGCCAATTCCCATGCATGGGCGGGCCATACCTGATGATGATTGGTTTGCTCCGCGATCAAGTCACTTACCTCGCCGGTTTTGGTTATCTCTGGCTCTACAATATCATCTTGATCATCCCACTCGTGGTTGTCTTGTGGTTGGCGGCCGATAAGATGCTCTTGGAGAAAGTGCAAGAATGGAAAAGAGTGAATTTAAACGGCGTCAAATTATGGGCTGGAATCGCGATGATCATCCTCGGTTTATTAGTTCTCTTGATCTAAACCTATGTCTATTGTTATTACCCTCACCTCAATCGTTGTCATCACCGTATTGGCTTGGCTGGCTGGTCGAATCTCATCGTTTTCCTTTTGTCCGATTTGTACTGGTGTCGCCGGCACTTGGGCTTGGTTAATAGTCACGCATCTCTGGGGTTATCAAGTTGATCTCATTATCCCCGCCATGCTGATGGGGGGGACGGTGGTTGGCGTGATGTCTAAGTTAGAGCGATTCATTGAACCAAGATTTGTTCTAGTTTGGAAAACAGCGTTTATAGTGTCGGGTTTCTTGGCGGTAAACAGTCTCATCACCGGCCGTTGGCCAATGGTGTTATTGGGAGTAGTTCTTTCTCTGGTCTTCACCTTTTACTTCAAAATTAGGCCGATCAAGCCGGGAGAACAAACCTCGGAGAAAATCGAAGAACTAAAAAAGAAAATGAAAAATTGTTGCTAATTAATAATCAATCCAAAACTCACTTATGGGAACAAAAATTATTACGGTCGGGGTTATCTTGATCAGCGCTTTGGTCTATATGTATATGGCCAGGGGTAAGATTCCAGCCCCAACACCGAGGGTTTACAGCCGGGCTGACAATCGAAGTATGGTTGAAAAAGTCCTACCGCCCGAGGGAATTACTTTGCCAGCTCGATGGGGGAATCTCGGAAAGCAATTGATTACAACGGGGGTAATTGATGGCGAGAAGTTTGAGCAACTCTACTCGAGTCGCGGGGGATTGACCGATGAGATGAAAGCGATGCTTGGGGAAGAGAATAATGGCAACATTAAGATCACGGCCGAGAATGCCGCCGCGATTCTGAATCTCTTGTGGGCGCTAGGTTTGGGGTCAAAGAATGAGGTTTTGGAAGCCGGGCCGATGACTGATCCAAACTACGGCGGGGCGGATCAGTTCGCCTCGACCGGCGGCTGGACTTTAGCACAAGGCAAGGCCATGGATCATTACAGTCGACACCAATTTTTCAGTTTGACTCCGGAACAACAGGCGATGGTCGAGCGCATGAGTAAAAATATATATCGTCCTTGTTGTGGCAACTCAACCTATTTCCCGGACTGTAATCATGGAATGGCGATGCTTGGCTTCTTGGAACTCATGGCCTCGCAAGGAGTGAGCGAGGCGGAGATGTATGAAGCCGCTCTGGCAGTTAATTCTTATTGGTTTCCGGATACCTATCTAACGATTGCGACTTACATGAAGAGTAAGGGAACCGATTGGTCAGAGGTGAATCCTCAAGAAATGCTCGGGATTAATTATTCCAGCGGATCGGGTTACGCCAGAATTGCCTCGCAAGTTACTGCGCCAAACAGTTTGCAAGGCGGCCGTAGTTGTGGGATATAGATGTCGGAGCGACAACACTATCCGGCGTTGATAATGCTGGCGATTGTCAGCGCCTACGCGATTTGTTTTACCGCGATTAAAATTGGGATAGCTTACGCCCCGCCGCTTTTATTTGGCGCGCTTCGCGCGCTGATTGGTGGTGTGGCAGTTTTGCTGACCCTCTGGTGGCTAAAGGTTCCCTTGTGGCCGGAGCGGAAATTGTGGCCCTGGATATTCGCATTGGCCTTGAGTGCGACCACGATCAATTACGCGGCGATGTTCTTAAGCCCCGGTCGAGCTGGGGCCGGGATCGCCTCAATTTTGGGCAACATGCAGCCACTATTCATTGTTATTATGGCGGCAATATTTTTGGGCGAACGTTTTTCAAAAATTGACTCCGTATCTTTGGGCCTCAGTTTGGTCGGCGTTGTTCTTATTTCCTCGCCGGCCCTTCTGGAATCATCGGTCCATGGTGTTACTGGCCCTCTTTTGGCCCTGGTTGCTTCAATCAGTGCCGCCGTCGGCAGTATTCTGATAAAACATCTCGCTCAACCGTCAGCGGTCTTATTGGTAACAGCTTGGCAGTTCGTGATTGGGAGTTTCCCCTTATTTATTTTTTCCAGGGTGACCGAACAGCCAAATTACGGTTTAATGATGAATTTAGAATTTATCGCCGTTTTACTTTTACTAGCCCTGTTTGGGACGGCTTTCGGGTCGGTGGCTTGGTATTTGCTCATTCAGCGACACGAAATCGGGACACTATCGCTCGGTCTGTTCTTGGTCCCTGTTTTTGGTTTGGGGACGGCGTTATTCTTTGGTGAAAGGTTGAAGGGGATCGAAATGTTGGGAGCGGGAATAATCGTGATGGCGATTTTTGTTTCATTGAAAAATTCCTTGAAGATAAAGCAAACTTAGTCTAGAATAGAATATTACTAAATAACTTAAAACTATCATGCACGGATTATACGATGGTTATTATTACAATTGGGGAATGGGAAATATAATGGGCGGATTAGGTGGCGGAATTATGATGATTGTCTTTTGGGCTTTGTTCGTTGTTCTTATTGTGTGGTTAGTGCGCGAGATTAGTGGTCGGAATCAACGCTCAAACTCCAACGCCCTTGATATCTTGAAAGAGCGTTACGCCAAGGGCGAGATCAATAAGGAAGAATTTGAGTCCAAGAAAAAAGACCTGGCTAATTAATGTTGACCACCCACCAGAAACACACCTTCCATGTCCACGGGATGCATTGCCACGCTTGTGTCTTGATGACGGAAAGCGAGCTTGGTGAGTTACCGAATATTGTTCACGTCAAATCGAGTCTCGAGTATCATTCGGTGGAAGTCATCGGAGATTTTGGCGACAAGACACCGGCGCAGATCGCGGCGGAGTTAACCAAACCGCTTCAACCTCATGGCTACACGGTTTCAACCGAGAAACAGCAACACCACGCTAACTGGACTGACTTCAAAGTGGCGATCCCGATCGCCCTCGGCTTGGCCGGTCTTTTTGTTATGCTTCAGAAAACGGGAATCATCAATTTGGTCGGCGGCGACAAGGTCACTTACGGCACGGCGTTTATGGTCGGGATCATCGCCTCTCTTTCAACCTGCCTGGCGGTCGTTGGTGGTCTAGTTCTTTCGCTGTCGGCGACGTTTGCCAAAGAGGGAGATCGGGTCAGACCCCAACTAATGTTCCACGGCGGACGAATTGTTTCGTTTTTTGTGTTCGGTGGCGTAATCGGAGCGATTGGTTCGGCCTTTACCCTCAACACCCCGGCGACATTTATTCTGAACTTAATCATTGGTCTCGTGATGCTCATTCTGGGTATCAACCTACTCGATATTTTTCATTGGGCGAAAAAATTTCAGTTGGCTACGCCGAAGTTTATCGCCACGCACGCCCACGGACTATCGAAACTCAACCACACGCTCACGCCGCTTCTCGTTGGTTTGGCGACATTTTTTCTACCGTGCGGGTTCACTCAATCAATGCAGCTTTACACGCTCACCACCGGAAACTTCCTTACTGGGGCGTTCACCATGCTCGCTTTTGCGCTAGGGACGTTGCCGGTCCTTGCCCTCATTAGCTTCAGCTCGTTCAGTATTCAGAAAAAATCCAAAGCGGGTATTTTCTTTAAAACGGCGGGGCTCGTCGTTATCCTGTTTGCCCTGCTCAATCTGATTAATGGTTTCGTGATAATCGGGGTGTTGCCACCCATTTTCAATTTTTAAGCCAATCTAGTATTATGGCGATAATGAAAACAGTTTGGCTTTCCCTCCTAATCGCTGGCGTCTTGGTTGGCGGGGCTTTGGCGTTAACCAACGACGATGACCAAGCCGGGGCGGCGAATAATGTGACGATCGTAGACGGGAAACAAATAATTGAAATTCGCGCGCGGGGTGGTTATCAGCCGCGGCGCAGCGTCGCCGCAGCCGGGTTGCCGACCATTATCCGTTTCAACACCAACGGAACCCTCGATTGTTCTTCGGCGGTGCGGATACCGAGCTTGGGCATAAGTCAGCTTTTGCCCCGAACCGGATCAACGGATATCGACGTCGGCCGGCCGCAAGTCGCGACGCTTCAGGGCACTTGCGGCATGGGGATGTATCCGTTCGAGATCGAATTTCGGGGGTGAGAGACGGTTTTACTCAATAAATGTCAGGGCTTCGCCGGTTTTGCCGGCCCGGCCGGTGCGGCCGATGCGGTGGATGTAATCGTCGTGGGTGGCCGGTAGGTCGTAGTTGATCACGTGCGACACGCCGGCGATGTCGAGCCCGCGCGCCGCGACGTCGGTGGCGACTAAAATTTGCACGTGGCTTTGCTTGAAGAGGGCCAGGGCCTTCTGCCGTTTGCCCTGAGTTTTGTTGCCATGAATTGACTCCGCTTTAAAACCACGGGCCACAAGTTTTTTCGATAAATTTTCCACCCCGTGCTTGGTGCGACCGAAGATCAAAACTTTACTGAAACCGGGTTTGAGTAGCAGGTCGTGGAGCAGGGCGAGTTTGTCGGCGCCACGGGGCACGCGGACGATGTTCTGTTCAATGCCGGCGGCCGTTTGCCGAACGGAGACTTTAATCCGAACTGGTTCGCGCAAAAATTCGCCGATCAACTTTTCAATTTCTGGCGAAATAGTCGCGGAGAAAAAGAGTGTTTGTCGTGGCGCGGGCAGGAGGGAAAGAATTCGGCGCATATCGTCGATAAAACCCATATCGAGCATCCGGTCGGCTTCGTCGAGAACAACCATGGAAAAGGTTGAGAGATTGAGAGCCCGGCGCGCCAACAAATCCTTCAGTCGTCCTGGCGTACCGATCACCATGTCTGGCTGGCGGCGCAGTTCGGAAATTTGCGGCCCAATATTGACGCCGCCAACGCAGACCGTCGCTTTGAGGTTTAATCGTCCGGCAAAGCCACGGAACTCCTCGGCGATTTGTAGAGCTAGCTCGCGGGTTGGTACCATCACGAGGACGCGTTCGCGTCGCCCGGGCGGCAAGGTGAGGAGTTTGTTAATGAGGGGGATTAGAAAAGCGGCGGTTTTACCCGTGCCGGTGTTGGCCACGCCGACCACATCTTGCCCCTTGAGCACGTGCGGAATAGCGCGATCTTGAATCGGGGTCGGCAGAGTATAACCCTTCGCGGCGATAGCGGCTTTGAGGGGATCGGTGATTAAGAAGTCCACAAAATTATGCTCGGGAACGAAGCGCTCGACTTCTTCGGTGATCACCGCTTTGTTTATAAATCGCGCCGGATCAATTCGTTGGCTCCGCGGAAAAGCTGGTCGGCGCACGAAATGGTGCGGTGATCCCGACCGCGCGGCGCGGGGAGAAAAATGTCGTTTTGGTAACATGGGTGTTATTTGTAGGAAGCCAGCCAGTCCATTAACTTTTTCCGGTGTTTTTCAATCGTCCACTCGTCACCACTACCCTTAAACAGGTTAGGATAACGCGCGCGAAACTTTTCCAACATGCCGAGTGAAGCCCGAGGAAAGTTTTTGGGAATGTTTTTATTGTAATACTCAACAAAAACCGAAGTCGAGGTTTCGATTAGGTTCGGGTCGGGTTTTATCGGCGGGATTGGCAAACTAGCTTGCATTCTTGTATATTACCACGAATCACTAAAAATTGCTATATTTACCCCAAACTATGACCAAAATTAAAACCAGTTGGGACTTGTCGTTGCTGTATAAAAATGCCACCGATCCACAAATCGAAAAAGATTTAAGGCGCGCTGAAGCGGCCCAGCGACGTTTTGTTAAAAAGTACCGTGACCGCCGCGACTATCTGGAAACGGAAGCCAGTCTGGCCACGGCCCTGGCTGATTACGAAAAGTTGCCAGAGGATCTGCTGATCAAACCCTTGATGTATTTTCACTATCGTCACGATCTCGATAGCCGTGATAGTGCGATTGAGGCCAAGATTAATCTACTCGCCGATCGTTATACCAAGAGTGCCAACGAAATCGCCTTCTTTCCGATTGCGCTTTCGAAAATTGATCTGGCTGTACAGAAAAGATTTTTGGCGAGCCCGCTGCTTTCGCGTTATCGCTATCTGCTCGAGTGTTCGTTTGCTCACGGTCGGCATACTTTGTCGGAAAAAGAGGAGCAAATTCTAAATTTAATGAACCAGCCGGCGGCGGCGTTGTGGGTCCGAGGCAACGAGAAGGTGGTTAGTCAACAAGAAATCAAATGGCGAGGGAAAACCATTCCTCTAACCGAAGCGATCAACCAGATTCATTCTTTACCGACGCCCGCGCGCCGCGCTCTAGATCGATTGGTCCGTGACCGCCTGAAGAGCATTTCCAGCTTCGCCGAAAGCGAACTCAATGCCGTTGTCATCAACAAGAAAATTCGCGATGAACTGCGTGGTTATGCTGAACCCTATTCGGCGACGGTGCTCGGTTATCAAAACGAACCGGCGACGGTTGAGAATTTGATCGCCACCGTGACCAAACATTTTCCCATCAGCCACCGTTTCTATCGCGTCAAGGCCAAAATGCTCGGTCTGAAGAGTTTAAGCTACGCCGATCGAAGCGCCAAGCTGGGCCAGTTGAAGAAAAAAATTCCTTTTGACCAGGCGGTGGAAATTGTTCGACGGGCTTTCGGTAAAGTTCGTCCGGAGTATCCCAAAATTTTTGACCAATTTCTGGCCAACGGCCAAATTGATGTTTTTCCGAAAACCGGCAAACACGGCGGGGCCTATTGTTCAAGTCACGACCGGTTACCCACCTTCATTTTGCTTAATCACTTGCCGGATTTTGCCTCCGTCACCACGCTGGCGCATGAATTGGGTCACGCGTTCCACTCGACTTTTTCGGCCAAGCATCAGCCACCGCGCTATCGCGGATATAGTACGGCGACCGCCGAGGTCGCCAGCACGCTATTCGAAAATTTTGTCTTTGATGAAATTTGGCCAATGTTAAGCGCGGCCGAACGGGTGATCGCTTTGCACGACCGGCTCAATGCTTCCATCCAGACTATCTTTCGCCAAGTGGCTTGTTTCAACTTTGAACTTGACCTGCATCGGCAAATCAGAAGTCAGGGTAGTTTGCCGAAAGAGGCGATCGCGCGGTTGATGAATCAGCACATGCAGTCGTATCTCGGGCCGGCTTTCAAGCTCGACGAGGACGACGGCTATTTCTTTGTTTACTGGTCACACCTGCGTTCGTTTTTCTACGTTTACTCCTACGCCTTTGGCGAAATTGTTTCGAGCGCGCTGTATGCTGAATATCAAGCCGACCGCAAATTTGAAAAGAAGATTCGCCACTTTCTTTCGGCTGGCGGCAGTGCCTCGCCGGAAAACATCTTTGCTGGCGTTGGTCTCAACCTGCGTCAACCGAACTTCTTTGAGCGGGGCTTAAAAAAGATCGAAGCTGAGATCGAGAAACTCGAGCGCCTGATTTAACCAACGAGCTTAATTACTTGGCCGCAGTAAACATGTTACTATGTAGCAGTAACTGATTAAAAAGTGAGCTCATGAGTCCGCGCGTCTTAATGTTCGGCTGGGAATTTCCGCCCCACAACAGCGGGGGTTTAGGCACGGCCTGTCTTGGTTTAACCAAAGCTCTCGCAAGTGCCGGCGCGAAAATTATTTTTGTTCTACCGCGGCGGCTGGCGGTCAGTGCGCCGTGGCAAAAAACGGTTTTCGCCGATGATGCCGGAGAAATTTTTTTTCGACCGGTCAACGCTTGCCTGTCACCTTATTTAACGGCCACTGGTTATGCCGAACGTCGTCGTGGGGCCGACCCGTTATACGGGCCGGATCTAATCTCGGAGGTTTACCGTTACGGTGCGGCTGCGGCGGCCGTGGCGCGGGCGGAAACTTTTGACGTGATTCACGCCCACGACTGGTTGTCGTTCCCGGCTGGTTGGCAGGCCAAAGCGGCGAGCGGCAAGCCGCTCGTGGTGCATGTTCACGCCACCGAATTTGACCGCACCGGCGGCACTGGTGTTAACGAAGAGGTTTACGCGATTGAGCAAGAGGGGATGAAGCGGGCGGACAAAGTGGTGACCGTCAGCCAGTTTACGAAAAATATCGTGGTTGAACGTTATGGCGTGCCGGCGGACAAGGTGGCGGTCGTCCACAACGGTATTGAACTCGAAAATAAACCACCGCTCGCCGGTCGGCTTAATCAACTGAAAGCTCGCGGCGAACGGTTGGTGCTGTTCGTTGGCCGGATTACCTTGCAAAAAGGGCCGGACTATTTTCTTCACGCCGCCCGACGGGTGCTTGATCTCGAACCAAATGTTACTTTCGTCATGGCTGGATCGGGCGACATG
>CAYHYA010000003.1:0-63433 GCA_964360815.1 uncultured Candidatus Saccharibacteria bacterium | reverse complement strand
ATATCCATGTTCAGCCTAGTTTGATCAGGTGTCCCTCTCAACACGGATGCCACTCCACGCCGTTTGGTAAGATAGGTAGACAAAACATCGATTGCGGCGTGTCCCAGCGCCCTATCGAGTTGGTCGGGTGACATTCCCCGATAGAAGTCTAAAACTCCTTGGACATATTGTGGTGGAAGAACCCCAGTTTTATCGACCTTATACAAGATTGCCGCCGCTTTTTTCCCACGACCGGTGATCATTCGTTTTTCCGATTTTAAAACTAATGAATACCGCACCCTAATCGGCGGTGACCGCTACGAACCCGCCGAAGAAAATCCGATGCTCGGTTGGCGTGGGGCGTCGCGTTACTATCATCCTGATTTCTCCGCCGCCTTCACCCTCGAGTGTTTAGCCCTAAAAAAAGTTCGTCAAGAAATTGGTCTGAAAAACGTTATTCCGATGATTCCCTTCTGCCGCACCGTTGACGAGGGCGAGAAAGTGTTAAAAATTTTAGCGGCTAACGGTCTGGATCGCGCCACTGATTCAGAATTAAAAATTTATATGATGGCAGAAATTCCTTCCAATATTATCGAGGCCGACAAATTTTTAGACCACTTTGATGGTTTCTCTATTGGCTCGAACGATCTGACCCAACTAACGCTCGGGCTCGATCGTGATTCCAGTTTGGTCGCGAACATCGCCAACGAGAATCATCCGGCGGTGAAGAAGCTGATTGGTGACCTGGTTGCCGTTTGTCGAGCAAGAAATAAATATATTGGCCTCTGCGGGCAAGCGCCGTCAGATTATCCCGACTTCACCGAATTCTTGATTCGGGCCGGGATCGAGAGCTTGTCTTTGAGTCCCGATGCGGTGATCAAAAATATCGGCTTGATTAGTCAGTTGGAAAACCAAATCGGCCAACCATGAAACGAATTGCCTTTTTCCAACTCGAAAACTGGGAAAAAGAAATCCTGTTGGCCGAGGGCGGCCTAGCTGGTCTCGAGGCGGAAATTACTTCCAGCGAAGAAAAAATGCACCCGGAATTGTTTGGGTCGCCCACCGACTACGAAGTTATTTCCGTCTTTGTGGACTCACCAATCACGAAAGAGTTGCTCGATAAATTTCCTAAATTAAAATTGCTCGCGACCCGCTCTACCGGCTACGACCATATTGATCTTGAGACCTGCCGCGCGCGTGGGATTAAAGTCGCCAATGTTCCGGCCTATGGCGAAAACACCGTTGCCGAATATACCTTTGGCTTGATCCTCGCTCTCACGAGAAAAATCTATTCCGGTTTTGACCAAATTCGCGAGACGGGCAGTTTCCAACTCGACGGCTTGCGCGGTTCGGATTTGAAAGATAAAACTCTCGGCGTGATCGGCACCGGAAGAATCGGTAAAAATGTCATCCGTATCGCTAACGGCTTCTTGATGAAAGTTTTAGCGCACGACTCTTTCCCCGATCAGTCGGCGGCAACGACTCTTGGCTTCCGCTACGACACGCTTGAAGCCGTCCTCGCCGAAAGCGATATTGTCACCCTGCATCTACCGCAAACGAAAGATAATTTCCATCTAATTAACGAGAAACAGTTAAACCTGCTGAAGAAAACCGCTTACTTGATCAACACTGCTCGGGGGGGCTTGGTTGATACGGCCGCTCTGGTTCGCGCTCTCACCAGCGGTCAAATTGCCGGCGCCGCGCTTGATGTGCTCGAGGAAGAGGGCGTAACTAAAGATGAAATTTCTTTTCTCACCACGGGCGGTCACCCCAAAGAAACCGATCTTCGTGCCGTCTTGGCCAACCATGTTTTGTTTGACCGGCCAAACGTTATCGTTACTCCACACAACGCTTTTAACACCACCGAAGCGCTGTCGAGAATTATGAAGACAACGCTTGAGAACATTCGCTGTTTCCTTGAAGATCGGCCGCAAAATATCGTGGCTTAAATTTATGACCGAGAAAATTAAAACTGTCACCGCTCGGCCAATTCTTGATTCTCGTGGCGACTGGACGCTCGAGGCGGAAATCATTTTAGAAAACGGGCTTGGCGCGCGGGCTTCCGTGCCGCAAGGGAAGAGCCGCGGCGGCGGCGAAGCCGTTGACCAGCCGGTCGCCGTGGGGCTTGAGAAAATAAAAACGGTGATTGCGCCGGCGTTGCTCGGACGAAAAGTCGCCGCCCAAACCGAGCTCGATCAACGCCTGCTCGAGCTCGATGGGACAACCAATAAAGCACAGCTCGGGGTTGACGCGATCTTGGCTGTCTCGCTCGCGGCGGCGCGACTTGGCGCGTTGGTTAAAAATTTACCGTTGTGGCGTTATCTCCGAGAACTTTTTAACGAAAAAGTTGATCCGAACAAGCCGCCGCAACTTCTAATCAACCTGCTTAACGGTGGCCAACACAGTGGTGGCAATTTACCCTTTCAAGAATACTTGATTATTCCGCAAACGAAAAACTTGTTATCCGCAGTCGAGCTGGGACAAAAATTTTATCAGGCGTTGGCCAAGCTACTAACCGAAAGATTTGGCCGTGGCGCGATCAAGCTTGGTGACGAGGGTGGCTTCGCCCCCGATCTAGCGGATGACGAAGCGCCGTTTTCGCTTTTTGCCGAAGTCGCTGAACGTCTAAACGTCAGCGACCAGTTCACTTTCGGTTTGGACGCCGCGGCGAATAATCTTTCGCGTGACCGCGAAAAACTTTCTCGTTTCTATCAAAAAGTCGCCGCGCGTTATCCCCTGCAATACCTAGAAGATCCGTTCGCCGAAACGGCGCCCGACGCCTTCCGACAACTGAACCAAATCATTGGTTCGAAAACGATAATCGTTGGCGACGATTTAACCGTCACCAATCCAGCAAAGATCACTGACCCCCAGCTGGCCGGGGCGATCACTGGCGTGATCATCAAGCCGAATCAGATTGGCACTCTCACCGAAACTTTCGCCGCCATTCGCGCGACCAGAAAAAACGGCTGGCGCGTCTTCGTTTCCCATCGTAGCGGCGAAACGAATGACGATTTTATCGCTGATCTGGCTTACGGAATCGGCGCGGACGGGATTAAGCTCGGCGCGCCGGCGCGCGGTGAGCGTGTGGCCAAATATAATCGCCTCTTGGCCATCGCCGCAGAAGATCAATAAATTTGTCTCTGAACGATTTTCTGCTAGAATAAAAACCACATTCCGCGGTAGCTCAATGGTAGAGCAGCGCGCTGTTAACGCGTTGGTTCCTGGTTCGAGTCCAGGCCGCGGAGTTGACAAAATATGGCTAAGCGTGCTAGGGTCAGGGTCGGTTTTTTGGTCTTTAAAAACTGAGAAAATCTGAATCCGTAATTGTTACGGGTTCTCAAAAAGCCTTTGAAAGGAGGGCTATGCTGTAAGGTAGATCACTTACGTAGGTGGACTGGATGGTACTGAATGGTTGAAGTTAGGACAAGAACGAAAGGAGAAGTACACAAGTGGCAGAACCAGAAGGAAGAGGTCGTGAGAGAGATCTGGTGCTCGGACCAACTGAGTACGCGATGATCTTGGATGAAACTAAAGGACATGTGGCGGTCTATGTTGGACCGCACAAAACCAGTCTGTCTAACACAGACCGGCCAGTGATTTTCGATCCAAAGGTTGGCAGTTTTTCTCGTTGTGATTTGGCAGAGGCCATCAAGGTGTTCCCAACTGCGGACGAGGGTTCATACATTGTACTTACGAACCCGACCGATGGCGGGAAGGATACTTACCCAAAGAGTGGTGCGGCAAACTCATTACCGGCGCTTCAACTTGGTCGCAAGGTGAATATCCCCGGTCCAATTTCGTTTCCGCTTTACCCAAGTCAGGTGGCAACCGTGATCGGTGGTCACCGTCTGCGTTCCAATCAGTATCTGGTCGTCAGAGTCTACAACGACGAGATGGCCAGAAAACATTGGGAAGCGGCGGTGATTAAACCGCAAGCGATAACGCAAACACCCAAGACTGCTGGTGAAGAAGAGCCACTTACAACCTCGGTTAAATCAACAGAGGGAGAACGGCCTGAATTGACCATGGGTCAACTTCTGGTCGTCAAAGGAACGGATGTCTCTTTCTACATCCCGTCGACCGGTGTTGAGGTTGTTCCCGGTGAGGATGGCGAGTACGCACGTAGTGCTGTTACTCTCGAACAACTCGAGTACTGTATTCTCTTGAATGAGAGCGGCAAGACTCGATATGTCCGAGGTCCAGCAGTAGTTTTCCCCGAACCGACGGAAACTTTCGTCAAACGGGATAATCGGCGTAAATTCCGCGCCATCGAACTCAACGAGAACATGGGTCTCTATCTCAAGGTTATCGCCGACTATGAGGAGGGCGATCGGCATCATCGTACCGGTGAAGAATTGTTCATTACGGGAGCGGAGCAGAAAATCTACTTCCCTCGTGAAGAGCACGCCATCATCAGGTACGGTGAGAACGAAGTCCATTACGCGGTGGCGATTCCTGATGGCGAGGCGCGTCATGTTCTCAACAAACTGACTGGTGAAGTCCAGTTAATCAAGGGCCCGAAAATGTTTTTGGCTGACCCTCGGACTCAAGTTTTGGTCAGGCGGGTTCTCGACTCGAAAACAGTGGGCCTGTGGTTCCCGGACAACAAAGAAGCCCTCGACTACAACATTCAACTATCCGCGGCAACCCGCGGAAGCGCTGAGCGATTTGTTCAAGAGGGTGAAGTCACTCATCTCTTTGGGCAAGTGGGGGCAATTGCCGCTCTTCATTCTCAAACGGAGGCGGCCAAAGAAGGTTTTGCTGGCACTGGTTTCGAACGCAAGCAAACTTTCACTTCACCTCGAGAGGTAACTCTCGATACCAAGTACGATGGTGCAGTGGCGATCAATGTTTGGACTGGTTACGCCATTCAGGTCGTCAGCAAGACTGATGATCGTCGAGTGGTCGTTGGTCCGGCAACTGTTCTGCTCGAGTACGATGAAACTCTTGAAGTACTCGAGATGTCAACTGGCACCCCGAAGAACGACGATCACAGTATTCGAACGGTCTACCTTCGAGTCAAGAATAACAAGGTTTCGGATATGGTTACCGCCGAGACTAAGGACTTGGTTCAAGTAACCGTCAAAGTTTCCTATCGGGTTAATTTTGAAGGCGACGAGGGAAAATGGTTTGGCGTTGAGAATTACGTCAAACTATTGACTGATCATCTTCGTTCGATGGTCCGTAACGCCATCAAACAGCACGGCATTGAGAATTTCATCAACAACGCTATCACCATCATTCGCGACACGGTTCTCGGTAATACGACGGCTGGCGAGAATGAAGGTGGAAAGCGTCCCGGGCGGCCTTTTGAAGAAAACGGGATGCGGGTCTACGATGTTGAGATTCTCGATGTCAAAATCGGCGACGGCGAAATCTCTAAGATCCTGACGGGAGCCCAGCACGAATCAGTGAGGCAAGCTCTTAAGGTGGCTGAAGCTGAACGGAATCTTGCCGTTACCACTCGTCTTGAAGATTTCAGTCGCAAAACTGAAGAGGCAAAAGCCGAAACCGAACGACGCAAGCTGGAACTTCAGGTCGAAAGAATAGCCAAAGAATTGGCACTCGAACTGGAACGGATCGCCAAGGATGCCAAAACTCAAGAGGAAAAACTCAAGGCGGAAGACGCTAAGGTAACTCGCGACAGCAAGATTGCCGAGAAACGACGAGCAATCTCGAAGGCCGACGCTGATCAAGAGCAAGCGATTGCTATTGATCAGCAAAAGTTGGGGCTCGAAAAACTCAAGGCCGAGGTTGAATCGGTCGTTCAACGGGCTCAAGCTTTTGGTCCAGGGGTGATTGAAGCCTTACAGGCTTTTGCCAACAAAGATTTGGCTGGTAAGGTGGCCGAGAGCATGGCACCACTTGCCATTCTTGGAGGCGACAGTGTGGCTACCATTATGAACCGGATGCTTTCCGGGACAGTGTTGGAGAATGTCTTCAATCGTCTGCAAGGCAACGGTAAGGTTGATGAAGAAGCACTGACTCGTCGCTAGTCACGAGTTTATAGATTTTCTCAGTCAATGAAGTCAGGCCCCGGGTGGTATATCCATCTGGGGCCTTTTTCTTGACATTTTTAAAAAGATATATAATATCTATTTTGGATCCGGAACCTCCCGCTACCCCCGAAATAGGACAGATTGAATATCTAAAATTCTAACTGTCCTACTTCAAAGGTGGCTGGGGGAAATGGGTTCCAAACTGGCAAAATCGCGTGATTTTGCAATGGTTTGGGATAAAACGTAAGTTCTTTGGAAGAAAGGTGGGTCACAGCAATGCCAGCAGAACAGTTGGACGAAGTCGTTGATCGGGTAGCGGAGATTATTCGTCGAGTCGGCAAACGTGAGGAAATCGAGGAAGAGGTAGCCGGTAACGTTAGTTTTTCTGATTTGGCAAACACACTCATTGACCAAGAGGGACCGGTGCGCGAAGCGGCGGTCAAGGTTGTTACCAGTGTACTGAAAAATCTGGAAATTGAGTCGGGTAGCGACGAAGAAACCCAGATTATTGATGGCATTGATTTCAACTCCTTCTCGACCAAACTGGTTGATGATCCAGAGATAAGTGCGGCGTTGAAATCGTCAATCAAGAGTGTCATTGAAAACTGTGAATCGGACGAGTTCACTCAAGCCGTCGAAAGTGCATTTGGTCTGGACGATTCTGATCGATTAACCAACATCTTGGGTGAAAAGGTTAAGGGAGACCTAGACAAGGTTGTGGTTGATAAGATTCGGACATGTGTGGAAAGTTGGGACACCAGTGATCTTGACGGTGACACTGTTACCGGGATCGAGAAGGCCGTGTTCACACCAGAACGAATCGTCTCGTGTCTAAGTGGCCATGATAGGGAAATCACCGAGGCAGTGACTGCGTGTGCTCTGGTAGTTATTGAAGCTGCCAATCCTACTGACGGTGATGGAGTCGTCACTCAAACGATCCTAGAAAGTGATGCGTTCAAAACAGCGATTAGCACTGTGCTGGAGCAGATGGTTCGGAGTGGTAAAATCGACCAGTTAGTTGAGAAGACTATTACTTCAATGCTCTCCAGTGAGGATTCAACACTTCGGACTAAAATAAGCTCGGCCGTTTCAGACAAACTTGTTGGTCAGATCGCCGATTCCGTAGTTTCTCGTTTGTTTGAGCGGAGTCGTTAGTCAAACTTCAAATCCAAACTTTCAGAGACCGCCTGGCTCGCCCAGCGGTCTTTTTTTACACTTTCTCCAAACCTACTATATTTAATAGTGCCATTTCTTCCCAAACCTTGCGCCAATCACTGGTTCTGAACTTGTCCAAGACAGGGAGTTTTGATTTCTGCTATACTCTAACCGGAGTAGTGAGAGTTGGTGTTTTCTGGCTTCGGTCAGAAACGGGGGTCGTGAATTAAGTCCGTCATCCGCCTTGTGCGGTGGATTGTCCGCAAGGACAAGGGTAGCGGTGAAAAGTGACCACTGGTTTAAGGACACACCAAGAGTTCAGCCGCGCACCACGGAAGCATAATTGAGGGCTGGGAAGCGAACGAGGAACCAAACAGGCGACGAAATCCTTTTTATCCTCTAGTAGTTTGCTACTCCCACAAAGAACTTCCCTCACGGGGGAGTTTTTTGTTCCTAAATATGGTGAGTAGCAGAGTGGGGGGGTGGTCTTTATCCACATCTTCTTGCTTTTTTCATCTGCTTGTATATACTAGTGGCACTAACACCACCAACTCTGCCTTCACCGGCAGGGTTGGTTTGTTTTTATGCTAGAATTGGAAAAATGAGCAAAAAGGAGAAAGTGGCGATCTATTTTGACGGCGGCAATACTTACCGAAGACTCAAAGAGATAGGAATACCAGAAAAGTCTATGCGGTTTGATTTTTCTGCTCTGGTCAAACACTTAGTCGGAGAAAGAGAACTTGTTTCAAAAAGATATTATGTTGGTGTAGTCAAAAACTTTGACGGCTCGGCAAAAGGAGAACAAATGGTTAAAAGTCAACAAACTTTCCTTAATGGTTTAGTGGCCGATGGTTTTGAGATTAAATTTGGCCGAATAATGTATGACGGCGGAGCAATTAGAGAAAAAGGCGTGGATGTGAAATTGTCGGTTGATTTAGTGGTCGGTGCCGTGGACAATATTTATGATACGGCGATCGTGGTTAGTTCAGACACCGATCTCATTCCGGCGATTAAATATATTCGCAAGGCCAAGAAGAAGACGGTAGAATATATTGGTTTTGGAACTAAAAACGGAGACGACAAGCGCCGCCAGCCATCGTTCGGTATGATCAAGGAGTCTTCCGTTTCTAGGATATTTTCTCAAATCGACCTAGTTCAATTTCAACAAGCCAAAAAGCCGAAGATTTAAGCGGCGCACTCTCGTAAATCCGGCACATAAATATACCCATTTTATTGACGTTATCACTACAAAGTGCTACTCTGAACGGGGGTCTGAAGGTGGTCTTTGGTCCGACAAGAACCCAATAAACAGAGGAGAAAAATAATGCCAGATTGTGAGAAGTGTTGTGGCGGTGGATACATTAAACAACGCTCCGTTTTGTGTGATTGCTCTGCTGGTATTGCCGCCAGAAAGCAGATTAAGAAAGTTATCGATTGGCTCGAGGAGGATCCAGATCTCATTGCCTGTATGCCGATCGAGGACGTTCGCAAAGAATTGGCCGCGGCCGGTATAGACACAAAGCCACTCATAAGGCAAATCCGTGCCAGGTTGAAGGCACCCTGAACTTACCGGGAGAGGGTTGAGAAAACTTTCTCTCCTTCACCGCCCCCCAATAACACAAAGAGTGTTACGGGGCGGTTTTCTTTACCCCAAACAACCCAACCTCCCCAATCCTTCCGCCAATCACTGGTTCTAAACTTGTCCAAGACAGGGAGCAACAAAAACTAGATACGAACTCATTAGGTGATGGAAGTCGTACTTCCCCACAGGAAAATTTTTTGATAGAGTAAGAAACAGAAAGGAGACATTCGATGGCAAGAGATTGCGAACAGTTAAGCCGAAAGGCCGCGCAGATTTTTAGGAAACTTAAACCCTTTTTTCCTCCCGATCCTTGGTGAACTCGATTTCCAAATTGAGACCATGGATCTTTGCGAAGAATGATCTCATCGGGCGACCAGTAGCGGTCGCCCTTTCTTTTTTCTAAAAATTAAATACTCGTTTGAGCGTAAGCATATATTTGATAATATGTAGACATGAAATTGTTGGCAATCTTGATTGTTGTGACGATAATTGCCTTTTTTACTCTACGCACCGATTTATTTACAGGCCGAGAAGGTGGCCAAAATATCATTCAGGAAGGACGAGGGGCTATCGACCAAGCCAGGAACGCCAAGGATTTGATTGAACGAAGTAATCGAGAGTCTATTAGATATTGATGGACATCGCTCGACTATGGTAGTTATTAGTTAGGGAGCCGTGACAAGGATTAACCTTGTCAACATGAGAACTTTAAACCTAGAAGTAATAAGGAGGGCGTTATGGCAAGAGAAATAAGACCGAAAGACCGAGGGTGGGATCGGGACAAGGTGAATCTGGTAGTTGCCCAACTCGCTCGTAACAGTGGAGTTGTTGTAGAAACCAACCAAGAAGAAGTGGATATTGGATCGTTCCAGTATGTCGTCGGGTTCCGGTTTGAGGATGTGCCACCGCTGGCAAAAGTAACAGTTTTTCTCTCGCTTGCAGAATATCAGACTACTTCTGATGTCACCATCACCAACATGACGACCCTACCCCAAACCAGTTGTCGTCATGGTTTTGGTAGTCAAGCGATCAGACTGTTGCTGGACTGGGCGACCGACAACGACTTCAACGAGGTCCGGGCGACCCAAGTCAGTAGTGACGAAGCGAAGAAGTTTTGGGAGAAGAATGGGTTCGTTAGATGTCCAGACCCTAACCCCACAAGCGACTACATCCGTCGCACTAGAAATTAGTTGGTTAGTTAGGTAAATTTATCTACCAACAAAACAACCGGCAAGCGCATGCGCTTGCCGGTGTTCTTATAATGTTATGGGGAAATTACAACCTAAAAACAAATGGCGGTGTCGGGTATTGAAACATCCCGTACAAGATCTGGTCCGGCCGATCGAACACGGCTTATTGGTGGCATCTCCCTTGATTCAAAGCGAACCTGTTTGACACGATTGCGACGACTCAACGAGACCCCTTTTTCGTTGAATCCTTCTTGTCTCAATATTTTCGTCGCGTTAGTCCAAAGTTCTCTCCTGGTCATTTTGGAACCCATACATCCTCCGGTCTAAAAGATCCTCTGCGAGTTCGGGCATCTAAATCCATCTAGACACAACCGACTCACCAACTTTCAGTATACTCCCAACACGAAAAGTGGTCAAGAAAATTTAGTCAAAAAAACTAATCAAGTATTTATCAATCTCGCGCTGGTCAAGATCGTAGAAATGCTTCCCCTCGCGGTGGAGGTCGCGGGCCAAGTCCACACCAACAAACCGCCAGTGCCACGGTTCGAATTGGTAATAGGCGTTGTTGTTTGGATAAGACAGCACGAAGCCGTAACGATAAGCATTCTCTTCCAGCCAAGCGTAGCCGGGAGATTTTTCAAAGCCAACCAAACTGGCATTGACGCCCGGGCTGGTAAAATCAACCGTCGTGCCCAGTTGATGCTCCGAGTAACCCTGATCGGCAGAAAACTGATTGGCTGTGCCGGCACCGTAAGTGACTCGATAATTTGATTTAAGCGTGGCTTGCGTGCCAAAAGAACGATAGCCGGAAACTATTTTCAAAATCACTTCATCGTCGGTCGCCGCTTCTAATAGTCGGCGGAGATGGCGCCAAATCCGAGAATGGAATTGTTGCGGTTTGTCGGCCGAATTTAAATATTCAACCGGAAGGTCCACCAGTCGGGCCGGGACGTAGTGCTCGTTGAGAAAAAAAATCTTTGAATATTTTTGCAATAATTCCGGATCGGTCTTGCTTAATTTTTCAAACATGTCCACTTGATCATCCAGATTCTCCACTTCTTCTTCAACTTCTTGCCGACGCGCTTGTTCGCTTTCCAGGTTCTCGGCCAACTGATTTCTTTCTTGGTCGGTTTGGTTCAGCGCGGTTTCAAGTTCTAATATTTTTTGCGTAGATGCCGCCGTGGTTGAGGCCAGTTCTTGTCGCACCGCCGCGAGCTCTCTCCCCTGCGCTCTATATAGGTAAAAACCGAAAGCCAACACGACCAGAAAAACGAGGCCGCCAAGCACCAGAAACCAATAATGTTTATTCATAACGCCCCTTCTTTGTAGCATATCCGGCCGGGTTCAACAATCGCTGGCCAAACTAACAAAATCTTGTTACAATCGCGAGTCATGAGTAAAAGGATAATTCTTCTGATTTTGGTGGTTATCGCACTGGTCACGGGCGGCTTTCTGGTTTTTAACCGAAAAAACGGTGACGCGGGTAATCTTCTGGTGGTTCAGCCGGGCGACTTTGTGCAACGGGTCTCGGTTTCCGGTAAGGTTGTGGCGGCAAAAAATGTTGATCTGGCCTTCACGGAAACTGGTCGCGTGGCCCGGGTGGCGGTTCGAGTTGGCGACCGCGTTCTGGCCGGGCAAAGCATGGTTGAACTCGACGCCAACACCTTGCAATCTGAACTTTCGGCGGCCCGAGCGACGCTCGATTTGAAACGCGCCGAGAATAAAAACGTTGCCGTTAATTTGGACCAGGTTCGGAAAGAGCAAGACACACTGGTCTTGAATGCCGAACGCAAATTGTTTTCCAGCGACTTGGTCGCTGTGCCTAGCTCTTCCGGCAACACTGCCACCGCGCCGGTAATTACCGGTTTGTATCGCGGTCCGGCTGGTCGCTACAAAATTATCATCAGAAGCGAGTCGTCAACCGATCAGGGTCGCCACGAATTGCGAACTTTTGAACTGGAAAAGACCGCGCCGGTGGAAATCCTGGAGGACGAAGCAACACCCCTCGGTCAGAACGGTTTATTTATTTCTTTCCCCGAAGCACTTGATGTTTACTCTGACACGATCTGGTATGTCACTATTCCCAACACCAAAAGCGCCTCGTATCTGGAACAATACAATGGCTACGAAGAAGCACTCCGAACGCGCGACCGCGAAATCAATCGGGCGGGCGAAGAGTTGGTCAATAACACCGAAGAAGCCACCGTGGCCGAGGCCGAGATTCGGCAGGCCGAGGCCGAGGTTGAGCGGATCGAAACGGCACTCGTCGAACGAACCCTGCACGCGCCGTTCGCGGGGATTGTCACCAATGTGCCAGCCGAAGTGGGGGCGGTTCTTTCGGCCAACGAGTTGGCGGTGTCGTTAATCGGTGATGAGTTTCTACAAATTGAATCTTATGTGCCGGAAATCAATCTCCCCTTGATCACCGTTGGTGATCCGGTTGCTGTCACCCTCGACGCTTACGGCGAAACGATCAGCTTTGCGGCCAGGGTGATCTTCATTGACCCAGCCGAGACGGTTCGCGACGGCGTTTCCACTTATCGAATAAAACTGGCGTTTATCTCGGCGGAAGAAGACGAACGCATTAAACCCGGGATGACGGCCAACGCCGTGATCACCACCGAGGAACGAACCGGGGTCATCAGTGTGCCGCGGGGTCTCGTCTCGGATCGTCAGGGACAAAAATTCCTGATCGTTAAAGAAAACGATCGGTTGGTCGAACGTTTCGTCACGCTGGGAAATGTTTCCGCGCTTGGTCAAGTTGAAATCTTGTCTGGTTTGTCGGCCGGCGAACGCGTGGTCTTAACTGTCCCGCCAAACGAATAATCTCGCGATGTTCGGCTCTTTCGTCCTCAACCTGCGTCTGGGGTTCTACTTGGCGATTCGTCAGATCAAGCGCGCCAGTTGGTGGACGACCGGACTGATCATCTTCGTGATGATTTTAACTTTCCTCAACCTCGTGGTGGTTTCGGGTATTTTGGTTGGCTTGATTCAAGGATCGGTTGAGGCCGCGCGCACCGAATACACGAGCGACGTGATCATCTCAACTCTGAACGATAAAAAATATATCGAAAACAGTCCAAATCTTATCGGTTTGCTTAAAACCCTGCCGACCATTTTGAAAATCAGTCCGCGTTACCAAGAGGGGGTGGTTCTTGAGGCCAATTATCAGACCCGCAAGGATAGCGACAAGCCAAACACTGCCAGTGCCCAAATGGTCGGGATTGATCCAGCCGCAGAAGACGCGGTCACCGGTTTGTCTAGCTCAATTACGGCCGGGTCATACCTCGCGCCGGGCGACAACGACCAGGTGATTATTGGTCAGTATCTGCTTAAACAATACGTGCCGATTGATTCGCCGGGCTTTGCGGCGCTGGAAAATGTTTCCGTTGGCACGAAAATCCGCTTCTCGGTCGGCGAAGTAACCCGCGAGGTCGTGGTTAAGGGAATTTTGAAAAGTAAGGTGGACGAGATCACCCGAAATGTTTATATGGTTGATTCGCAGTTTCGCAATCTCATCGGCCGTTCCGATGGCAACGTGGATCAAATCGCCATCAAACTCCAAGATGGCGCCGCGCCACTCGCTGTTCGAGAGAATTTAAAACAGCGAGGCGTTGATCAGTGGGCCAAAGTCCAAACTTACGCCGACGCCCAGCCGCAATTCTTAAAAGATATTATCAAAACTTTCGCCCTGCTCGGTAGCGTCTTCAGTTCCATCGGTTTAGTTGTTTCTTTCATTACGATCTTCATCGTCATCTTTATTAACGCGATTACGCGTCGTAAATTTATTGGAATTTTGAAGGGTATTGGCATCAATAGTCAGGCGATTGAAATTTCTTATATTCTCCAATCGGTTTTTTACGCTCTAGCTGGTTCGGTAATCGGGCTGTCGTTTCTTTACGGTTTCCTCGTGCCGTTCATTGATCAGCATCCGATTGATTTCCCTTTCTCTGACGGAATTCTGGTGGCGCCGCTTGCCAGCACGCTTTTCCGCGTTGGTTTACTCGTTATCTCAACCTTGATCGCTGGCTATATTCCGGCTCGGATGATTATTCGCAAAAACACTTTGGATTCGATTCTCGGGCGCATTTAATCATGATTGAAACCAAAAACCTCAAACGAACTTTCCGCAGCGGCCAACTGGAAACGCCTGTGCTTAAAAATATAAATTTCCACGCCACGGACGGCGAATTCATCGCCATTATGGGTCGGTCGGGCGCTGGCAAAAGCACTTTTCTTTATCAACTAGGCTTGCTTGACGAACCGACTTCCGGAGAAATTATCATTGATCATCAACCAACGCACCGGCTCACCGCTAAAGAAAAAACCAGTTTCCGGCTCAACCAGTTTGGTTTCGTCTTTCAAGACTACGCTCTCCTGCCGGAAATGTTGGCACTGGAAAACGTCGCCCTGCCACTCCTGATGCAAAACCTCGATCGCCGCGCGGCTTACGCTAAAGCCGAAGCGGCCCTGCGAAGCGTGCGATTAGATCAACAGTTGGATCACTTACCGAGCCAACTTTCCGGCGGGGAACAACAGCGCGTCTCCATCGCCCGGGCCGTGGCGCATCAACCGAAAATTTTGTTCGCGGATGAACCAACCGCCAACCTCGACAACGAATCATCGCGGACGATTATGAAAATTTTCCAAGAACTGCACGCCGCTGGTCAAACGATCATCATGGTGACGCACGAAGACGAATATGCTCGTTTGGCCGAAAAAATTGTCCAAATGGACGACGGCCAAATCGTGTCGGTGACCAAAAATCGTTAATTTGACAAAAGAACCGTTTCTGTTATGCTAGCCAGCAGAAAGGAGGTGCGCTGATGGCACCAAGAAACAAGCGAGAGAGCAAGACGTTGTGTCTCGGTTCATGGAGTCTCGATGTTCTATTTCTGAGGTCGTTCTTATCCGGGACAGGAGATCTAAAACAGCCGGTGATAAGATTAGGGAGAGAAACCGATGCTTGTTTAACTTTAACGTATGACCAAGATGTGTTCGAGGCAGTAAGAAATCTCCAGGCCAGATGGCCGGAACTAAAAAATTTGGGCGAGAAAGAGATTGGAAACTTTGGAACAAAAACCATGAAAGTGGTCAAGCGAGAATATGGCTTTAGTCTCGAAGACATTAACCGTGTCCATGAATTCATTTGTTTAGGAAAAGCCAAGTAAACCAAATCCTCGACACGCCACCCCTCATCAGTTGGGTGGCTCCTTTTATTTATAACTAAAACGAAAACTTTTCGTAGTGCAGACGCTGGCGCGGTAGACCAAGTTGGCGCAGGGTCGAAATTAGGGCCTGCATCATCGGCTCTGGGCCGCAGAGATAAACCTCGCGCTCGGCCAAATCAGGCACGAGGCGGCGCAATTTTTCTTCATCAATTCTCCCCCGCTCGCCCGAATAATTCGGCTCATCACTGATAACATGAACCACGCGCGTGTGGTGTTGGTTTACGAGTTCATCCAACTCACGTTTGAAAACAATTTCTGGCTGATGACGATTACCATAAAGCAGAACGACATCTTTGCCAGTTTGCAACATTTCCTCCATTAACGAGCGAAGCGGCGTGATCCCGATCCCGCCGGCGATCATCAGGACTTTTGGCGACAAGTTGAACAAACTAGTGAACACTCCGTATGGCCCGTCAATCAGCACTCTCGTTCCGGGCTGAAGGTTTTTAATTTGCTTGGTGTAATCACCGACCGCCTTAATCGTTAAGCGCAACTCGCGGCCGTCAGGCAACTGGGACAACGAAAAAGGGTGGGCTTGCCACCAGAGTTTTCGTGTGAGAAAGCGCACGATCATAAATTGTCCCGCCCGAATCGGAAAATGCTCGAGCTTACGGCCGAAAATACTGACCGAGGACGTACCGGGACTTTCTGCCGTCACTCGCGCCACGATAAACCGGTGCCGGTGAAGAAGATAAAGTGGACGAAGAAAACGAAAGGTTAAATAAATCAGTCCGACGAAAAGATACAGTGCCAACCAATAGACATAGAACCAGCGGTTGCTTGTAACTGTCGTTCCGAGCTCAATTTGGTGCCAAAAAGAAAAGAAGACGGCCAAATAAACCGCGAGGTGAGTAAAATACCAAGTTTCGTAGCGCAGACGAAGACGGATGATGGCGAGCGAAGTGACAACCACAATCACAAAAAGAATTAGGCCGGTCAGAGTGAGCCAACCGTGTTCGTAACCAGTCAGAAAACCGAGCAACGATTGACCGAAACTGATACCGCTTTGCCGGGCGTAACCATAGAGTAACAGCGCCGGATGGAGCAAGATGAAGACGATCACGATCTTCCCATTAATTTGATGGAAGCGCGACAGGCGATCAAGACCAAAGTAATGCTCGAGCCACGGTAAACGACTCATTAAGAAGAACTGCGTAACGACGAGATTGGCGGCGACCAATCCAGCCAGTTGGCCGAACTCGATCAAAAGTGTTTGGTTAAAATTAGCCGCCCAGAAATAGAAAACGACGAACCAGTTCGCCAGATAAAAGGCAAACCAGAAACGCTTCATCATATCACTCGGCGCAAGGGCTATTCAATAATCAGTTTGCCCACCATCCCCTTCGCTCGATGATTACCCACCGAACAATAGGCCTCGTAGGTTCCGGCCGGACCGGCAGTGAATTCAATCGTTTGTTCTTCGCCAGCTTGGAGAATGCGCGTGGCTAAGTTCAATTCGTCGACGCGCCAATCGTGCGGCATGTCGGAGCTTTTCAAAGTTAGCTTCACCCGATCACCGGACTTAACTTTGATCTCGGCGGGCGAAAATTTGAAATCGGCGCCGATCACCACGAAATCACGCGTCGCCACGAGCGCCGGTAGGGCTTCCACGCTGTTGTCGGTGTCGTCAAGATTGCCGCGTTCGCCGGCTGGCGAAGTTAGCGGGATCATCACCTCCCCCTTGTCGTCATTATTTAGACTAGACGAGGAAAAATACCAAATCCCCAGGGCGGCCAGAATGATTATTATAATCCAGATAAAAATTTTGTTCATAATTACTTAAAATTAAGGTTATTAATGCCATAAACAGTCCGCCTCGGGCGGACTGTTTATCAAAAAATGCGCTAAACCGAATTATTGATTACCGCCAGACATTTGCCCTTTGTCGCAGGACTTGCAAAGTTTCTTGTGAGTAAAAAGCTCGTAAACCGCAGCCAAACCGACCAACACATAGATCACCTTGGCAACCGAACCGCCACCGAGCCAAGCTCCGAGATCAGTATTCCAAATACCAACGACCAGCCAGTTCAAACCCCCAACGATCAAGAGCAAAAATGCCAAACCATGTAAACCTTTCATTGTTTGTTTAAATTTAAATTAATAAGTTGATAAAACCGAGACCGGTTAGATTATAACCCGAAAACCCTTCCCTAGTAAGTCCAGATGTGGATATTATAGTGAATGCAAGAGACGATCGAGATTATTAAGTCGGGCGGCGTGGGCGTGCTACCAACCGATACAATTTATGGCCTAGTGGGACAAGCGTTGAACCCGGAAACCGTCGCGAGGATCTACCGGCTTAAAAAACGCTCACCTGATAAGCCGTCTATTGTCATGATCGGCGATTTGGCCGAGCTGGAAAAATTTCAACTTGCCCCGAATAAGGCCACCCTAAAAATTATCGAGCAATTTTGGCCCGGGCCGACGAGCATAATTTTTTCGCCAAAACTGTCTTTCCGCCTGCCAAAACCAAGCTGGTTGAGAGAACTATTAAGAAAGACCGGGCCATTAATCGCCTCTTCAGCCAATCCGGAAGGTCGGCCACCGGCGCAAACGACCGCCGAAGCCGAAGCATATTTTGGCAATCATGTTGATTTTTATCACGATGCCGGTTGCCTAATCGGCAAACCCTCGACTCTGATTGACATCAAAGAAAACGGCGCGGTGGAGGTCATCAGAAAATAAACGTGATACTACCCTAAACCCTTGCTTTTTGGGTTGTTTTCTGCTAGATTGCCCGTAGAAAGGGGCGTTCCCAAATGAAAGAAAACGAGAGTTTTGAAAGGAGATAGTGGTGTTAAATACTAATGCATATGATAGTGCTGTGGGTTTTGTTAAATTCGTTTTGTATCACAGATACAATTTATACAAAATTATGGTGTTGCCGGAGAATGAAATAAAAACACTTCTCGACATCCTACACGCCACTGGTTTTAAGGCAGATCGAGTTAAGGTTCGAGAAGACATACCGGGAAACCACCATGGGCGCATAATAAGCGATTGCCATTTCCTGGTATTTGGGACAAACAAATGCATTGATCGGTCGGCCTCGGGTTGGCTTCATGGAGTCCTTTCGCGAACGGCCTTTGGTTTATTTCACGGAAAGGAATCCCGAGAAGATGTTGCTGACGAACTGACCAAGATAATCAGAACCAGCGTTCCGTTTGAACCAATCCCACTTCCGCCACCGCGAGGCAAAAAGGGGGCATTGGACAGAGATTTTCTGGCGGAAAAAAATCCATCATGTCTTGACCCAATCCTGATGTCGCATGTCTTAAGACACACAACCGACGACGATATCTTTTCTATGGATATTGGCGTTCACATCTCTAATAACTCATGTGGTGGTAAAATGGAACGTCGTGGAGATAACGACAATAAAGAAACAGACGTTATTTATTGTTGCTCTTGTCACAACTTGTGGCCATTTTCAAAACATGTCCATAGTTACGGCGATTTAAGGAGAGTGTTTGACCCATCGTTTGCTACCCGATAAGGGGAATGTGAATGAACAGACCAAAAACGGCCACGAAAATAAGGTGGCCGTTTTTCTTTAATTCGAGTAATGGCGTTAAAAATTAACTTGTGTTAGAATCCAGTATTATCAATTATTTAAACGAGACTAAAAATCATGGAAAATAATTCTTCCCCCTCTTACGCCGTTCCGGTGGCGATTATTATTGCCGGACTGTTTGTTGCCGGTGCGGTTTATTATAAAGGTCCAACCCCGAGTGGCGGGTTGGATCAGGTGGCCAATGTTGCGAGCGGCGACCAAGCCACGTTAAAGCTCGAAAACTTAAGGCCGGTTGGTCCAGATGATCACATCTTGGGCGATCCAAATGCCCCAATTAAAATTGTGGAGTACTCCGATCTGGAATGCCCGTTTTGCAAAAGTTTCCATCAAACCATGAACGCGGTCATGCAAGATTACGGCTCGAGCGGTCAGGTGGCTTGGATTTTTCGCCACTTCCCACTTGATCAGCTTCATGCCAAAGCTCGGAAGGAGGCCGAGGCCACCGAGTGTGCCAACGAACTTGGCGGTAATTCTAAATTTTGGGAATACACCGATAAACTTTTCTCCGTCACTCCTTCGAACGACCAACTTGATCCGGCCCAGTTGCCACTCTTGGCCGAACAAATTGGTTTAGACAAACAAGCTTTTGACGCTTGTCTCGCGAGCGGACGTCAGGCCGAGCGCGTTGATCAAGATTATCAAAACGCGATCGCGAGTGGTGGCAACGGCACACCCTTCCCGATTATTATCACTCCCGACAACCAGCAAATTGCGATCGCCGGGGCCGTACCGATCGAAGGTATGCGTCAACTGATTAACGGTCTACTGGAGAAAAAGTAGGACGAAAACTTAATACCCGAGGAGTTTTTTGATCTTATCGTGCTGACGGATTTTCTCGTGGGCCTTGGCCTCGATTTGGCGGATTCGTTCTCGGGTAACGCCAAATTCCCGTCCCACTTCTTCCAGGGTCCGCATTACTCCGTCTTCAAGTCCATGACGCATCTCCAGAATCTTTCGTTCCTTATCGGTTAGATCGCGCAAAATTTCTTGAATCTGGTCACGTAAGATTCGGCGCGCCGAGTCCTCACCGGGTGACGATAGCTTGGTGTCGGGAATAAATTCGCCGATGGTTGATTTTTCTTCATCGCTGTTCGTGGGTTTGTCGAGCGAGGCCGTGACTTGATCAATTTTCTCAATCGTGGCGATTTTTTCTACTTCCACTCCCATTTCCGTGGCAATTTCCGCCGGCAGTGGTTCGCGACCAAGATCTTGCAGTAGTCGCCGCACCACTTGTTTGTATTTAGCGATCGTTTCCACCATGTGAACCGGGATTCGAATCGTTCGTGATTGATCGGCCAACGCGCGCGTGATGGCCTGCCGAATCCACCAAGTCGCATAAGTGGAAAATTTGTAGCCGCGCGTCCAGTCAAATTTCTCCACCGCTTTGAACAAGCCAAGATTCCCCTCTTGAATCAAGTCAAGCAGGGTTAAATTGTTACTTCGGCCGATGTAGCGTTTGGCGATCGAGACTACCAGACGCAGATTGGCTTTGGTTAAAATTTGCTTGGCTTCATCGTCTCCCTGAATAATCCGTTTAGCCAAATCACGCTCGTCGGCGGCCGAAATGAGTTTATGCCGGCCAATTTCTTTCAAGTACATTTGTACCGAATCGAGTGAGGACAAACCATAACGAGAAACTTTTGATTTAGCCAATAGTTCGTCTGTTCCGGCCTCATCAAGAAAACCTGTTTCCTCGAGCACATCCACGCCGACTTGTTCCAGCCGATTATAAATATCGTCAAGGAAAGCTAGGTCTGTTTCGATCGCTGGAAATTCTTTTAACAATTCGCCATAGGTAATGAAGCCCCGTTGCCGACCACGCGTTAGAAGATTTTCAAAGCGACTCTCGTTTGAATCTTTGCGCTCGCGCCGCGCGAGCGTTGGTTTCGCTGTTCGAGATTTCCTGGAGGGTTTAGTTTTGGTTCGAACAACCTTCTTTTTCTTGGCCACAATTTTTTTGCTCATAATTTTTTTAAACTATTAATTTTTCCGAGCAACACCTGACACTGGTTGGCGTAGTTAATTGCCTCCTCCGGCAAGGCCGAACGAGAACGCGCGAGAAGGGCTGTTAATTCTTCTCGCCAACTTTCTTCTTGCCAATAATCCAAGAGCTCGGCGAGATCCAGATCGAGTTTATCGGACTGACCGTAGGCCAATTCGGCGGTCAGGGCCAACTCCATCCGGCGTTTGGACAAATCCTCGAATTTGACCGCATAGAGCGCGGCCGTCAACCGCGCGCGGACAAGATTTTCCCAAGCGGGACGATTTTGCCAAAAAAGTAGACCAAAAATAACTTCTTCGAGGCGTTCGCGCCGGACCAGTGGCGAAATTTTTTCATTGGGCAGTTCGGTCGGCGGCGGATTAGAATTAATCGTTGGTTGGGATTGAGTTTTAAGTCGAGCGACGCCTTCTCTGATCACATTTTCCGGCAAATTAAGCTGAACGGAAATCTTGTTGATAAAAAAGGCCTGGTCGATCGGATTGAGTAAGCGGATCAAGAACGGATAAACTTCTCGCTCCACCGCATGGGCCAAGCGACGCGGTTCCGACCACTCACGCTTTAGGGTGGTCAGCAGGAAGTCAACCACGTGCACCGCCTGATCAATCGCCTGGCGCCACCTTTCCGGATTTTCCCGAATCAAATCGGCCGGATCACGGTTGGTCGGCAAGAGAGCGATTTTCACTTCTAGCCCCTGATCGAGCGCCAACTCGATCGCTCGCCGTCCCGCGCGAATCCCCGCCAGGTCAGCGTCGAAAGCCATGATTAAGTTGCCGGTCAAACGCTTGATCATTTCGAGGTGATCTTTGGTTAGGGCTGTCCCCGACACCGCCACTGTCTCGAGAAAACCACTTTGTTGCGAGAGAAGAGCGTCAACCTGACCCTCCACCAAAATACAGCGATCCACCGTGCGAAACGGCAACCGCGCGCGATGATAGAGATAGAGCGTTCGAGATTTATTATAAAGCGGTGTTTCCGGTGAATTAATATATTTGGCCACTGGAGCACTGTCTTCCGAGCCGAAAATCCGCGCCGAGAAACCAATCGCTCGACCGGTGTTGTCCATCAACGGAAACATCAGCCGACTCCGGAAACGATCGTAAGGATCTTTGCCCGTGACAGAAATTAATAATCCCGCTTGAATGATCTCGGCCACAGTAAACCCCTGTTTGGTCAGGAGAGGACCGATTGTCCGCCAGCCAACTGGAGCAAAGCCCAAACGAAATGATTTGATCGTTTCGTCGGTTAAGCCGCGTTCTTTTAGATAATTTTGTGCCGCGGTGTTGCTCGAGAGTTGTTCCACATAATAACGGGTGGCTGATTCCATTAATTCGTAGAGTCGTTCTTTAACCGAGGCCAGGCGTTTGTCGAGCACCTGGACCTCGACGCCAGCTCGTTCGGCCAACAACTTTAACGCTCCAAGAAAATCGAGGTTTTCAATTTCTTGAACAAAACTGATCAGGTCGCCGCCGCGATTACAACCAAAACAATGATAACTACCACGGCCAGGTGAGACAAAAAAGGAGGGTGTTTTCTCTTGATGAAACGGGCAACGCGCGCGATAATTGGTGCCAGCTTTTTCTAGTTTTAGATAACTGCCGACCACCTCAACAACCGATAATCTGGATTTGATTTGTTCGACGGTTGAAGACATGCGCGCCCCTCATTCAGAAATCGTCGCCGTAACCGGGCTTAAGGCCGGTGCCGGCCGGAATTAAGCGGCCAACAATAACATTCTCCTTAAGACCTTTCAAGTAATCAACCCCGCCGCGCAAGGCGGTCTTGATGAGCATCTTGGTTGACTGTTGGAAGGACACTGCCGCCAAAAAACTGTCGGTAGTTAGCGAAACTTCGGAGATACCGAATAGTAAAGTTTCGGCGACGGCTTCGGCGTGGTCGTGTTTTTTAGCTTCCAGATTGGCTTCGATTAAGTCAACCTGTTCAACAACCTCGCCAACCTCAAACGCCGTACTGCCCGGATCCTTGATTCGGTGGCGGGAAAACATTTGTCGAATAATTATTTCAATATGTTTGCGACTGATTGAAGCCCCTTGGAGTTCGTAGATGTTATTAATTTCGTTGATAATATATTCTTCCGTAAAATTTCGGCCGGCAAATTTAAAGAGTTCGTTCAGATCGGCGGGTCCGTCGGTTAAAATTTGCCCGACCATCACCCGATCATCTTTTTTGACCAGCGGAGTTCGAAACAACGACAACTTAAAATCAACCGCCGTGGGTAAACCCGTCCCCTTCTTTTCTGTTTCCGGTAAAACCGAGATGATGTTTTCTTTGTCGGTCTGACGAATTTCCGTCACCACCCCAGCCACTGGCGAAACTAGAGCCGAGTGTTTGGCAATCCGTCGTTCGAAAATTTCTTCAACCCGTGGTAAACCACCAACGATGTCGCCACCAACGTCAACCCCGCCCGAATGTTTGGTGCGCATGGTCAATTGAGTTCCCGGCTCGCCAATCGCTTGAGCGGCAACGATGCCAACCGCCTCACCGATTTCCACCAAACCGCCTCGGCCTAAATCGGCGCCGTAACAAGTCTGGCAAACCCCGCGCACCGAGCGACAACTTAAAACCGTTCGTATTTCCGCCTCCACCACGCCGGCCGCCTCGGCCGTTTTGGCATCGTTGTTTGTGAGCAGATGTCCCTTACGAAACAACACCGACCCGTCTGGTGACTTTAGATCCCCAGCCAAAACCCGACCGCGAAGAATGTTTCCTAGACCGAGATCGAGACTGGAGACGTTGTTTTTGTTTATTTTTTTACCATGACGATCGCCACAATCATCTTCTGTCACAATCATCCCTTGGGCCACGTTCACTAAACGCTGGGTGAGGTAACCGGCCTTGGCGGTATTCAGGGCGGTATCGGTAAGAGTTTTCCGTGAACCGTGAGTGGTGATGAAATATTCAAGCGGCGATAGGCCTTCTTTGTAAGACGGAATGATCGGGAAATCAATCAGTCGCCCGGCCGGGCTGGCGATGAGACCCTTCATCGCCGACATTTGAGCCACCTGACTGAGCGAACCCCGCGCGCCAGAATTCAACATGTGCATGACCGAACCCTCCGGATCGAGCGTGGTCGGAATGAGTTTCTCCACCTGACTTCGCGCTCGACTCCAAACTTCGATATCCATTCGATATTTTTCATCTTTCGATAAAAGCCCGTCGTTGTAAGTTTGTTCGAGTTTCAAACTTTCTTGTTTTGCCCGAGTGATAATTGCCTCTTTCCCATCGGGGACATTAATGTCATCGAGGCCCCAGGTAATGCCGGAGGTGGTGGCGTGGACAAAACCGAAATCTTTGATCCGATCAACGATTTCGGCGATCTGGCTAATCCCACAAACCGCAATCAGGTCGTCAACCAGTCGGGTCATTTCTTTGGCGGTAATTTCTTTGTTGATGAAGAAGATGTCGGGTGGCAAAATTTCGTTGAACAATAAGCGGCCAACCGAAGTTTCAAAAACTTCTTGATCAAGGTTGGCGAACTTCCCCTGACGATGATTGATGATCTTGATCGGCGCTCGCAGTGAGACGCCGCCAAACTGATTGGCCGTGATCGCCTCTTCGGGACTAGAGAAAATTTTCCCGGCGCCGGTTTCCTTTGGCACCAAGCGAGTCACCCAGTAGCAACCGAGGATAATATCCAACTTTAAAGAAATCACTGGTTGGCCGTTGCCGGGTTTTAAGATGTTTCGATTGGCGGCCATGATTTCGCGAGCTTCCTTCTGGGCTGGTGCCGATAATGGGACGTACACGGCCATTTGGTCGCCGTCAAAATCGGCATTGAACGCGGCACAAACCAAAGGATGGATCCGGATCGCGTCACCCTCAATTAGTTGCGGGCGAAAGGCCTGGATGCCAAGACGATGCAGGGTCGGCGCGCGATTCAAGAGGACATACTTATCTTTAATCACCTGCTCGAGAATTTCCCAAACTTCCGGCACCTGATCATCAATTAACCGATTGGTGCCGCGAATATTGAAGGCCAGTTCATTTTGTAAAATTTTAGAAATAACGAACGGCCGGAAAAGTTCGAGGGCCATATGCTTCGGCAAACCACATTCAGAAAGTTTAAGCTCGGAACCAACCACGATCACGCTTCGACCGGAGTAGTCAACTCTCTTGCCCAAAAGGTTTTGCCGAAAACGGCCCTGCTTTCCCTTCAAGCTGTCGGAAAGTGATTTGAGTGGTCGCCGTTGAGATTGACTCATGGGGCCGGCGTTTTGGCCGCGCCGGATGGAGTTATCGATCAAGGCATCAACCGCCTCCTGAAGAATGCGTTTCTCGTTGCGCAAAATCACTTCCGGCGCATTTAACTCTTTTAGTTTTTTCAAACGGTTGTTGCGGTTGATCACTCGACGATATAAATCATTAACGTCGCTCGTCGCATGACGACCACCATCAAGCGGCACAATCGGCCGTAGATCCGGCGGAATAACCGGGATCGTCGTCAAAAACATCCACTCCGGACGCAGGCCGGCCTTCTTGATTGCCGCCAAAAGGTTATAGCGCCGCTGGATTCGGCCGCGCTCTAAAGCTCCAGCTTGTTTGAGCTCGCCTTCAACTTTCTTGATCGTTTCGGCTAAATCGAGATTTTTTAAAATATCGTAAACCGCTTCGGCCCCAATGCCGGCCTCAAAAACCGAACCGTATTTTAGCGAGAAACGATGATAAGAAACCTCATCGAGCACTTGCCCGGCGGCCAAGCGGTTGAGTTGACGTTTGACCTCGAGCAACGATTCTTTCAGGGCTTCGCGGCTGCGTTCGTCCTGAAGATTTTTGACCTTACTTTTATATTCCGTATCAATTTCTTTAAGAATGCGGTGGCGCTCGGCGTCGTTAACTTTGGTAACAATATAGCCGGCAAAATAAATTACTTTTTCCAAATCATTAATCGAAAGATCCAGAATCAAACCGATCCGGGACGGCACACTGCGCAGAAACCAAATATGCGAAACCGGACTGGCCAGTTCGATGTGTCCCATGCGCTCGCGCCGAACAATCGATCTGGTCACTTCCACACCACAGCGCTCGCAAATAATATCGCGATAACGAATTCGCCGATACTTGCCACAATAACATTCGTAATCTCTCTCCGGCCCAAAAATTCGTTCATCGAAAAGGCCGCCCCGCTCGCTTCGACCGGTGCGGTAATTGATCGTCTCCGCCTTGGTCACTTCGCCATACGACCAATCACGGATGTTCTCGGGCGAAGCCAGTTTGAGCGAGATTAGATTAAAATCGGACGGTTCAATCTCGCGACCGGCCGGCCGAGCCGGCCGTGTTGGTTGAACGGCACCAATTTCGTCTTCGTGATTAACGGTCGCGATGGGTGTTTTTTTGGTGATCATAATTATGTTTAACTAATTTTTCTTCAGTTCCACATTCAGGGCCAAACCGCGAAGTTCATTCAACATTACGTTAAACGAAGCGGGCAGATGCGGCCCAGCAATCGGTTCACCCTTAATAATTGCGTCGAAGGCCTGCGAACGCCCGGTGATGTCATCGGACTTAATCGTCATCATCTCACGCAGGGTGTAAGCCGCGCCATAACCTTCAAGCGCCCAGACCTCCATTTCACCAAATCGCTGTCCGCCGCGTTGGGCTTTCCCACCGAGCGGTTGTTGGGTAATCAAAGAGTATGGACCAGTCGAACGCATATGGATCTTGTCTTTAACCATGTGGTCGAGCTTCAACAAATACATGTGACCAATCGCCACCTGCTGATTGAAGGTCTCGCCGGTGCGACCGTCAATTAAATCAACCTTGCCCGATTCGGAAAATCCGGCCCGTTTCAATTCCGACTTGATTTCCTGTTCGGTCACTCCGGAAAAGGGCGGCGTGATCGCCTGATAACCTAGCGCATTAGCGGCTAAACCGAGATGCATTTCAAAAATTTGACCGAGGTTCATCCGGCTTGGTACCCCGAGCGGCGTAAGAATCACATCCACCGGTGTACCGTCGGCCAAATAAGGCATGTCTTCCTCGGGTAAAATTTTGGCAATCACGCCCTTGTTGCCGTGACGACCGCAGAGTTTGTCACCAACCGAAATGTTTCGCAGTTCGGCAATCTCCACGTGAATACGTTTGGTGATACCGGACTCCAGTTTGTCGCCCCGCTCGCGAGAGAAAACCCGCACGCCGACCACTTTCCCCTTTTTCCCGTTCGGCACCCGTTTGGAGGTATCTTTAACGTCGCGGGCTTTGTCGCCAAAAATTGACCGCAACAAACGTTCTTCCGGCGTCAATTCAGTTTCTCCTTTGGGGGTGATCTTGCCGACCAGAATGTCGTTTGGTTGGACTTCAGCGCCAACTCGGACAATTCCCGTCTCATCCAAATTTTTCAATTTCGCTTCGCCAACGTTCGGGATGTCGTAGGTGGTAATCTCCGGACCGAGTTTGGTATCGCGCACGTTGGTTTTGAATTCTTCAACGTAAACGCTAGAGAAAAAATTGTTTCGCACCAACCGTTCGGAAATGATGATCGCGTCTTCATAATTCGCCCCGCCCCAAGACATGAACGCGACCAAAACGTTTTGTCCGATGGCGAGCTGACCATTCACGCTCGAGGTGGTATCGGCTAAAAGTTCGCCGCGTTTAACTTTCTGGCCCAAATTGACCACCGGCCGATGATGGAAAGTGGTATTGTCGTTAGTTTTACGGAAATTAATTAGGTTATAAACTTCTTCTATCCCCCGCTCGGTTTCGAGGACCACTTTCTGACCGTCAACACTTTTGACCACTCCGCTCGTGCGAGCGAGAAGCAAGCGTCCTGAATCACGCACCACCTGATCCTCCATGCCGGTCGCCACCAAAGGATACTCCGAAGCAATGCAAGGAATTGCTTGTTTCTGCATGTTCGAACCCATCAGGGCACGGTTGGCGTCGTCGTGCTCGAGAAACGGGATTAAGGCCGTGGCCAAAGAGAAGGGTTGATATGGTGCCACTTCAATAAAATCAACTTGTTGCTTAGGCACAATTGTCGGTCGGGTATTTAAACGAACCTCGATTTCCTCCTCCAGTAAATTTAAATTCTCATCGTAACCAACACTGCCATGTGCAATTGAATAGGCCTCTTCCTCGAGAGCATTCAGATAAACGATTTCGGGAGTAATTCGACCGTTTTTAACTCGCGCATATGGTGTTTCAATGATGCCGAACTCGTTGATTCGGGCATAGTTAGACAAATGTAAGATCAGGCCAATGTTTGGTCCCTCGGGAGTATGGATCGGGCAAATTCGACCGTAATGCGAAGTGTGAACATCGCGCACTTCCAAACCAGAGCGCTTGCGCGTCAGACCACCTGGACCAAGCGCCGAGAGCGTTCGCAGGTGTTCAACCTCACTCAAAATATTTTTCTGGTTCATAAACTGCGACAACTGGTTGGTGGTAAAAAACTCTTTCAGGCGGGCCTGCAATGGTCGCGGACTCAAGAACTGGATCGGCAGAGTGGCGTTCGAATCAATGGTGGACATGCGATCTTGAATGTTTCGGCGCATCTGGATCATGCCGATGCGCAGTTTCTGTTGCAACATTTCGCCAACACAGCGCACACGGCGTAAACCGAGATGATCAATGTCGTCGGCCACGGCCTCGGGCGTATTGTTCAAGGTGATAACGTGCCCGATGATCAGCACCAAATCAGCGAAAGTGATGGTTCGCGCTTCACCGGTTGCCGCCGGCGACTGCGCAAAACGCTTATTCAAACGAATCCGACCAATCGCTGAAAGATCGTATTTCTCACGGCTAAATAATCCAGTAATAAATTCCCGGGCCGAGGCCACCGAGGCCAAGTCGCTGTCGCGTAAACGGCGATAAATCTCAAGATAGGCCTCGTCAACGGAGTTCAGGGTGTCGCGAGCCAAAGTTTTTTCAAGATAGGATTCGGCACCACTAATACCGACGAACAGCTCTTTGATACGCTCCTTGGTCAGAGCTGGCGCGGCCGGATCGGCCAAATCGGCAAAAACTTTCAAGAGGTAAGAAAAGGGGAATTTCCGTTTGCGGTCAATTCGTACGTAGATCGCCCCGTCATTTTCAGTTTCAAACTCGACCCAAGCCCCGCTTGACGGAATAATTTTGGCGCCAAAATTTTTCCGGCCGCGAAATTCGGTTTCGGTAAAAAAGACGCCATAACTCCGAGCCAGCTGGGGCACAACCACCCGTTCGTTACCATTAATAATGAAGGTGCCGTGATCGGTCATTAAGGGAAAGTCGGCCAGAAAGATCTCTTGCTCTTTTTCTTGTTTTAAAATTTTATTGACCAGTTGCACGCGCACTCGCAGTGGCGTGTCGTAGGAGAGCTTGTTCACCGCCGCATAATGTTCGTCAAATTTCGGTGGATCAATAGCGAAATCAAGGAAAGACAACTCAAATTTTTTCTCCGAGTAATCTTTGATCGGTGAAAATTCTTTAAACATTTCCGGTAAGCCGTGTTTGATCAGCCAGTCGTAAGAATCCTTCTGGATTCTTACTGAATCCGGCAGGGGCAAGAGTGGCTCTCTGTAGCGAGAAAAATATTTCTTCTCCATAAATCCAAAAAAATAAAACTAAAGCGCCAACCACCCACTACCAGCACGGGGCAGGTTGGTGACGACGATTATTAATGGCTCAACTGGGGATTATTTTCTGCAAGGTTAAATGCGGCTTATTAAAATAAAGTCTGGAGCAACACAATCTTCAAATAGCAAGCTCATTCTAAACCATTGGTAAATTTTGTCAATCTTGTCAATCACTGGCTGTGGATAAATCAAAACGTATCCCCTAGAAAGTAGTCGCAACACTTAGTAAAATACTGGGTGTTGGGGTTACTTTTGTCTAACTTGACGCAGGTAATAAATCGGGGTTTATTCACTTTTTTGCTTCCTGTATGAATCGTAATCATCTCTGATAACCCATGACGCAACCTTAAATATCAAATCCAGTGGTTCGTTTGGGTGATTAACGGCGTAATTTTTTAGCGGGTCAATGACTGGTTGGGTTTTCAGTTGTTCAAGTGCCTTAATTGACCCCAATTCGTAATCGTATGGGGTTCGTAGACTCATTACGTCCATCAAGGCAAAAAGTTCTTGCTTAAAAATGGGGTACTGTTCGATAAACTTGGAATCCGTTAACAGTTTCTTACCGGCATCGTTTGGCACAGTGGGACTCTGGGTTATTCCATAGCAGTAAACTGGCTTTTGTGCGAGTGAATGTTGTGGTCGCCAGTCACCATCACTGTCCTTTTCTAGGTGCATTTGGATTTCCTTAGAGGCATTGTGTAAGTCGCCAATCTCGGTTTTTATTTCGCCAACATCTTTCTTGATGCCAGACAAAAAATATTTCCACAAAATCCAAAGAAAGATTGCACCGAGTACCACTACCGGCACAATCCGCTCCGAAGTCAACCCGAGAATCCTCATTATTTCGATGGCGTCATTTAGAGTCATAATGCTGTGTAAATTATAACCTTAATAAACCATAACAACTAGCACAACTTCGTGAGGTTATCCACGCGTCAGTCGGTAGATTATGTCCCTAGTGGGATAAGTGGGTGTTTATCCACAGATACCCCTATTTTATGTTGCTTGTTGCTAAAAAGCTATGGGTGTATAGTTTAGGAGTCTCCGGTTGGAGATGGCCGAGTTTTGTAAAACGTAATCACCTAAGACAAGAAGTTAAAAACTCTAGTGGCGGGTGTTTGCGGGGTCGAAAGACTCTGCAACATGCAGGGTCAAAATAGGAAACTGTTGCGACCCACAAACCTCGGCCAGTGGGGTTTTTTGTTTATTAGGTAATCCCTTTTAGTTGCGAGTGTCCGCGATTGATTGGGGTGACTTAGTAATTAAGGGCTTCCCCAGCCCATGTCGTCGGACATTAAACGAGTAGATTATGTCTACGAGGTTTAATTTTTGTTTTCCTTCGGGAGACAAAATGGTGTGCCAACACCACAATGGCAACTGGATTGTCTTTCCCTTGAAAGACAAAGCCCTAGCTAATAGCTAAGGCCGGTCCACAGCAAATGCCGTTTTTCCTAAACCGAAAGCGGCGTTTTGCTTTGTTTAATTATACCCCCAAACCTTCAGGGTAGGTGTACATAACTATCAAATACAACCTAGCTTTGCAATAATTTCAATTTTTTGAGTTATCGTTAAAATTGCTATGTTTGGCTGCCCACTCGCATATAAATGCCAATAAACATAGAACAAAAACATCAAAAAGTTTGAAATTGAGGTTACCTTGTTCCCACCACAAGATTAAACCACCGACTATTATTACTCCACAAGACCACAGGGTTGTTCTTTTCATATCTTCATCCTATCGCATTATGTCTCTGGGATAGGTGGGGATAAATCAAATTGGCGGTTTGGTTTAGCTTTCCACTCGTCAATCTTGGCGTGATCACCGGAGAGTAAAATTTTGGGCACGCGGAAACGCCGGCCCCGAAAAGTGATCACCTCCGGTCGAGTGTAAACCGCGCGACTGGAAATTCGTTTCTCTTCAAGCGACTGCTCGGCATGAAGCACGCCGGGAATTTGTCTCGACATGGCGTCAACAATCACCGCCGCCGGTAATTCCCCGCCAGTTAAAACATAGGGACCAACGGAAATCTCCTCGGCGCCAGAAATCAATCGCCGCACCCGAGCGTCAATCCCCTCGTAACGACCGGCGATCAAAATAATTTGTTCGTATTGCTTCGCCCAGCGCTCGGCCAAACGATTGGTGAAAGGCCGGCCGCCGGCCGCCATGATTAAAACTTTTACTTTTTTGCTTCGGCGACGACCTCTGATTTTTGTTACCGCCCGAACAATCGGCTCGGCCTCAAAGACCATCCCCGGGCCGCCGCCGTAAGGCCGACCATCAATTCGTCGGTGTTTCTGATCGGCACTGAAATCGCGCAAATTATGCGTCACCACTCTGATCAAGCCCTGTTTGATCGCCCGACCAATAATTGACTCGCGCCAATACGAGTCAATTAGTTTGGGAAAAATAGTAACGAGGTGAAAAACGATTTTCGGCTTACTCTTGCTTGAGATCATTCATTATTTCATCAACCGACTGCGAAGCCGTTTTCGGGCCGCGCTCACCCGCCGCCGGACGTACTGATCCTTCCGGTTCGTTGATTTTCAAATTAACTCGCGCGTTGTTCTTCATCCCCACCACGCGCAAAATTGTCCGAATGGCTTTGGCGGTGTTGCCCTGGCGACCGATGATTTTCCCCATGTCCTCGCGGTTAAGATCGAGCGTCATTAACACGCCCATTTCGTCCACCTTACGAGTGATTTTAATATCCTCCGGATGGTCAACTAACGCTTTAATAACATACTCAAGAAATTCCTGATCTGCATACTTTTCAGTCATAATGATTTTAATAGACTTAACTGGCTATTAATACTTCCAGATTATCACGCCCGCCGAACTGCTGTCAAAGAAAAAAATTCCGGGTTATGCAGTTGCGGGCTTGGCTTCCTCTGGCTTCTTTTTCCGCGATGGGAGAGCGTTAATTTTGGGTCCGGGGATGATTTTTTGATCAACCAGAATATTGTGGACGGTGGTGGAAGGTTGAGCGCCGTGGGCCAACCAATACTTCAGTCGTTCCGGTTTTAGTTTCGGCCGGCCGTGGCGAGCGTTGTGCGAACCAACAATCTCCAAGAAATTGCCGGTTTTCGTCGAGCGGCGGCGATCCACCACCACCACCCGAAATGCCGGGTCATGCTTCCGACCAACTCGTTGTAATCTGATTGTGACCATGTCGGCCAATACTAACAGATGATCAAAAGTTTGTCATCTGGGTGCGGCTAATGCTATTTTATCTTTAATGACCAATCGAATAATTGAGGGCGTCCTCCGAGTTTCGACCAAGGGCGTGGGCTACGTCAACCCGCTCGGCCCGGACGGCAAAGAGAATCGCGATGAAGCAATCGAAATTGACGCCAACTCGCTAAACACCGGCCTGCCGGGCGACCGAGTTAAGGTTTTACTTCTGCCCACGGCGGATAATAAGAAAACCGGTGAAGTGGCCGAGATTGTTGAACGGAAACGACTCGAGTTTGTCGGCGTGCTTGAATCGGAAAATGGTTTCTCCTACTTGGTGCCGGACGACAAGCGTGTTTACAAAGATATTTTGATCCCGCCAGACAAAATCGGCCAAGCGAAAACAGGTGAGAAAGTTTTAGCCCGGATTACCAAATGGGACGATCCGAAGAAAGATCCGCTCGGCGAAGTGCTCGAGGTGATCGGACCGCCCGGCGCGCACAACACCGAGATGCTAGCGATTGTTCTCGACCACGGTTTCCGCACCGGTTTCCCGCCGGCCGTGGAAGCCGAGGCTCACAAATTAAAATCCGCCGAACAAAAACCGGCTGGCGGGAAACCGGAAAAACGCTTAGATTATCGTGGTGTTTCCACTTTCACTATTGACCCGCTTGACGCCAAAGATTTCGACGACGCCCTGTCGCTTAAAGAGTTACCGAGCGGCCAGTGGGAGGTGGGAGTGCATATTGCCGACGTTTCCCACTACGTGCGGCCCGGGACGGCGCTTGATGAAGAAGCCCAGAAGCGCGCCACCTCGATTTATCTCGTTGACCGGACGATCCCAATGTTGCCGGAAGTGCTGTCGAACGACCTTTGTAGCTTAAACCCGAACGAAGATAAGCTGACTTTTTCGGCAATTTTTACTTTCACCGATCAGGGCGAGATCACCGACCGCCGTTTTGCCAAAACGATTATTCGCTCCCAGAAACGTTTTGCCTACGAAGAAGGTCAGGCCACGCTCGATCGCCGCGCCGGACCCTTTTATCAAGAACTAGCGACGCTTGATCGACTGGCAAAACGTTTGCGGGAAAAGAAGATCGCCGCCGGGGCCATCACTTTCGAAAACGAAGAAATTAAATTTGAACTTGATCCGGCTGGTCGCCCGCTCCGCGTTTATAAAAAAGTTCGCACCGACATTCATCTTTTGGTCGAAGACTTCATGCTTCTCGCCAACCGCGCGGTGGCCGAACACATTTCCGGGTTGGTGAAAAATCAGCCAAATCGGTTCGTTTATCGTGTTCATGATCTGCCCGATCGTGATCGACTAAAACAGCTTGCCGACTTCCTGCGGCCGCTCGGCTATCGCTTGCCGCTAACCAAAAACGGCGTGAACAGTCGTGACCTGAATCTCCTTCTTCAATCCATCACCGACAAACCGGAAGAAGCGATGATCAAGACCGCCACCATGCGGACGATGGCTAAAGCCGTTTATGATCTGAAAAATATCGGCCACTATGGCTTGGCCTTCCCCCACTACACCCACTTCACTTCGCCGATTCGTCGTTATCCCGACGTGATGGTCCATCGCTTGCTGGAAATTTATTTGGCCGGACAAACTCCCGCGCCAACCATGCTGAAAGATTATCACCGACTGGCGGCTCACGCCTCGGCGCGCGAATTGGAAGCACAAGAAGCCGAGCGTGATTCGATCAAGTATAAGCAGGCCGAGTTCATGCAGGATAAAATTGGCAAAACTTTCGACGGTTTAATCTCCGGTTTGGCCAAATGGGGTATCTTTATCCAAGAAACGGAAACCTTGGCTGAAGGGCTGGTGCGATTAAGCGAGCTTGGCGATGATTTTTATGTTTTTGACGAAAAAAATTACGCCATGATCGGCGAACGCACCGGTCGGCGCTACCGTCTCGGCGACCGCGTGCGCGTGCGCGTCACCGCCGTCAACCCCGCCCAACGAATGATTGATTTTGTTTTCGCTTAAATAAAATGACCCCCGGTCTGCCGAAGCAAACCGAGGGTCAAAGTGTCCAAAGAAACGAAACCTAAGCTACTTCGCGTATTCGGTCGCTTGGTCGAACTTGATTGAGAGGAGGCGCGAGACGCCGTCTGAACCCATAGTGACGCCGTAGATTACGCCAGCGCGAGACATGGTCTCGCGGTTGTGGGTAATTAAGATTAGTTGCGTTTCTTTGCCGAGAGCTTCGACCATATCGCCATATTTCCGCGAATTAACTTCATCGAGAGCGGCGTCCGTTTCGTCAAGAATCATAAACGGCGGCGGATGAACGCGCGATAAGGCAAAGAGCAGGGCGATCGAGGTGAGTGAACGTTCGCCGCCGGAAAGCATTTCTAATCCGCGCACGCGCTTGCGCGGCAAATTAATTTCAATTTCCAAACCGAGGGTCGGAGGAGTTTTGGCTGATAATGCTTCTTCCTCGTTAACGGTTTCGGCAATTTTGACTGTCCGCAACTCGGCTTGACCGCCGTCAAACAGTAAACTAAAAAATTCTTGGAACTGACGATTGATCCGCAAAAGACCGGCCTTGAATTCCAAATTGATTTTTTCTTTCAAATCAGCACCGACTTTTTCTAACGACTGAAGACTGTTCGTTAGGTCGGCCACCTCGCGTGCTAAATGCGCTTCGCGTCCGGAAACTTGTTCGTATTCGGTGACCACATCGCTCGAACCGCCACCAGCTTCTTCGAGTTGCATTTTCAATCGTTCCAACTGTCGGTGGCGCGGCTCTTGTTCGGCCCGCGACACTTCTCGCTCCACCACTGGCGCGGCCTTGATCTGATCGAGCAATTCCCGATCGGTTAACGACACCACCTCGGACAATTCCCGATCAAAATCGGTTTGTAAAATTTTCAGTTGATCAGAATTGGCCTGAATCAGAGCAAGTTGCCCTTGTTCGCTGGTCAAGTCAAATTTTAATTGCAAACCAGCGCGTTCGCCTTGACTCCGGGTGAGAGTTTCGCGTTCCAGTTCCTGACGGATCGACGTGAGCTCTTTTTCATCCTGAACAATTTGCTGGTTAATTTGGGCCAGTGCTTCGTCCAGCGAACTTTTTTCTTGTTTGAGATCTTCCGTTGCCGCCTGACCGACACTGGTCGGACGAAGCTGGTTCGCGCCAAGCAAATTTTTGATTTCCAACACCAACTGTTTAAGCTTGCCCCAAGCGGCGCGAATTAACGGTGGATCGTTTAATCCTTGACCATAATCGGCCAATGTCTCGATTGCCTGCGACCACTCACGCACACGTTTGGCGTCCACGGTTTGATGATTGTCCGTCGGGTCAACCGGTTGAGCTTCGAGCAGTCCTTCCACCCGCCCCAAGCGATGAGTTAATTTCTCGCGTTCGCCGATTAAGTCACGTAACTTTTTTTCCGCTGACAAGAGGCGCGCGCGGCGTTCTTCCGCCTCGGGTCCCACCTCTTTGGCCGCTCGTTCGTGTTTAGCTAATTCGGTCATCAGGGCGGTAATCTTCTCCTCCCGTTCAACTTGGGCTTCGGTCAAACGCTTTTTCTCGACCGTCAAATACGACGCTTGATGCTGGAAATATTCTCGGGCCACAGTTTTCAGTTCTTGCCGCAGAGTTTGCGAACGGGCAATTTTTTCCATTTCTTTCTTCAGGAACTTCAAATGCGGCGTAATTTCTTTGCGCAAAATTTCCACTTGCTTCAAGTTCTCGGCCGTTTTCTCCAACTTCCGTTCGGTTTCCAAACGTTGCCATTCATAAAAACGTAAACCGAGCGCCGCTTCCACCAACTGGCGGCGTTCATCCGGACTAGCGGTTAAAATTTTATCAGCTTCGCCCTGACTAATGATGTGATAACCGGCCGGCCCGAGCGAAGCGCGCTGAAGCAATTCGTTTAAATCTTTCAGCCGAAGCGGTGATTGATTTAAGAAATACGTGTTGCTACCGTCACGACCAACCTCTCTCTTCACTGCGACCTCGGCCGCTTCAACGGGAAACTGCCGCTCTTGATTATCGAAGATGATCGTCGCCGCGGCCTCAACAGCGCGCGGCGTGCCCAAACTGCCGTGCCAAATGAAGTCTTCGCCCCGTCGGCCGCGCAGGGATTTAAGCGATTGTTCTCCGAGCACCCAGCGACAGGCCTCGGCGATATTGGATTTACCGGAACCGTTTGGACCAACCACGGCCACGACCGGCGCGTCAAAGACCATGGTCGTTTTCTTGGCAAAAGACTTGAAACCAACTAGTTCTAAACTTTTTAGACGCATGGGCTTGTCGAGTTCACTTTAGCCAACCCCGTTCAACGAGCGCGCGGCGCGCGGCCGCTTGCTCGGCTTCCTGTTTGGAGCGACCAACGCCCGTGGCCACCAAATTGGTTCCTAAATATAAACCGACCGTGAAGGTTTTATGATGATCCGGACCAACCTCGCTCAAAACTTCGTAAGTCGGAGTTAATTCTTCGGTGGCTTGAGCTTTTTCTTGAAAGAAGCTTTTAGCGTCTTGGATGCGCCGCGCGGCGATCACCGCTTCCGCCCGCCCGTCAAAATTATTAACAATAAAGTCGCGCGCGGCGGTCAACCCCTGGTCGAGATAAATCGCGCCGATGATTGACTCGAAGGCGTTAGCCAGAATCACTTGCCGCGCGCGGCCGGTATCTTTGGCTTCACCCTTTGATAAAAGCAGGTAGTCGTTAACCCCGAGATCAATGGCCACCTCCGCGAGGGTGTCGGTGTTGACGAGCGCGGCACGATAGGCCGTTAGGTCGCCCTCGGTCTCTTTCGGATAACGCCCGAAAAGATAGTCAGTGACCACTAACTCCAAAACCGCATCACCTAAAAATTCCAACCGTTCATTATGATCCCAGTTGGCTTCGCGGTGTTCGTTCAAATATGAACGATGGGTCAGGGCTTGTCGAAGAAGATCGGGGGCCCGAAAAGCTAACTTGGCCCGAGTGGCAAATTTGGCAAAATCTGGTAACTGAGTCATGGCGTTGGTTCGGATAATTTTTTAATCGCCCGCGTCACGATCGGTAAAACATCATCATAAATTTTTAGTTCCAAAATCTCTTCCAGTGGGAACCACCGCGCGTCGTCGAGACCTTGATTTTTGTTTAGCCGTAGTTCGTTTTCGTCGTGTGCTTGAGCTAAAAAGTAACTGACCCGCTTTCTAATTTTACCCTTCTCCGGATGACTAGCGACATACTCGTTCACCCCAAGCTCTTCTTTAATCTCAACCGTCAAAGACAGTTCTTCTTTAACTTCTCGAACCGTCGCCGCCGATGCTTCTTCTCCGGGATTGATATGCCCTTTCGATAACGTCCAGTAGCCGAAAATATCATGAACGAAAGCTAGCAGAATCAGCCCGTCGGGACGGTGTGAGTAAACCACCGCGCCGCCCAAATTTTCGATCGGCAGGTCTTCATATTTCAAATCCTTGGCTCGTCGTTTCTTGGCCGGCACTTCGTCTTTGCCCGGCTCGCCAATTTCTTTATACACCGTGCCCAAAACACCGTTGACGAACTTACCGCTCGTCTCACCGCCAAAAGTTTTGGCCAACTCAATGGCCTCATTAATCGCCACGCGCGCAGGCACTTCCCCGCGGTCGGCAAACAAGAGTTCGTAAAGACCAATCCGTAAAACATTCCGATCAATGATCGCAATCTTGTCGAGCGGCCACTCGGGGGCGGCCTTCTCGATAATTCGGTCAATTTTCTGACGAGATTCTAAAATCCCGGTGATTAATTTTTGGGTGAACGAGCGATCCTCTAAACCCGGGGCAAATTCTTTCAGATTACGTTCAACAATCGGCAGAGCCGCCGCAGGCGGCAGTTGATTAAAATCCCACTCAAAAAGCGATTGCACAGCCAAACTGCGCGACAGATGCCTGTTGGCCATAAGCGATTAGTTTTTCAAAAAAATTATTTGCCTTTCTTCTTTTTCTTTTCGATCTTGGCTGATTTCACCGCCGGATCGAAAACCACTCGTCCGCGATAAACGCCGCAATTCAGGCAAACCCGATGTCGAAGATGCGCCACGCCACACTTGGCGCATTTCGAAAGCCGCGGCGGCTTAAGCGCGTGATGCGACCGGCGATTAGCCGTATGCGCCCGCGTGTGTCTCATTCGGATTACCATAGGATTAAACTTTAGCGTATCTGGCCCGAAGAAGCAACTGCTCAAACAGAGAGACTAACTAAATTTGACAAAAATACTGATATCTGTTAGCATGGCGGGCAGAGCTATCGGATGTTCCGGTGGTAAAATGAAGAGGGATCAAAATTAGGAGGATTATCGTGTACCTTGTTTTCAATTTGTTGAGATGGAGCTTAATCGGATTTTTGGGATTTTTAAGTTGCAAATCACCGGATCAACCAGTGCCGTTCTCACCGATAAACCATTCTAACTCCGCACAAGTGGAGTGGATAGAGGAAGAGGTTGTGAGCGATCTCATCCGGACGGTTGAGGAAGAAAAAAATCCCGATAAATTGTTTATGAAATTGGTGCGGATTAAGAACTGCCTGATCGAAAGAGGCAGTCTGATTAAAGAGAATCGAGACATCATCAAGGCAGTTAAAGAACTCCATGTCGCCGGTCTAGAACTTCAAATCACACGACTGGAACATCGGACCATGAAGCAAGTGAACCGTTACGCCCGGCTCGCAAATGTCTACAACAAGAAGAGGGCAGAGCTTGCGCATGTGGAGATTTGGAAATTTCTTCTTCCCGAAGAAATTCCTATTATTCCCCCTTTTCCCGAAAATTGATCTTGGTTGTCTCCCAACCCCGCATTCAAACGCGGGGTTGTCTTTTTAAATTTTTCAAAAACGACTGGCGGTGGATCGGTGATGGGCCGTGGCGATCGAGGGCGGCGTAATGTTTCTTTGTCCCATAACCCTTATGAACCTCGAATTCGTATGCTGGAAATTTTTTTGCCAAACGAATCATCCGGCGATCGCGCGTCACCTTAGCGGCAATCGAGGCGAGAGCGATGACCGGTATGTTCTCGTCACCGCGAATGATCGTTTTCTGCCAACGATACTCGGCCGGCGCAACCAATCCCCCGTCGAGCAAAATTTGGCCTTGTTCGGGTTGGGCCTTTAGTTTTTCCAAACAACGACGAATCCCGATTTTGATCGCCCAAACAATCCCCAAACGGTCAACTATTTTTTCCCCGACTAGTGACACCGCGAATTTGAGATGTTGGTCTTTCTGTTTTTGTTGTAACCACTCGAACCATAGTTCCCGTTTATTTGCGCTTAATTTTTTCGAGTCCCGCTTGAGAGCAAATTTCAGTTTTGGACTTAAGGCCACGGCGGCCACGCTGACCGGTCCGGCCAGCGGCCCCCGCCCGGCCTCGTCAATGCCAATTAAATATTTAAATTTCTTCCGCACGGATCCAGTATTTTAACACCCATAGCAAGACAAAAGAAAAAGGTCGGATGATTTACATAACCCGACCCTTGCTGCGATTACTTTTTTCCTGTTTTATATTTTTTCCAAACATCTTCCACGTCAATACCCTCGATTTTTTTCACTGACCGACCTTCTTTAAGAGCCATCGCCCAGGACTCAACCGCCAGTCCTTTGTTCGTACCATGCTCAACCAACCAGGTGGTGCGAAAACGTTGGTCGCGGTCGGACATAAGACAAAAAGGGTTGACCGTCTCGTCAAACAGGTGGCGACCGATCGGAATTGTTACACTTCTCCACCCCCTCTTGTTTTCTTCTGAAATTTGCACCACCTCGGTCACACAAAAATCACTATCTAGGGTGATGTATATTTTGGCCATGTTTGCCTCCTTTCTTAAAGAACACTGACCCTCAAGATGATGACGGTTTGGAGACAGTTTGTCAAATTATTTTGGCGCGGGGCGCTCTGCTATAATCTGGTCACGATGTCGTTTGTCCATCTTCACAATCACAGTAATTATTCTCTCCTTGACGGGATTTCGAAAATTGACGCGATGGTGGCCAAGGCCAAGAAGCTCGGCATGCCCGCGGTCGCTCTCACCGATCACGGCAACCTTTACGGTGCCATCGAATTCTATAAAACCTGTCTCGCCAACGAGATTAAACCGATTATTGGTGTGGAGGGTTACATCGCCACCCGCTCGCGTCACAATAAAGAACCAAACATCGACAACAAGCGTTATCATTTAACGCTTCTCGCCAGCAACAAAACCGGTTACCAAAACTTGCTCAAACTGGTCACGGCTTCGCATCTCGAGGGCTTTTACTATAAGCCCCGCATGGATAAAGATCTGCTTCGCGAACACCACGAAGGAGTGATTTGTTTATCTGGTTGCTTGGCGAGTGAACTCGGACGAGCTCTTGCCGCCAACGATTTGGAGCGGGCCACGAAAGTCGCCAGAGAGTATCAGGAAATTTTCGGCGCGGAGAATTATTTTCTGGAAATCATGCATCATCCGAAAATTGAAAATCAGTTGGCGGTTAAACAAGCCACGATTGAGTTGGCGCGCCGCTTAAACATTCCCCTGGTTGCCAGTCACGATTGTCATTATCTCGAGCCAGACGAAGCCCGCGCGCACGACACGGTCGTAGCCATTGGCACGCACTCCGAGGGCGGCGACAACAAGCGTTTTTCCAACCAAGATGAAGATTTCTCGTTTATTGATCAACCGACCGCCGCGCGACTTTTTTCCGATACGCCGGAAGCTCTTCGGAATACGCTGGCAATTGCCGAGCGCGTCGATCTTAAGCTAACACTTGGTCAATGGGTTTTCCCGAGTTTCCCCTTACCCGTCGGTTTGACCGCCGACGAATTGCTCACCCAAACCGCCGAACAAAAACTGGCAAATTATTTACTGGAAAATCCCGCGCGGCAACGCGAGGCCACCGAACGCCTGCGGCACGAATTAACCGTGATCACCAAGAAGGGCTATTCGCCCTATTTCCTCGTCGTGGCCGATCTCATCAACTTTGCCCACACGAATGATATCTACACCAACACGCGCGGCTCGGCCGCCGGTTCGCTCGTTTCTCATTTTCTAGGCATTACCAACGTTGATCCGTTGGTTTATGGCTTGCCCTTCGAACGTTTTCTTAACCCCGACCGGCCATCGCCGCCGGATATTGACATGGACTTTGCCGACAAGCGACGAGATGAAGTTATCGAATACGCTAAACAGAAATACGGCGCCGACCGCGTGGCCCAAATCGGGACCTTCGGATCGATGATGGCCAAGGCGGCGGTGCGCGACATCGCCCGCGCCTTGGGCTATCCCTACGCCGTCGGTGATCGCATCGCTAACCTTATTCCGCTTGGTTCGCAGGGCTTCCCGATGACCATTGATCGAGCCCTTGAAACTACTCCCGAACTGGCCAAAGCCCACACTGACGAAGCCGAAGCGAAAGAAGTAATTGACTTGTCGCTAAAAATTGAAGGCAACCCGAGGCATATTTCTGTTCACGCCGCCGGTGTGGTGATCGCGCCCACGAGCTTAACCGATTTTGTGCCGCTGCAACTTGATCCCAAGGGTGGCAAGATCATCACGCAATACGATATGCACGCGGTTGAAGAGGCCGGTTTGTTGAAATTTGACTTTCTGGGGATTCGTAATTTATCAATCCTCGAAGACGCGATTCGGTTGATTAAAATTATCCACGAGCGAGAAATTAATATTGAAAAAATCCCGCTCGACGATCAAAAAACTTTCACGATGTTGGCCCGAGGCGAAACCATGGGCTTGTTCCAACTAAACGGTACCGGCATGACCAAATGGCTGAAGGACCTAAAACCCAACACCATCTACGACATCAACGCCATGGTCGCGCTTTATCGCCCCGGGCCAATGGAATCAATTCCCGAATATATTAAACGCAAGCACAACCCGACCTTGGTCACCTATCTCGATCCGCGACTCAAAGAAATCTTGAATCAATCGTTTGGCGTCATCACCTATCAGGACGACGTCATGTTGATAGCGATCCACTTGGCCGGTTACTCCTGGACCGAGGCCGATAAGTTGCGTAAAGCCATGGGCAAGAAAATTCCAGCCGAAATGGCGGCCCAGAAAGAAAAACTGCTCAAGGGTTTCGTGGCCAACGGCTTGAACGACAAGCAAGCTCAAGCTCTATGGCAACTGATCGAACCCTTCGCCGCTTACGGTTTCAACAAAGCTCACGCCGCGAGTTACGGTCGCGTGGCTTATCAAACGGCTTATCTGAAAGCCAATTACCCATCTGAATATATGACCGCCGTGCTCTCGGCCGAATCTGGTAACAACGAAACTGTGGCCGAAGTGATTAATGAGTGTCAACGAATGAACTTGATTGTTCTGCCGCCGGATATTAATGAAAGTTTTGGCGATTTTACCGTGATCAAAACCACCACGGCGAATGAACGGGACAAAATTCGCTTTGGTCTCTACACTATTAAAAATCTCGGCACCGACATCGCCGACTCGATTGTCGGCGAACGGAAAAGTCACGGCCCGTTCACCACTCTGGTTAATTTTTTGGAACGAATCAATCATCGCAATCTGAACAAGAAATCGCTCGAAGCCCTGATTAAGGCCGGGGCTATGGATTCTCTTAACGAAGAGCGGGGACGGCTTTTGGCCAACCTTGATTTGATTCTTGAATTTCATCGCGAAAATAACCGTGGAGTCACTAGCCAAACCTCGCTCTTTGAAGCGATGAACGATCAACGTTCCGTGCCGCAACTTAAACTGGCTAACGCCACCCCCGTCAAACTTGAAGAAAAATTGGCCTGGGAGAAGGAGTTGCTCGGACTCTACATTTCCGGCCATCCGCTCGAAAAATTCCGCACCAAGTTTAACGAAGCCAATACGATCAAAAAAATAAAGGAAAAAGGTGATGGGTCGCCGGCCGTGGCGGCCGGCGTAATCGAGGAAGTTAGGGTCATCTTAACCAAACGCGGCGAGCGCATGGCCTTTATCCGTTTAGCTGATTTTACCGATCGAATCGAGGCCGTGGTTTTCGCCCGAGTTTTTGATCAGCTTAAAGACCTGCTGGTGGTTGATCGCTGTTTGGCCCTGCGTGGACGTTTATCACTCCGTAATGGCGACACCAGCTTGATTGTCGAGGCGGCCAAAGAATTGGTTTAGCCGGGCGGTTTTATGTTAGGATAAAAAACAAATGGAAGAACGCGATCACAAAAAACTCGGGCCGCAACTGGATTTATTTTACATTGACCAAGAAGTGGGCAAGGGCCTGCCGATGTTCCTGCCTAAAGGCGCAATAATTAAACGGGAACTGGAGAGGTTTATTCTTGAGGAGGAGCAGAAGCGGGGTTATCAGCATGTTCACACGCCCGATTTGGCGCGGTTAACCCTGTATCAGAAATCTGGCCATTATCCACATTATCGCGATTCAATGTACGCGCCGATTGAAATTGACGATGAGCAATTTATGCTTCGGCCGATGACCTGTCCGCATCATTTCCAAATCTATCTTCACCGCCCAAGAAGCTATCGGGAGTTGCCTCTCCGCCTCGCCGAATTGGCCCAGCTCTACCGCTATGAACAGTCAGGTGAACTGATGGGCTTACAGCGTTTGCGCACCTTCTGCTTGGCTGATGCGCACATTATCTGCGCCTCGGAAAAACAAGCGATGGAAGAAATTGTCGGCGCCCTTGATTTAATCGAACATGTGACCAGTGTCTTTGGTTTAAAATTTGGCGAACATTATAATTACCGACTCTCACTTGGCGATCAAGCTAACTCTGAAAAATATTTCAAAAATCCGTCGGCCTGGGACAAGGGCGAAACTCTCTTGCGTGAACTGATGAACCAGCGCGGTAAAGCGTTTACCGAAGCTAAAGGCGAAGCGGCTTTTTATGGTCCGAAAATCGACATTCAGATGAAGAACGTCAACGGCAAAGAAGATACGGCCTTTACCGTGCAGTACGACTTTTGTATGCCGGAAAAATTCAATCTCACTTACGTTGACGAGCACAACCAAGAACAACGGGCGTTCGTGGTTCACCGTTCGTCCATCGGCGCCATCGAACGAGTCATGGCCTTCTTGATCGAGTACTATGCCGGAGCTTTCCCGCTCTGGCTTGCTCCGGTGCAAGTGACCGTGCTACCAATCAGTGACCAGCACCATCAACACGCTGAACAAGTTTTGACCGAACTGAAAAAACAAAACATCCGAGTAGAGCTTAATCTCGATAACGCAACTCTGGGTAAAAAAATCCGCCAGGCCAAAGAACAGAAAGTCCCCTATCTCGTAATTATCGGTGATCAAGAGGTCGCGAGCGGTCAGTTAACCATCGAGGGTCGCCACGAAAAGCTAGAGAACGTTTCCGTTGACGCTTTTATTGCTCGACTGCAAACAGAAATTAGTCTTCGATCGCTCTAACTGCTTGGCGAGCTAGATTTTCGGCTTCTTCGGCCAATTCAATCGCCTCGTCAAAATCTTCATCATCGTAGGCCTCCTCGGCATCATCCAGTTTATCTTTGGCCTCGTCGAGCACGTCGTTCGCCTCATCAACGTTAGCCCCGTCGTCGTCGGCCTCTCTGATTTCGTCTTTAGCATCATCGACAGCATTATCGGCGTCGTCAATCGCGTCTTGGGCCTCTTCCTCGTCGCCACCCAGTTCTTCGGTGATATCTTCGGCTAATTCAATCGCATCATCGGCATGGCTTCTGGCTTGAACATAATCTTGGTCAATAAAAGCGTAGAGACCGTCGAGAATTTCCTCCTCGGCTTCGTCCAAATCGTTCTTCTCGTCGGCCACATCTTCGCCCGCCGCCGCATCATCAATTCGGTCGTCAGCTTCTTCAATTAATTTTTGAGCTTTTTGAAGTAGTTTGCGGGTCTCGTTCTCGTTTTTTAGATTTTGTTCTAACGCGTCCCTTTCGTCCTGAATTTTTTTAATGATGACAGCGTATTCGTTTAATTTAGTCACCAGTTCCGGAATGGTCGGCAGGATGGGGGTTGGCGCGACGGTTGTGGTGGCCGAGATAGGACTAGCCACACCGGCAACACTCGAGCTCCCCGCTCCGCCACCGCCATAAACGACTCTTGATTTGGGACCAAAATAGCCGCTAGCTGGCGTGATCCCTTGGGCCACCTGCCAACGCATTAGAGCTTCCTTCGTTAATTCACCAAAAAGATCAGTCTCTGCGCCGGGCGAACCAACTCCCGAAGTCGCGATCGTGAAACCGGCACCGTTTAAAAATTTTTGCAAACACAGAACATCTTCCCCCGCGTCACCGACTTCCAAATTTCTCGTAAAATCACAGGTCGACACCGTTTGGGCGTTAACCTGACCAAAGAGAAACCCGCTTAAACCAAGCAACCCCGCCACCGCCAAAAATAATTTATAGTTTTTCATGCCCCAATTTTACCACAACTCAAAACTGGAAACAAAAATCGAGGTGTGGGTTACTTCACACATCAAGCGTCGCCAGTTTGGCGTGGGTTTGGATGAAAATTTTGCGTGGTTCGACTTCGTCACCCATCAAGATGGTGAAAATTTTGTCGGCCTCGGCCGCCTCGGCCACCTTAACCTGCTTTAGGATGCGTCGTTCCGGATCCATGGTTGTTTCCCATAATTCTTCGGGGTTCATTTCACCAAGACCCTTGTAGCGTTGGATATTGGCTTCACCGTTAATCGTTTTTAAAACCTTGGCTTTCTCCTCATCCGAATAAGCATAATGAATTTCTTTGCCGCGCTTGATTTTGTAAAGTGGTGGTTGGGCGATATAGAGAAATCCGCCGCTGATAATTGCCGGAAAATAACGATAAAATAGTGTCAGGAGCAGGGTACGGATATGCGCCCCGTCGACGTCAGCATCAGTGGCGATAATTATTTTATGATAACGTAATTTATCGAGAGTGAAAGTGTCCCCGATCGACGTACCAAGAGCAATAATTAGCGCTTTTATTTCTTTGAAGGCCAAGATCTTGTCCAGTCGCGTTCGCTCAACGTTTAAAATTTTTCCCTTGAGTGGCAAAATCGCCTGCGTTCCCCGATCACGCCCCTGCTTGCTTGAACCGCCGGCGGAATCACCCTCAACGATAAACAGCTCGGCCAAAGCGGCCTCGCGCGTTTGACAATCGGCTAATTTACCGGGCAGGGTCATGCCCTCAAGCGCGCCCTTCCGCAAAACGCTGTCCTTGGCGGCCTTGGCGGCCTTGCGCGCTTCGAGAGCCAATAAAACTTTACCGATAATCGCCCGTGCGTCGTCGGGATTTTCTTCCAGAAAAGCCGCGAGAGCCGGCCCAAACACGGCTTCCACCGCCCCACGCACCTCGACGTTACCAAGCTTGGCTTTGGTTTGCCCTTCGAATTGTGGATTCTTCAGTTTAACCGAAATAACCGCCATGATCCCTTCGCGCACATCGTCACCGGTTAAGTTGCCGTCCGCTTCTTTAACCAAATTATTTTTCCGGCCATAGTCATTCAGAGTTCTCGTTATCGCGGTACGGAAACCGGTCAAATGGGTGCCGCCCTCCGGCGTGATGGTGTTGTTGGCAAAACTGATTTCCCGCGGCACGATATCATCAAGATATTGAAAAGCCACTTCCACTTGAACGCCGTCAGCTTCCTTCTCCGCGTAAAAAATATTTTTGTGAATGACCTTTTCTTTCTGGGCTTGGAAACGAACGTAGGACAAAAGTCCACCGTCAAAATAAAAGGTCCGTGACGGCAAATCGAGGTTTAACTCTTTAAGGTAAAGTGTGTCAGCGAACGAAATCTGGCGATCAGACGATCGGGCGTCAATCGTACGAATTCGCAATCCCTTAACCAAATAGGCCTGGCCGCGCAAATGGGCGACGATCCGTTCCCAATTATAAACCAGTTCGGAAAAAACGGTGGCGTCAGGTTTAAACACAACCACTGTGCCGTGCTGTTTCGACGCTTCCAGTTTTTTAACTGGCGCGCGCTTTTTCCCCCGAGCGTATTCTTGGAAATGTTTCCCGCCGTCACGGTAAACGTAAACCCTCAACCATTCCGACAAGGCATTAACCACCGACGCCCCAACTCCGTGCAAGCCGCCGGCAATCGCGTAACCCTCACCCTCGAACTTGCCGCCGGCGTGAAGCGTGGTCATCACCGTCTCGAGGGCGGAAACTTTGGTTTTTGGATGAATCGCGACTGGAATACCGGCGCCGTTATCCGCCACTCGCACAATCTCGCCGGGCAAAAGCGCGACCTCAATTTCGTCACAAGCCCCGTTCATCGCCTCATCGCGAGCGTTGTCAAAAATTTCAACCAAAAGATGGTGTAAACCATCCACGCCGGTTGAGCCAATATACATCCCCGGGCGCTTCCGCACCGGTTCTAGCCCCTCAAGAACCAGAATATCCTCGGCGTCGTACTTGCGAATCTTGTCACTTTTGACCATGTTTTATGGCTCTATTTTAGCACATTCTTTGATTTAGGCCAATTTTATGCTTACAATGTGACGATATGGGAACAGATTATGTGGTACCGCGAGATGAGGAGGAAAGGATTTTGGCCGAATTAAACGCGCGTCAAGACGCCGAAGCCATCCGCTTAAAACGTCTGCTCGCTCTGCCAGACTTATCGCGGGCGGCTGATAGTCCCCTGTCGGCACTTGTGGCCACAATCAAACAGATGCCTCGGTTTAAAAACTTTGACACGATTACGATCCCGGAAATCGTCCCGGCTAAAATTAATTTCGACCTCTTCAATTTCGCCCCCGACCATCCCGCCCGAAGCAAATCAGATACCTATTACGTGAACGAAAAAGAAATCTTGCGGCCGCACGACACGGTGATGTGGTCTTACTACTTAAACGATCCGCGAGTCCGAGCGCAAGTCCAAGCGCGTCAACCGCTTGGCGTACTCTGTTATGGCAAAGTTTATCGTAAGGATGAAATCGATCGCCGTCACCTGAACGTCTTCCACCAGTTGGGGGGCTTGTATTTAACACCAACCGATCAGCAGGTTCTAAATCTTGATGACCTGAAAACGGTGCTGACCGAAATTACCCAGAACCTGTTCGGGGCGCAAATTAATTTCCGCTTCAATGTTGACACCTTTCCCTACACCGATCCGAGTTTAGAGGTCGAGGTGGAAAAAGACGGACAGTGGATTGAGGTGCTTGGTGGCGGACAACCGCGCCAAAATGTTCTGGCGAATTTCGGCGTCACTGGTTATAACGGTTGGGCGTTCGGTTTCGGTCTTGAGCGATTGGCGATTTTAAGCATGGATCTGCCCGATATCAGATTACTTTGGTCGGACGACCAGCGAGTTAAACGACAACTGAAGTTGGGTCAAAAATATCAAAACGTTTCCAAGTATCCACCGATCACCCGCGATATTTCGTTTATTGTGCCGAACACCTTCATCGCCAACAATTATTTTGATCTGGTCCGCGATCTTGGCGGCAACTTAGTCGAAGAAATGACCCTGCTCGATAAGTACGAGAATGAAGCCAAGTTTGGCGCGGGCAAATTAAGTTACACCTATCGAATTGTTTATCGGCGTATTGATCGAACCCTCACCGCCGAAGAAATCGAACCGCTCCAACAAAAAATTGAACTGGAAACAAGGCGCCAATTTGCGGCCGATCTCCGTTGAAGCCAGGAGCGAGATTTGAACTCGCGACCTACTGTTTACAAAACAGTTGCTCTACCAACTGAGCTATCCTGGCGTGATCAAAACAACGACCGAAAAACCTAGCGACGATTAGAACGTGGAAAGGTTTGATCCTGATCTAGTTTGATTTGTTCAAGAAAGAACGACACCGCCCCGCGCGGGTTGGCCGACAAAGAATGCTGTCGCCGACCACGCACCGTTTCGATCAAAAACGAAAAACGCTTTTCAATTTTTTGGAGGTAAAATTTAACCAAATTCGTGAACCGTAGTCCAACGAGCAAGAGGAATAGATAGGCCGCAACGGAGAGACGTTTGGTCTGATTGATTAGCCCGCCGGCCACCAGATTCAAATGTGGAACCAACGACTCGGCCAAACCGGACGAGGAATTCGGCGTCGCTTGACCGGCCCGCCAACTGTGAACAATGATCCCAACCAGAAAGCCGAACGAAACGATCGTTAGGGCAAAAAGAAAGGGTGTAATTAAAGACGCCATGAGCCGATTAATCGTTCCTGATCTCAAAACGGGCAAAACGACCAAGCTCGATTCTTTCGCCAAATTTCTGAATCTGACTTTTGATTAAGTCGCTGATAGTTTGACCAGAATCCTTGATGAACGGTTGAGCCAGTAACTCGGCGGTATCGGCCGGACTAGTGGCGCTAACCTGCATGGCCAGATCGTTGGCCAAAGAGCGGAAATCTTCATTTTTGGCGACGAAATCCGTTTCCGAACACAACTCAAGAATCGTCCCCAGTTGATGATTACTGTGGACGTAGGAGGCAATTACGCCCGCTCCAAGCGTTCGCTCGCCTTTCTTTGCGGCCAAGCGTTCGCTATCGGACTTAAGCCAGGCCAACGCCTTAAGCTCATCTCCGAGCGCCGCTTCAAGCGCCTGACGACAAGCGGCAATAGAGAGTCCGGTCTTCGCCCGCAAGTCTTTAATTTGTTTGATGTTGATCATCGGTTACTGCCGTCTCCGCCAACGCTTTTTCCCGTTCTTGCTCCTGTTGTTCCTGTCGGCCGAGGTCGTGGGCTGTGGCCAAACGACGAAGAATCCATTCGATGGTTTTAGCACTGTTGTCGTTAGCCACAACCGGATAGTCAATCTCCCCAAGATCACAGTCGGTGCCGGAGATGCTAACCACCGGCAAACCGAGAGTTCGGGCTTCGGCCACGGCAATTTTTTCTGCCTTTGCGTCAACCACAAAAACGGCCGCGGGCAAACCGGTCAAGGTGGCGATACTCGAAAAGGCCGTTTCCAGTCGAGTCAACTCTTTTTGAAAACGCGCGCGCTCCTGCTTAGTGTAAACCTCGAGACCGGCTGTGCTGAATTGTTTTTTGAGTTCGGCCAGCCGAGCCAAACGCTTTTTAATCTCTGAAAAATTAGTCAGGGTGCCGCCGATCCACCGTCCGGAGACATAGGGGAAACCGAGTTTTTGGCTAATCAATTCAACCGCCGCCCGCGCTTCGGGTTTAGTGCCGACCAAGAGACACTGCCGGCCGCTTCGGCCGAGTTCGCGAAAAAAATTTTCGGCACTGGTGAGCGTTTGGATGGTTCGTTCAAGATCAATGATCGCCGTGCGGTTTTTGAAACCATAGAGATACGGCGTGGCCGAAGGGTGACGCCGACTACGGCTGTAACCATAATGGGCGCCACAATCAAATAATTCCTTAATTAATTCAGTCGTCATGGAGTGACTCTAACAAAACTAGACCGGCGTGGCAAGAGTGGCTAGCGTGGCCGGATGTCGTGAACGCGATATTCGAAAGTCACAGTGGTCGTTTCGTTGGCCCGACCGGTGCCAACCGTGATTCGATAGGGAGATTTATTTAATATCTCAATTAACTTGTCAGTGGCTTTGACTTTAAGTGTGGCAGTTGGATCAGAATTGCTGATGGTGGCATAGCTTCTGGAATCAAAACAATTATAAGAGTACGCGTTATCGTTATCCCAAACGCACTCCAAAATATCGTCAAGATTATCATCACTATATTGAATATCTTCGCCGTCAATCAATGAAGTGAATGAGATAACCCGTACATCTCTCGTCCAGTCGGCACTGCCATTGCCGGTGATGGTCGAGGCATTGGATTCCGCTGGTTGGCCTTCGGATTGGAAGTCGATTCCGACCAAGGGCGGATTGGCCGTGAGAGTAATCGCCACCTCATTTGGATCCCAAAAACTAACACTCACTTCCCTGTCCCCAGACATCGTGACTACGCAAACGCCATTTTGATTACCGCTACCAGAATCACAACCAACCCAAGTATAATTTGGGACAATATCCGGACCACCTAACGGGTCTGGAAATGGGATGGGGTGAGCAACTAGAGTATCCTGCTGACCAAGACTGTCATAGTTACCCAAACAAGGACTGCTCGAAACCCCGCAACCGCCTGGCGGAACCCACCAATTTTTAGGTGTCCCATCAACGGGGCCAACAGTCGGAATGTCCACCGTGCCCCCGGCCGGACCGGTGGCGTTAACATAAAGAGTCAACTTAGGATTATTGAGATCAGCCACCGTGATTGAACAAGTCCCTGTCCCGATAAGATTACCAACATTATCCTGAACCTGAACCTGAGTATCAATAAAACCGGGACTAGAGTAGGAAGATATTACTTGGTCGGTGTTCGCCCCGTCTGGGGGGACACGATTACTAATCCAAAAATAGCCGCCGGGATTGGAAACACCGTTGACAGTGGCTTGCCAAATTACTGGTTCATTAACATTGACCACTGCGCCAAGCTCTTGACCATTTGCCGTGCATGAGACATCGGCCGTATCGAGCGTCACGCAGGCGCCAGTGGCCGAATCCGGACAAAAATCAATCCAGCCGATCACGCTATCGCCCCAAGCAAAACCCTCAAATCGGCTCGTGCTAGGGTTAAGAGCGACGCCGTAGACTGGATCACCGCCCAAGGTACCGTCATCTGTCCTGAAGAAGCTAATCCAACCATCCCAACCGCCTAGATCAGATTCTGGTTTTAGTGTTCCAGAGCAACCACTTTCGAAAACAGCGCAGGCCCGCGCCCAACCAGCTAGCTGGTTGGGGTTAGCAGATCCAATGGGGAAATAGACACCGGCAGCCTGAGTCGGGGCGATGCTTCCCGGCGGCGCACCAGTGTTATCGTTAAAGCTAATCCAGCCGATGTTTGAACTCCAAGCGAAGCCGCGCAAGTAGCTACCGCTACGGACGACACTGTAACTGTAATCAGGACCAGAACCCTTGAAACTAATCCAGCCGATGTTTGAACTCCAAGCGAAACCGGATAACGAAGTCGAGCCACTCGCACCTTCAACCACTTGGGGGTTAAAAAATCCGAGGGTCAAGAAAAAAACCAAACCGACAAAAACTAAAACACCGAGAGTAAACGGGCGTCGCCAATGACGATTGTAAATCACAGTTTCATTTTACCACCAGAAAAATATTCTGGTAATCAGGACTTATCCACAGAATGCAGTTCTTTGACGATCGGGTCAAGCGCACCGGCTAAAATTTTTTCCGCTTGCGGCCAAGATTGTTTCAGCCGGTGATCAGTGACGCGATCTTGGGGCAAATTATATGTTCGGATTTTTTCCGAGCGCGCGGCCGTGCCGATTTGACTGCGCCGACTGGCGGCCTGCTCGGAGGCGGCGTTTAATTCTTTGAGTTCGGCTAACTTGCTGACCAAAATTGACATCGCTTTGTCGCGATTGCGACTCTGGCTTCGTTCGCTTTGACAACGAACCACGATCCCCGACGGCCCGTGAACGATCCGCACCGCCGTTTCCACCTTGTTGACGTTTTGTCCGCCAGCCCCGCCGGAACGACTGAAGGTGATCTCGAGATCGGTTGGGTTGATCGTCAACGGCGCGTGTTCAAGCAGAGGTAAAACCGCCACCGAAGCGGTGGAAGTATGGAGCCGACCTTGTTTTTCGGTGGCGGGCACCCGTTGAATTCGGTGAACGCCGAGTTCGTGACGCAGATCACGATAAACCGCCGCGCCACGAACTTCAAACACCGCCTCTTTGTACCCACCTAGTTCAGTTTTCGATTCACTGACGAGGCCAAACGTCCAACCACGAGTCGAAGCGTAACGACGATACATTTCCGCCAGTTCAGAGGCAAACAGCGCCGACTCTTCGCCGCCGGCGCCGGCCCTGATTTCTAAAATTATCGCCTCGGGGTCGGTTGGCGCGGTGGCGTCTGTGGTGGCGCGGCGGTTGACCACTAACTTCATTTGTTCGATCAACGAATCTTGCATCGTGATCAGTTCTTTGATTTCCACTTCGGCTAAAACTCCCACCTCGTGGTCACTCGAAACCAGTTGTTTGAGCTCGGCGATTTTCTTGGCCAAACGATCAAACTCCGAAACCAAAAAACTGGTGGCCGGATTTTCGCGGAAAACACTTAAGTCCATTAAGATTGATGCTTTTTGCCTTGGCGTTGTTTAAACTTTTCTACCCGACCGGCCGTATCGATAATCTTGTTTTGTCCGGAGAAAAATGGATGGCAGTGACTGCAAATTTCGATTGAGATTTTTTCCCGAGTTGAACCGACGGTAAATTTGCTCCCGCAGGAACAAGTCACCGCCGCTTGGTCGTAATAAGTTGGATGAGTTTCAGTTTTCATCTTCAAAAGAGTAACAAAAACCTAGTTATCTTGCAAGGTGTCAATTAGTTCCTGATAGTCGCCAGCGATTTTCATTACCTCATTACCGTAGAAAGCGTTTTTGGGTAAATTCCAACGCGAGCCAGCATAGTATTTGAGCGCCGCCGTTCGTTCCGCCGTCCAACTACCAACACCGCCCAATTCTTTAAGGTAAATGCTCGAGGCGGTGAAGGCATCGCGCGGCGTCCACGGATTGGGTGGCTGATTGCCGGTCACATTAACCACTTTGTTTTGATAAAGCTCCCAAGTGGAGGGAATGAATTGGGCCGGCCCCATCGCTCCACCCCAACCACCGCCCTGTGGACAAGAGAGCGGAACAATTTCCGGATCAAGCCCGAGCGCGCGGACGATTCTCAAAAACGGCGCTTGATCGCGTTCCGGTTTCAAAATTTTTGACCAATGTTTGTTCGGCGGATCCCCCGGACGATTACAAGTGCCGACATTGGCGCCCAGATTTGACTCCTGAGTAATGATCGCTAGAAGAAACGCCGGACGCACGCCGGTTTTGCTCGAAATAAAATTGGCGTGCTCAAGCGCAGTGCCGAAGGTGATGCTATCGGAACCGCGCAGTCGGAAGAGGGCGCTCTTGATTTCGGTTTTCCTTTTTTGGCGACTGGCCAAAACTTTTTTATACGCGGTCGTTTGATTCTTGGCCGTCGAAATCATCTCTCGTTTCTCGGTTTCTTTCCGTTCAACCCGCCGGCGCTCTTGTTCGATCAGTTTCTCGGCGTCAATCTCGGCCGAACGACGCTCTTCGAGAGCTTGTTTTAAATTTTCTGTTTCGGCTCGCGTCGCCCGCGTGGTAGCAAACAAATCGTGGATCGTGTCCTCAACGTATTGATATTGATCCACTTCGTGAAAAAAATCCGACAACTGACCGTCATTAAAAATAGTTTCGACCAAAGAGACCTCCTCCAAGTCACGCCGCTGACGCAATAATTCGGCTAAAGAATTTTTATTTCGCTCAATTCGTTCCGTCAACTCGGAAATGGTTTCGACTTTTTTCTTGATATCGCCGCCCAGTCGCGCCGTTTCCAACTGGTGGGCCTTGATGACTAGTTTGGCTTTGGCGATTTGCGAATTCAAAATTTCTCGATCGCGTTCGAAGGTTGCCACCTCTCGCTGTTTGGCGGCAATCAAATTATTTTGAATCGCGATCTCGGTTTCGACTTGTCGGAGTTCGGCCTCGAGCGCGGCTTTGCGACGATTAACCTCGTCGGTCGTTTGACCACCTACCGCAAGTGGCAAAAAAACGCTCAACCCGAAAATCAGGGTGGCTAAAAAAAATTGTCTCATTTTTTTATTTCTTCTCGGGCAAAGTCGAGTCCGCCGCCGGCGTCGTTTCGTCTTCCGTTGTTTCCTCCTTCCCGCGCTTGGCCACTTCGATCGCCGAGAGATCAACCGGCGCGTCGGCTTCGGCCGATTCTTCCTCGGCCAGAGCAATCGAGACGACCACTTCATCCTGACGATTAAGCGTCTTCACCCCTTTGGGCAAAATTAGATCGCGAACCAAAATTTGACTGTCGAGCGCGGCGAGCGGCGCAAGATCAACGACCACCGAGTGGGGCAAATCTTGCGGCAGGGCTTCCACCTCTAATTCGTGCAATACTTTAAGCAGAGTGCCGCCAAGCTCCTTAACGGCTCCGGCGGTGCCAGTAAATTCAATCTGAATTTTAACCTTAATCGCCACGTCCTTTTCGACGACATAAAAATCGGCGTGAATCGGTTCACCGGTTACCGGGTGCCACGCTAAACCATAAATTAAAACGTTTTCTTTGCCCCCTGGCGTTTGCAGGGTAATGATTGAGGATTCGCCGGCCTGACTAAAAACTTTCTTGAATTCCTGGGTCTGCACAAACATCGGGCTGGCCTTAACCTTGCGGCCGTAAACCACCACCGGCAAACTTCCGGCGCGTCGCGCCGCTTCGAGTTTTTTTCCAAAAATTGCCCGCCCTTCGGCTTGCAAACTGATCATGTTGGCTACACTACCAAATTGGGTGGCGTTTGACCAGTCAAAGCGGCGATAATGTTTTCCGCCGCGAGGCGCGACATGGCCTGGCGCGTTTCTTCGGTGGCCGAAGCGGTGTGTGGAGTTAGAATGACGTTATCCAGTTCGTTCAATCCAGCCGCGAGGCGCGGCTCGTTCTCAAACACGTCTAAACCGGCCCCACGGATTACGCCGTTCTTTAAAGCATCAACCAGGGCCGCTTCGTCCACCACCGGCCCGCGCGACGTGTTAACCAGGATGGCCGTCGGCTTCATCAGGGCGAGTCGTTCACGATTGATCAGGTGTTTGGTTGAGTCAAGGAGTGGCACATGAATCGAAACAAAATCGGCGACGCGCAAAACCTCCGTCACCTCGCTCCGATATTCGGCCGCGTAATCTTGTTCAAATTGTTCATTCCGCGCCACGTCGTAGTAAACAATTTTCATTCCGAAACCGCGGGCGGCAAAATGCGCCAGCCGCGAACCAATTCGCCCGAGGCCAACCACGCCTAGAGTTTGACCAGCCAGTTCCGTACCGAGTAGAAGCATCGGCTCCCAGCCGGCATATTGTCCCGCCCGAGTAAAACGATCGGCTTCGGCCACGCGCTTGGCCACGGCGATCATTAAGGCAAAGGCGTGTTCGGCGACGGCATTCGTCAACACGCCCGGGGTGTTGGTGACGAGCACGCCGCGCGCTCGCGCGGCGGCGAGGTCAATGTTGTCTACGCCCACGGCATAGTTGGCGAAAATTTTCGCCGTTGGGGCGGCGGCGAACACTTCGTCATCAATCTTGTTCGTCAGAAGGCAAAGAACGGCCTCATAACCGCCGGTCTTAAGCGTCTCGACCAGTTCGTCCTTCGTTAGGTCGCTGATCTTGTCGCTAACCACCACTTCGTGGCCACCTTCCTTCAGTAAACTCAAACCACTGTTCGGAATCCGTTTTGTAACAAAAATTTTCGACATAAAAAATTTATAAATTATTGAATAACTTTAACTTCTTCTCGACAACTTTTTGCATCGCCAGCACGGCGGGTTTTAAAATTTTATACGGCGCCACTTCCTCGGGATTTTCTTGTAACGACTGCTTTAGCGCGTCGCGATAGGCGACGCGCAGTTCAGTATTGATGTGGATAATCGCCACGCCGGCGGCAATCGCCCGCCGTAAATCGTCATCGCTGTTGCCGGATGCGCCGTGCAGCACGAGCGGCACACCAGCCGCCGAACGGATCAAATTAATTCGTTCAATATCCAAAGCTGGATCAACCCCGCCCTTCAGCATACCGTGAATGTTACCGACCGCCGGCGCAAACAGGTCCACTCCAGTTGCCGCCACGAACTCGGCCGCGGCGGCCGGTTTAACCAACGCCTCTTGCTTCAAGCTTACTTCGTCTGGTATCGCTTCGAGTACCTTGGACGACGTGCCGATGTAACCGAGTTCGCCCTCAACAATGATCTCCGGATTAATACTTCGCCCATATTCCACCGCGCGTTTTGTTTCAGTGATATTTTCGGTGAGGGGCAACTTACTCCCATCAAAAATTACCGCATCAAAGCCGGCACCAATCGCCTCCTTCACTCGATCAAAGGAATAAGTATGATCAGCGTTTAAAAAAATTGGTTGAGCCAATTCTTCGCGGATGCTCCGTACCAGTGCCGCCACCTGTCGCACACCGACAAAATCCCGTTCACCTTCCGACACACCGATAATCACCGGCACGTCAAGTTCCCGCGCGGCGCGGGCAATCGCCCAGAAGCCCTCGAGATTGGAAATGTTGAAGTGGCCGATGGCCACCTTTTTTTCTTCGGCCGCTTTAATCCACTGACGCAAGGTTTTCATTGGTGTAAGTATAACACAGTCGCCTGTGCTATAATCCACCGCGATGCCCGAACCAGAACAATTTGATTTTGTCGCCCTCGGTGATATTGTGACCGACGCATTTATTCGACTTAAGAATGCCGAACTGCATTGTGATTTAAAAAAAGAGAACTGCCAGATTTGCCTGGCTTACGGTTCGAAAATTCCCTATGAATCGGTAACGGTGTTGCCAGCCGTGGGAAACTCGCCGAACGCCGCCGTGGCGGCGGCGCGATTGGGTTTGAAAACGGCACTCGTGACGGATCTGGGGGCCGACGACCACGGACGAGAGGCCCTGGCCACACTTAAACGGGCCGGGGTGGAGACCAGGTTCGTGCGTGTTCACGAAAACCGGCTGACTAATTATCACTACGTCTTGTGGTTTGCCGACGATCGCACCATTTTAATCAAACACGAAGAATATCCCTACGCTTTGCCAATCATCTCGGCGGAAAATTCTAATTCGAAACCGCCACGGTGGTTGTATTTAAGTTCGCTCGGCGAAAATTCTCTTTCTTATCACAAAGCCCTGCTCGGTTACTTAAACGGCGCGCCGGAGATCAAGTTCGCTTTCCAACCCGGCACTTTCCAAATTAAGTTTGGTCACGAAACACTAACTGGACTCTATCAACGCAGTGATGTTTTTCTCTGTAATGTCGGCGAGACGCAAAAAATCCTCGGCACAACCGAGTCAGAAATAAAAAAACTACTCGTGGGGCTCCACGAACTCGGGCCAAAAATCGTGGTGATTACCGACGGACCAAGAGGCGCGCACGTTCTTGAGGAAGGCCGAGTTTGGTTTATGCCACCTTACCCCGACCCAAAGCCACCGCTTGAACGCACCGGCGCCGGTGACGCCTTCTCTTCTACCTTTGTTGCCGCGCTGGCGCTGGGGAAAAGCGTTTCCGAGGCCTTAACTTGGGCACCAATCAATTCGATGTCGGTGGTGCAACAAGTCGGTGCCCAAGCCGGACTACTCGATCGACCGACTCTCGAAAAATATTTGGCCGCCGCGCCAGCCGATTACAAACCGCGTTTGGTTGACTAATCTATAAAGTCAGCATAGGATCTGAAGTAGATAGACTTCCGAAACCATCTCTGCACAAATAGCTGGCCGAAATCTGCTATTCCCCATGTCACTTGTTGTGATGTGGGGACATTTCTTTCTTCGAGTTTTAAATCTTAAACTCCACCACGTCGCCGTCTTGGACGACATAGCCGCGACCCTCGGTGCGAAGCAATCCCCGCTCGCGCGCGGCGGCGTAAGAGCCGGTGCTAAGCAAGTCTTCGTGGCCAATGACTTCGGCCCGAATAAATCGCGTTTGGAAATCGGAATGGATGGCGGCGCCGGCTTCCGGCGCGGTGGCGCCGCGGCGAATCGTCCAGGCCCGTGTTTCGTCCTCACCGGTGGTAAAGAAGGTGATCAAACCGAGCAACTGGTAACTGGCAGTAATCAAGTCGTCCAAGCCAACACCGAAAACCGGATCAACTTTAACCACCTCGGCCGACCCAAGAGTAACCGGCACGTTTTCCGTCGCCGCCGACGTGTTGAGCACGTAGAGCACCGGTTTGGCCGTCAATAAATGTAAATCTTTCGGCGCGCCGCGCGCCGGTTGGCCTTGTTCCAAGTCCTGCTCGATTTTCGCCAACATGGCCTCTTCGGCCAGGGCGGCCTTGTCGCCGCGCTTGACCTCGCGACCGAGACTAGCGCGACGCTTCTTCACCGTCTCGAGATCAGCTAAAGCTAATTCCAAATTTATCGTTTCAATATCGGAAAGCGGTTCGATTTTATTGTTAACGTGAATGACTTTCGGATCAGCAAACACCCGCACTACTTCGGCGATCGCGTCCACCTCGCGGATGTGAGACAAAAATTGGTTGCCCAGACCCTCACCGCGAGAGGCCCCGCGGACGAGTCCGGCGATGTCCACAAACTCCACCGCCGCCGGAATCGTTTTGGCCGCCTTCGAAAATTCGCTTAACTTCGTCAGCCGTTCGTCGGGCACGGCGACCACGCCGACCGCTGGATCAATCGTGCAAAACGGATAATTCTCCGCCGGGACGCTTTTTTTCGTCAGCGCATTAAAAAGCGTGGACTTCCCAACATTGGGCAAACCGACAATGCCGATCGAGAGAGACATGGCGTGAAGGGTAGCAAAATTTTAGAAAACATGGTAGGAATGGGGTTGGGATTTTGGAATAAACCAAGGTCTTTTACGAAAGGTATTGGGTGTATGGATTATGTAATTGACTACCTGAAGACATGCGGTGTGATTGCTCTTTCCCTGACTTTTGTTGCTCTGACAATCGTTGCAACTCTTGGATTTATTGGTGGTAGTTTTCTATTCCTAGATGGAGTATTTAAAGGTCCCATACTAGATGCGATGACTGGTGCCGGTATCGCAACGGGTTCTTTCCTCTTCCTGGCATTTCTGATTTGGGCCACAAGCGACGACGACTAATCCGGAGAATGGCAGGGGCACACCGGGCGACCAGCAATGGCCGCCTTTTTTCTTTTGAAATTCTAAATCTGCCACCGCCACCGGTGGCGGTGATATAATGGCCACATCACCATGTAAAAGACCCTTGCGCAGATCCGTCTGCATCGGGGGCTTTTTCTTTTTAGCCCTTACTTTAATTCTTTGTCGTGGTACGAATGTGGTCGCGTTGGTTAAAACTGGTCTTTTGTGAAGGAGGGTGATAGAATCCGCCATGGAATGGATTTCGACCGGGGTCGAAAAGCCTCACGAGGCAATCAATAAGCAATAAGGAGGAGTTGCCATGAAGATTGAACCATGTGGTGTGAGCGTTAGAAAAACTGATAACCATGGACAAAGCAGTCTTCCAATCGAAGACATTGATGATGGTTTTGTCGTGAGGACTCTTTTGGAGTGGGTGAAGACTCGTGAACTTGTGCGAATCGCCATCTCCGGCACAGTTGACAATGAGCAAACAACATTAGACCTGTTGTTATCAGAAGACTCACGACGACTGACGACCAACCAGACCGAACAGACGGTGACGATCGTGGCTAAAATCACTAGGGGCCAACAAAAAGAACTTTCTCACCCTGAAACAGCCGCGATTAGTGTTTAGGTTTAGGTGTTTGCGTGAGATTATCTAGAGGGTTGAATCCGATCGTCCCAGTGTACACCGGGACGATCTTTTTGTTTGGAGAAACTTATGTTATCTTTTCCAAATCAGCGCGGGCCTGTAGTAAAATGGTATTACGTCCCGATGGTCATCGGGAAGGTCGGGTAAAAGACAAAAGATGTGTTATCTTTATATCGCACAGAGCAAAAAGAATGGTCGTTACTACATTGGATCCAGTAACGATCCGACACGAAGAATCGTCGAGCATAATGCCGGCAAGACAAAATCTCTGAAATATCTTGTGCCTCTAGAGATTGTTTTATGTCAAAGATATTCCACCTCGACAGAAGCCCGAAAGATGGAATTAAAATTGAAACGTTGGAAGAACCGATCCTTGATCAAAAGAATAATTGAAGACGGTGAAATAAAAACAACAAGCGCGGGCCTGTAGTAAAATGGTATTACGCGTCCATGGCATGGATGAGGTCGGGGTCCGATTCCCCGCAGGTCCAAAAAATAGAGAAATCCCTAAAACTTGGAAGTCGGACTTCCAAATACTTCCCAGCAGTGGATTTACGATTTAATTTTGGATACAATGACTAGTAAGATCGTGGGAGAGTTACTCAAGATTATTAATCAATTAACTAGAAAATAATATGCAAAAAGGTAGCGTCGCTCTGATAATTATTCTACTTGTAGTTTTAGCCACCGCTAGCGGTGGCTTTTACTATTGGCAAAATGGTCAGGTTGATACGCCACCGCCCGACACTAATTTACCAGCAGATGAAACGGCCCCGACCAGTAATCAGCCCGCACCGACACCGGTGAACCTAGCAAGCGGGGCCAAGCTGACTTTCGACAAGATTAAACTGGGCGTGGAACAAAATTTGCCGTTAGCTAGTCTCGCCCAATACTTTACGGCTAGTTCGCAACAGATACTCTCCACCCCTGGTTTTAGTCTCCGTTGTGAGAGTATGTCTTATTTGAGTGAAACTGAAGAGAGCGGCCGCATCGTTATCGTCGGCAACTGCACGGATGAGGACGGCGACATTGAACGGGGTTACTACGTTTTCTCAAACGAAGCCGGCACATGGAAGCTCGATTTTCCCGCCACGATGCAAAAAATGTTAGGTGAACCTTCTCAACCAAGCCAAGGAAATAATCCCGCGGCGGCCAGTGGTTACGTTGATTTGAAAGTTTTGGACATCCAGATTATCCCCAGTCCGCCCAAGGCTGGTGATAGGACTGTCAAAATCGAGGCAAGATTTATCAACAATGGGACAAAAGTTTTTACTGGTTCGGCCAACACCAAAGCTTTGATCGGCACCAATCCCGCTCACCAGCAAACCGGATCATTTGCCGGCACCATTAACCCCGGTGAGACCAAACGATTCACTATTTCCTATTCCGGTTATTTACTCTTGTCTGATGATAATTCTCCTGGCCCCAAGAATGTCCATTTTGAGCTAGATTACGATAATAAAATAACGGAAAGTAATGAGGGGAACAACGCAATCGATCAGGTCATAAACTTTGTTCCGTAGTTAAATAAGATGATTAGGGTCTGTTCCTTAATTAGGTCAACTTTTGGGGTTATTTCGATACTGTCTTTCATCGGCGTTTTTGTTGGCATCTTCGTTTTAAAAGACCTGACTCCAATTATTATTGGTTTATTTTTTGTAAGTCTTTCGTTGTCTCTCCTTTTTGGTAGATTGGCTGGTGGAAAAAAATTCCCTTACGGTCTTATGATCATTCTTTTACTGGTTGGCGGTGTCAGTATTTTTATGGGAAGAGGGTTTTTCCTTTCTCGGACAATTTATAGTTTTAATTTACAAAGAGATAATGCCGGTAACTTCACCGGAAACTTTAAGGTGCCCGATGATTTGGTTTTGGATAATAGTCATCGCTATACGATACTTTTAGATCTGGGCTACAGTTTTTTTGAAGGCGGCGCAAACCCTGCGATACTACCGAACTACAATTTCCAATTCAAGTATCCTAGCGGTGAATATAAACAGATCATTCCCTTAAGATCGGGGGGGCATGTTTCGCGCGAACGCAAAATAAGTAGCATTAGCGAGAGACGGCTTACGGATTATTCTTTTGTTGGCGAAGAAGGTCTATACTCCTTTTACTTTTTACCAACAAGGGGTCAGGAACACCAACGTTTGAATGTCTCGTCCGTGGTTGTAGAAATTAGAGAGTATAAGTGAGCCCTAATACATGAGCGAAAAAGAAAAAGTTGTTCCTCAACTCTACGAGACTTATCTGGCGGTAATCAATAATGCCGTTGGTGCAAACCTGTTTCGGACAATGTACGCGCTGGTCAACGGAACCCAGCAAGACCTCATGCGCGATGGCGACCTGTCGTGCGCCTTCTTCGTCTCGTCAATCTTGAAAATGTTTGACCAAATCGGCCGTGTCCACGGCACGGTCGCGAGTACGCTTAAGGACATGGCGGAACACGGCTGGCAAAAAACCGCCGAACTGGAAAAAGGTGCAGTGGTGGTATGGGAGGAAAAAGTTGACGAGCGCGGTGAAGCGCACAAACACCTCGGCTTTTATCTCGGGGATGCTCTAGCCGTCAGCAACAATGCCAAAACCAGAACACCCCAGAAACATCATTACACCTATGGCGAAAATAACGGTCAGCCGGTGAGGAAAATCACCGACATTTTCTGGAAAAATTTTAATTGAACACCCACGAACCTTTCTGCTAGGATAAGGTGAGCGGTGTTTGGTGGGCGACTAGCTCAGTGGTAGAGCGTTCGCTTCACACGCGAAAGGTCAAAGGTTCAATCCCTTTGTCGCCCATTGCCGGAGTGTGGTGTAA
>CAYHYA010000002.1:0-75078 GCA_964360815.1 uncultured Candidatus Saccharibacteria bacterium | reverse complement strand
GCCACCATCACTTCCCCCGCCAATAACGCAACCTTCAACCTCGGCCAGTCAATCACGTTCTCGGCTAGTGCCACCGGTGGTCGTCCACCCTACGCCTACACCTGGAACTTCGGCGACGGCACCGAGGCCTTTGGTCAAACCTACGACAAGACCTACACCACCGCCGGCACCCGCACCGTGAGCGTCACGGTGACGGATTTCGATGGGGGGCGGGTGAGTTCAAGTGTGGCTGTCAACGTGAGTTCTCCGTCATCGCCCCCACCGCCGCCGCCAACTACCGAAACGCTAACGATTTCTAACATTCAAGTCACCGATATTACGCCTAGTAGCGCAATTATCCGTTGGACGACGAGCCGAGCGGCTTCTAGCCGGGTCATTTACGACATCGTCTCGCACCCGAGTTTAACCGGCCAAGTCGCCCCGAATTTCGGTTACGCTTTTTCCACCGGCACGAGCGATTCGAGTTCTGGAGTGATCGATCACGCCGTGACCGTTAGCGGCCTTCAACCAAACACCACTTATTTTTTTCGTGTTCTCTCGCAATAGAGTTATAATTGAACGGTGAAGTTGAAAGAAATTATTTTTTTCGTCATCATTTTGCTCGCCCTCGGTTTACTGATTTTCGCGCAGATTTATTATTGATGCTTCGAGTTTTGGAGAACCAGCCGTTGTCGGAATACACCACTTTTGGGATTGGCGGCCGGGCAAAATATTTGGTCAAGGTTTCCAATCCGACCGAACTTTTGGCAGCGGTGGCTTTGGCCAAAGAACGACGTTGGCGCTATCAACTGATCGCCGGCGGAAGCAATGTGGTTTTTACTGATCAACCGTTCAACGGTTTAGTGATTCGGTATTTTGCGCCGCGGGGCCCGGTAATTATTCGGAACCGAACAGTGCTGGTGGAGGCCGGGGTGCCGTTGGGCAACTTAATCAAAAACGCGATCAAGTTTGGTTTGGCCGGTCTCGAAACCTTGTCCGGCATTCCGGGCACGGTCGGTGGAGCAGTTATCGGTAACGCTGGCGCCTACGGCCAGACGATCTCCGACCACCTAACTCGAGTTGAAGTTTGGGACGGGAAGAAAATTTTGTGGTTCAATAAAAAACAGGGTCAATTTGATTATCGAGAGAGCGTGTTTAAGCAAAAAAATTGGTTGGTTTTGCGAGCCGAATTTCAATTACAAATTGGCGACCGAAAACAGTTATTAACTAAAGCCCGGGGAATTATTAAACTTCGTTCTAAAAAATATAAACCGAGTTTGCGTTGTCCGGGAAGTTTTTTCAAAAATATTTTGGTTAAAAAAATTTCGGCAAAATCTTTGCGGCTGATCGATCAAGCCAAAATCATTGATGGCAAGATCCCGGCCGGCTACTTGCTCGAAACAGTCGGCGCCAAGGGAATGAAACTGGGCGACCTGCGCGTCGCCGATTTCCACGGCAACTTGATCATCAATGCTGGTCAAGCCACTTATCGAGACGTGCGCCGATTGGCCGCTCGGCTAAAAAATCGCGTCTACAAAAAATTTGGAATTAAGCTCACCGAAGAAGTCCGGTATTTGGATTAAAATTATTTTCACCTCTTTTCTTTTTCCGGTTTTATGTTAGTCTAACCTGGGTTTTGATGATTTTTTGGTTTGGCCAGAAAAAGGAGGTGCTCTTTGGTATCCTTAAAAATTAGCGGAGGAAGTTTTAGAAAACCAGTAGATGGGCTTGGCGACATACCGTTCTGGTGTTTCTATCTATTACGGTATTTAGCCGAAGACCAATCAAGAAAACTGGTGATTACCGTCGGTGGTGGAAATATTATCAGAAAACAGAATTTCTTGAGGTCAATCGCGTTTCTAAGTTCAATCAAGTTTGCCGGGGATGGTCAACTGCGCGTTATGGACCAACAACCGCACAAAGAACTGGACAAGATGGGGATGTTGGCAACCAATGTCAATGCCCAATGGCTGACATGGCTAATCAACGAGGCGATTGATCAGAATAGAGAATCATCAACTTACGGGTGCTTATCTAGCAGAAAGGCCGTTTTTCTAACCTCGTTTGCCCCCGAAAACCAAGACCAACTTTATGGTGTTGGTAGGGCCAGGGATGAATTGGGAGAAGGAAACATCGTGGTTCTTGGGGGCGGAACGGGGAAATCTGGAGTAACCACCGACACCGCGGCGGTCATGCGGGCGGTTGAGCTCAAGTTGGGGTCGGTGCTAAAGATCACGCACACGGAATATGGGATCTGGTGGGAGAACGAAATTTCCCGGAAAATGACCCATCAAGATTTTTTAGACCGTGGTATTAAACAAATTCTTGATCGAACAGCTGTGTGTCTGGCGAAGGAGGAGAATTTGGGGATATTCGTTTTTAATCCCAATGCGCCGGTTGGGAAAGATGGAGAAGGACTCCACAACCTCCCCCTTGCTCTAGATGGAGATGGTCGCCGGTTTGGAAGTCTCGTTTGTTCTTGATTTTGGTTTTAGGGTTTTCGGTTTTCGTTAGGCATCGAGCGCGGAAGCAATCTCCGCGCTCTTTTTCTTTGTTCCAAGGTTGATTTTTAACCTATCGTTTGCTAGTCTATCTCCGGATTATGTTTCTGATCTTTGTTGTTGTTTTTGGGCTTTAGCCCGGAAAGATGGTGCGCGATGGACGAAACAGTTGTGTTGAAAATAGGCGGAGGATATTTGCATGATAACAAGCCACCCGCCACCCCGCGGGAAAAGATGATAAACCTGGCTTGTCGACTGGTCGATTATCTGAATTCTCATTCCCAGATGAGATTGGTGGTGGTTGTTGGTGGAAGGCGGACAATTACTTGTCCAGAAGAGTGTAACTCGGACACAGAAAAGAACGCACCACCTCGACTAAGTTTTAAGGAGTTTGCGCACGAGTCAGACCAGCTTGGTATGTTGTTATCGGTCGCCAACGCAGCTACTTTGAACATTGTATTTAACGCGGTTTTTAATTTGGCTCGAAAATCATCGCCGACAAAGACAAATAGGCGGGCCTTTCTCCTGAACTCTTTTGGTGTTGGCGGGGATCTGGGCGAGGATTATTCTGTTTCTCGGGCTAAAGAATTGTTGGATGATGGGCACGTCGTTATTATCGGAGGTGGTACGGGGCAGTCTGGCCTGACCACCGATTTCGCGGCGGTTTGCCGTGCGACGGAATTAGGTGCCAGCCCCCTGCTAACAATTACTCATGAACAGCCGGGAGTTATAGACGGCACTGAACTAATGGGCTATGACAGATTTTATACTTTGTTACGGCCGGACCTTTTTGATTCGGTGGCGGCCCGATTGGCCGAACAGAAAGGTTTGTCAATCTTCATCTTCAATCCGAACATGACTGCGAGGTCGTCTCGTAACGGTTTTTCCGACAACCTAATCGCCGCAATTGACGACCACCGAGATATGGTCGGGACACTGATTTCTTGATTGATCGGGGTGCAGGAGTTACTCCTGCACCTTTTTTTCTTTGTTTTCCAAAAAATGTTAATCTAAACGAAATGGATTCTGCTTCCTATCAACTTACCGTCGGTCTCGAAATTCACGTCGAGCTGAAAACTAAAACGAAAATGTTTTGCCGTTCGGCGAACGATCCTGACGAGAGGCGACCGAATGTTAATGTTTGCCCGATTTGCCTCGGCCATCCCGGGACCCTGCCCACAATTAATAAACAAGCCATTGAGCATGTTTTGCGCGTTGGGCTAGCCCTCGGCGGACAACTCGCCAACTTTAGCGAGTTCGACCGGAAAAACTATTTTTACCCCGACCTGCCCAAGGGTTATCAAATCAGCCAATATCAACACCCCCTAGTCACCGGCGGCCAACTTAATGATGTGGCGGTTACCCGAGTCCACCTTGAAGAAGATACCGCGCGATTTGTCCATGCCGCCCCGGGCGGCGTTAGCGGTAGTTTAGTTGATTTTAATCGGGCCGGAGTACCGTTAATGGAGTTGGTGACCGAGCCGGTAATTAAGACCGCCAAACAAGCGGCTAATTTTGCTCGTGAGTTCCAGCTCCTGTTGCGTTATCTCGAGGTGTCCGGAGCCAACATGGAGAAAGGGGAGATGCGCGTCGAGGCCAATATCTCGGTGGCCGCGTCGGGCGCGCGTGGGACAAAAGTCGAAATTAAAAATCTCAACTCTTTCCGGAGCGTGGAACGAGCGATTGATTTTGAATTGAATCGACAAGCCACACTTCTCACTACCGGGGAGCGCGTGATTCAAGAAACGCGCGGTTGGGACGAATCACGAGAAATAACTTTTAGTCAACGCGAGAAAGAGTCGGCCCACGACTACCGTTATTTTCCTGACCCCGATTTGCCAAAATTGAAAATTGGCGAAATTGAAGAGTTTAAAAATTTACCAGCGACTATCCCCGAATTACCGTGGCAAAAACGAACGCGCTATCAGCGCGATTACGCGCTCAAGCCGAATGATATCGAGGGGCTGGTGTCTGAAAAACGCTGGGCCGATTTTTTCGATCAAGTGACTAATCATCTGAAGTCGGAGAAAAAAGCTGGTTTGGGGCAACTTGCCGCCAACTATCTCTTAACCGACCTAATTAACCTATTGGCCAAACCGGAAACACTCGCGCCGGAACCGCGCGCTTTCGCCGAGCTCGTGACCATGATTGAGCAGAACGAGATTTCTTCACGCGCGGCGAAAGATATCTTGGCCGACCTGGTTTACCCCCAAAAGATTCAAGGGGAATCAACGAGCCCGCGAGATCTCGCTAAAGCAAAAAATTTATTTCAGGAAAGCGATGAAACAAACTTGCGCGGCGTGGTTAACCAAATCATTTCCAAAAATCCTAAAGTTGTTGCGGATTATCAAAACGGGAAAAAGTCCTCCCTGCAATTTCTGGTTGGTCAGGGAATGAAGTTAAGCGGTGGCGCGGCTAATCCACAGATTCTCGGTCGTTTGTTTACCGAAATTTTGGGTTGAACGATTGCGAGTGATATAATCTAAACAATGAAAAAAGTTCGAGTGGCGATTAACGGTTTGGGGCGGATTGGTCGAGCGTTTCTGAAATTGGCCGTCAAGCGTAGTGAAATTCAACTGGTCGCGGTGAACGATTTGGGCGACATTAATAATCTCGCGTATCTTTTGAAATACGACAGTGCCTATGGTCAGTCGGGCTTAAAGATTGAAGTGCGCGAGAATAAATTAATTGTCGAGGGTCAAGAAATAATTTTTCTGCAAGAACGTGAACCAAACCGTTTGCCGTGGCACGACCTAACCGTTGACGTGGTGGTTGAATCAACGGGCTTGTTTGAAAGTTACGACAAGGCCAAACAACACATCGACGCCGGTGCGCGCAAGGTGGTGGTTTCGGCGCCGATTAAGGGTGAACCGACCCCGGGCATTACCGGCGCCACGATTTTGATGGGAATTAACGACGACCGCTTGGCCGAGTGCCAAATCACCTCTAATGCTTCTTGTACCACTAATTCGGCCAGTCCAGTGATCAAAATTCTCCACGATTCGATCGGGATCGAAAAAGCGATTTTGAATACCGTTCATGGTTACACCGCCACGCAGAAATTAGTGGACGCGCCGGACGCGCGTGATTGGCGCCGCGGCCGGGCCGCGGCGGCGAACATCGTACCGTCAACCACCGGCGCGGCGGTGGCGGTAACGGAGGCCATCACCGAACTGCGCGATCGTTTTGACGGCATTGCCCTGCGTGTGCCGATCATTACTGGTTCGCTTGCCGACATCACCTTCATCGCTAAACGTCCAACTTCGGTGGAAGAAGTGAATCGGATTTTGAAACAGGCGGCGACCCTGCCGCGCTGGCAAAACATTTTTTCAGTCACCGAAGAACCGCTCGTTTCTTCAGACATCATCGGTTCACCCTACGCTTCTCTTGCCGATCTGGCTTTGACCAGAGTGGTTGGCGGTAATCTCGTTAAAGTTCTCGCTTGGTACGATAACGAAGTCGGATACACCCACACGTTAGTCCAGCATGTGATTAAAGCGGGCTCCGCCTGAGTTTATGCCTAATTCTAAAAAATTCTTGTTCTGGGGGTTAGGACTTATCGTTTTCAGTTTTGTCTCAATCCCGGGAGGTTTTGCAATTAGAGACTGCCTCACTGGTAATTTTGATGGAGGATTTTCATTTTTACTCTTCTTACTTCTTTTTGCGAGTGGATATTTTTATTTCATTCGTGGACTTAGCAGTTGGAAAACTAGGTTATTGGCGATCGTTATTTCTCTCTTGGTGTTTCTGTTCTTAGCGTTTATAGTTATTTTTAGTCTTAATACGGCCCGCACGCGCACGAAGGCCTATGCCTATGAAGCATATATAAAATCTTCCATGAGTGCCATGCGTGCCACAGCAGAATTAAAGATAATAAATGACGAGAAGACAAGCAATTATTACTACCCGGCTGATATTTGTAATCAAGACACGGGAATTTTAAGTGATCTTTTTAGGGCGATAAAAAGCAACGGGGCCAATAATTCTACTTGTTTGACGAGCTCGGATTTCAAAAGCTGGGCCGTGTCATCGGAATTGCCCCTACCCGGATCTGTACGCATTCCATATTTTTGTAAATCCCCCATATTTCCCTCGACCCAAAAAGGGAGTGGCCGTTTCTATTGTGTCGATAGTAGCGGTTTTGCTAGTGAGTCGGACGGCCAAATAACTAGTCCAGCATGTCGTTAAAGCAGGGGCAGTTTGATAATATGGAAACGATAATATCTCAACAACCTAGACAACAACCAAAAATCGGCTGGCGATGGTTAATCTTAGTAGTCACAATATTTCTACCAGTCTTTGTTTTCGTGTACTCAAAATTATTAGATTGCATCTGGTACGACAACGAAGTTGGGTATACCCACACGCTCATTGAGCACGTAATCAAAACCGGGCAGGCGTAATTATGACCCCCAAAAGATATTGGTTAAGAGGAGGATTACTAGGCCTATTCTTTCCAGTTGTTGCGATATTGATAGCTACTATTATTTCCGGGCTACTGAAACCTTTTTATAATACCCATTTATCGTCTTACGAAATATTTTCCTTTTTTTATTCGTTTCCGCTTCTTGCGTTGTATGAAATTACCGGCATCGATCTTTTTTCTGGGGGAGAGGTACTTATCCCAAGTATTATGGGTTTTGGAATAGTAGCTCTATGCTACTTCCTGGTCGGAATAATCATTGGCTGGATTTACAGGGAAATTAAAAGGAGAAAGAATTTATCTTTATGAAAATCTTTCTTGGCACCGATCACGCGGGGTTAAAATTGTTGACGTGATAAAACCATTTATTGCTGGTCGGGTTTGTGTTTTTATTGATGCAGCCAATATATTATATTCCCAACAAAGTTTAGGTTGGAGAGTAGATTATAAAAAACTCAAAGAGTATTTTACTGGAGAGTGTAATCTCTCCGGAATATATTTCTTTACGGGAAAAGTTGGGGACAATAAGAAACAAAACTCCTTTCTTAAAAAGTTGGCAGATTTAGGATATAAAATAAAAGCAAAAGAAGTTAAACGAATAAAGATTTCAGAAAATAATTACGAATGGAAGGGCAATTTAGATGTCGAATTAACGATCAGTGTTTTGGCCAATTTAGAGAATTTTGATACCCTGATTTTAATGTCAGGAGATAGTGATTTTGCTTCACTCCTTGATGAGGTCAAGATTCACAAGAAGAGAGTACTTGTGATGTCCACTAAGGGGCATGTCGCTAAAGAATTGCTTGATCGAGCTAAATATATCAATCTTAAAAAATTGAAAAGCGTGATATCATTAGAAGAACAAAAAATCCCCCCGCCGAAGCAGGGAGAGGTATGACCCTTGTAGTATAATCTAATTGAAAACATTGTCAATGCTAGATTCAAAAACTAAACTATGAAAATTTTTTTAGGCACCGATCACGCGGGGTTTGAGTTGAAGGAAAAGGTTAAAAAATATCTCCGTGAACTGGGCCACGAAGTGGCGGACGAGGGGGCGTTTGCTCTTGATCCGGAAGATGATTATCCCGATTTTATTGACATCGTGGCCAAACAAGTGGCGGCTGATCCGGATAATCGTGGGATCATTTTTGGCGGTTCCGGACAAGGCGAAGCGATCTGTGCCAACCGTTATAAAAAGGTGCGGGCGGCAGTTTACTATGGCGGACCGGATGAAATTTTGAAACTGTCGCGCGCCCACAACAACGCCAACGTTTTGTCACTCGGCGCGCGATTTTTGGATGAAGATCAAGCCAAGCGCGCGGTTAAACTTTGGCTCGACACGCCTTTTTCTGGTGACGATCGCCACATTCGCCGAATTGCCAAACTTGATTACAAGTTACCAACGGAACAGGAGTTTTAATTATGGAAATTATTCCAGCGATTATCGGGCAAAATTTTAGTGAAGTCGAAGAGAAGTTAAAAATCCTCGAGGGTTGGTCAAACTGGGTTCACCTTGATATTTTAGACGGCAGATTTTCGCCCCAAATAAGTTGGCGCACGCCGGACGACCTGTCTTTCCTTGGTGGCCAGACGAAAGTTGAGGCGCATTTGATGGTTCAATCACCGGAAGAAGTGGTCGGCGAATGGTTCGCCGTGGCCGATCGCGTACTCGTGCACGTTGAAGCCACAAGTCATTTGGACGAAGTTCTCGACTTCTTCGACGGTCGAGTGGTTGAGCCGGGTCTAGTCTTCAATTTAACCACACCGCTAGAGCAATTTGAAAAACTGCTGGAGCGAGTTAGGACGGTGCAGTTGATGGCGATTAACGAGATCGGGGCGCAAGGCCACCCATTTAACGAACAGGTGTTCGAAAAAATAAAAGTTTTGCGGACCATCGCGCCGAATGTTAAGATACAGGTTGACGGTGGAGTAACTTTTGATAATGCAGAACAATTAATCGACTCCGGCGCGGATCGTTTGGTGGTTGGTTCAGCCATCTGGCGAGCCGATGATCCACTTGTCGCTCTTAAAAAATTTCAATCATATGCATCTACACGAGGCCAAGCTTAAGTTTTTGGAAGAAAAAGCCAACGACATTCGCCGTTCAATTATTGAAATGTTGGTCGAGGCCGGTTCGGGTCACACGGCCGGGCCGCTCGGGATGGCCGATATTTTCACGGCCCTTTATTTTCATTTATTAAAGCACGATCCGAAAAATCCAAGTTGGGCTGAACGCGACCGACTAGTGCTCTCCAATGGCCATATTTGCCCGGTGCTTTATGCGACCATGGCCCACGCCGGTTATTTCCCGATTGAAGAGTTAAAAACTTTGCGTAAATTTAATTCGCGTTTGCAGGGTCATCCGCATCGCGAATGGTTGCCGGGGATCGAAACTAGTTCCGGCCCGCTCGGTTCGGGTCTCTCGCAAACGGTCGGCATGGCGCTGGCCGAGAAGATTGATCGCGGCCGGACGTCGTCTAAATTCTTTTATTGTTTAATGTCGGACGGGGAACTTGACGCCGGCAATTCTTGGGAGGCGGTACTGCTCGCCGGACGCGAAGAACTGCATAATTTAATTGCCATCATTGATCGGAACAACATTCAGATTGACGGCTTTACCGAAGACATCATGCCGCTCGAACCATTGGCCGACAAATGGCGAGCGTTTAACTGGCACGTCATTGAAATTGACGGACACAATTTTGAAGAGATCAACGACGCGATTGGCGAAGCCAAGTCGGTTTTCGCCAAGCCATCAGTGATTATCGCCCACACCATTCCGGGCAAGGGCGTCGGGGCCTTCGAACGGCGTTATGAGTGGCACGGCAAACCGCCAAACAAAGACGAGGGGGGAATGGCGATCAACGAACTCCGCACCCTCTGGGGCCGCATCCAAAGCGAACACGAATGAGGGGATTAGACATAAAGATTCCGTCAGCCCTTTTGCTTTTTTCGTTTGCTCTAACACCGGTGGCCCCCGTGATGGAGGCCTTGCCCCTGATTGAGAACCCGGTAATTAAAAATATTTCATCTTCACAGACTGTCGGTGGCAATGCCAAATTCAAGAAAAATCCCAACCTCTCTAAGGCAGCACAACTCGCGGCGGTTAGGCAACATCTTTTGGCTAGCCATCTGCCGTCGGTGGCCCTTGATCGGCTTAATGCGTATGAAGCGCGCCAGCCAAGCGCCCGTCAGAAAAAAGTTCCGGTTCAACCGACCATCGGCCGGCTCACTGAACAGGAGCCGTTTAGAGTCGAAACTTTTTCCGGCCGAATCAACACGAGGCCGGTGGCCGTGTTTCAAGAAACAGAAAGCATGGTAAATTCATCAGCTCGGCCAATCGATTCGGTCGGTGATCCGCTCAATTATCTCGGGGAAGGCGATGAGATCAAATTTACGCCAGCCATTCAAAACAAAGCTGACGAGCTTAACCACGATCCGCTTGCAATGCTCAATTTTGTCCGAAACGAAGTTAGCCACGTGCCGTATTTTGGATCAAAGAAGGGGGCTCATGCCACCCTGCTCGAGCGGGCGGGCAACGACATGGACAAAGCCTCGTTGCTGGTGGCCATGCTTCGCTCGAGCGGGGTCCCGGCTCGTTATCGTCGCGCCGACATCAAAGTTAACTTGAGAACGATGACTGATTGGTTGGGCGTTGACTCGCCCATTGCCGCCGCTCGGATTCTGTCACTCGAAAAAATTCCCTACACCCTTTACACTCTCAATGACGAACCGTATTTTTTCGTGGTTGAACATACTTATGTCGAGGCGCATATACCCTACGGCTACAGTCGCGGAGCTGATCCGAATGACGGCGGCATCGCCCAGTGGGTGCCACTAGAGCCGAGCATCAATGCATATTATTACGAGCGTTTTATTGATGTCGTCGAACACCTGAAGGGCCAGGGTTTTATCACGGAAGAATTTTTTGATCGTTATCTTGCGGGCGACTACGGCGATCTGGAACCACTAGAAGCATTCAAAAGAGAAGTAGAACTATCTCTCACCTCGGCTCGCCCGGAGTATTATCCTGACTTAACCTATACCGAAGCACTGACGCGTTCATATCCTAAATTGCAAAATCTTGATTTTATTCCCGGCTCGTTGCCGTATAAAATCGTTACCGTTTTAGGTGTTGACGCCTACGTTCCGACTCCCTTCCGTCATTCGATCAGATTCACCATCAAAAACGAGCAAGAAAATGTAATCCTTGATCACCGGGCCTATGTTTCTGATCTAGCTGATAACGAGATATTAGTGACTCACGATCCGGCGACACCTGAAGACCAGACGATCATTGATAGTTTTGACACCATCTATGACGTTGTGCCACTCGCGCTAGTTGAGGTTAAACCAACCCTGAAAATCAACGGTCGAGTCGTGGCTCTCGGCCGCGCCGCCTCCACGCTCGGCCGCGCGGAGTCGTATTCGATAGAGTTTGCCGTTCCGGTTCGAGATGAAGAGGGTGACATGAGGACGGAAATTCCCGCCACGCACGAGCAGAAAATTATTGCCGGCAGTACGGACGCGCTCGCCTTCAATACTGACCGGGTGGTATCGCCCGATCAAAGATCGGCCGAAGACGGCGGCAGTACGAGCTTGGTGAGAGATCAGAAACTTTATCGGACGGCCGTGGATTATTTATACCGACTAGCCGAAACGCAACAGGAACTCACCGACATCATCGGTGGCGCTTTCACCCACACCGCCACTCGAGCCACGGTGTCTAACGGGCTCGAAGTGGTGTTTGATGAGAGCGAACCCTATTCTTTCGACTGGCAAGGTTTACGCATAGATTCTTTTGCCAAGGTGCGATATTTCAATCGTTTCGACGAAGAGGCCAACGCTCATCTTGAAGAATTTGCGGCGTTGTTCGGTCTTCAGGCCTCCCAAGACGAGTCCGATATTTTTGAAAATGATTTTGACGTTGAAGCGGTGGCCACGGTGAAGGGCTTGAAGCTGGTCGCGGCCGGCGAGTTTCCGGGCGTAACGCTTAAAAAGATTACCGCCGCGAATGATAGCGAGATCGATTCTCTGGTTATTTCATCAGCCCTCAAAACCGCTTTCCATAACGCCGTCGCCGCCGGTAAAATTATTTACACGCCGACGGCGCCGCTCACTTATAACGACTGGCAAGGTTTATTTTATCTCGCCATTGACTTTGCCGGTGGTGATGCGACGTACGCTATTGGTGAGGGTCTGAACGGTGGCTATACGGTCGAAGAATGGCCGAACGGTTGGGAGAATTTTTGGCGGCAGCATCTTCTTCCGAATTTGATAGCCAACATTATTTTGCCGAATAAAAATCAGTCATTTATCCGCGGACAATCTATAAATTGGCACGCGCGCTATACTTCCACTCTCGCCGGTACCACGATTCATGAGTGGGACGAAACTGGTATTGTGAGAACGGATCGCCCGCCGCTCGACCAAGTCACCGGCCCCATCTTACTTCGGTCCGGTTACGGCACGAACGCTAGCGTCGGGGTGCGGATAGTTGAGGATGAAGAGATGAAGATTGGAAATGTATACAACATGTATGATGTAGAAATTACTAATAATGCTAACAAATATGGTATTCCCCCTGGAATACTTAAGGCAATTATTCACAAAGAAACGCAAACAGATAGAATATTTGATCCCAGAACCTCTCGTTATGAACCCAAGAGGGATTATGAAAATTTTTCAGGTCCCAATCCATCAATTGGTATGGATAATTTACCATTTTCTTACTACGTTCTGGCTGGGAAAAACTCCCAAGGGTCAACCCTTTTGGATGGACCACGAGTGAGTTCTTTACCGAGAGATTATCGCACCACTCTTAAGAATACAAGAAACGGGGGCTGGCAATATCGAGGAATTATAATGACGGATCGAACACCCCATGATAAAATTCCCATTACTGTAGCCGAACTTTATGCGAACGACCGCGATATTGATAACGGACGTACGAGCCAAGGTTGGCCAGCTTTTGGTAACCCTGCGGGCTTTACCGGTAATTTCACACCTCAATTCTTGATCTCTTCCAGTTATGGATTGGGTCATGTGATGTATGCCGAAGCAACCGAAGTGGAGGATCCAGAAGGTAATTTGGTTATGAAAGACTATCATAGTCCCCACAGTCTTGTTGATGATGTCGAGTTGGGTGTAGAGGCGGCGGCCGCTATTTTGAAAAGTAAATTTATTAGGAGTGGTGGACAGCTCGTCCCCAATGATAATTGTGCTGGGTGGAGTGAAGCCTTGAGGCGTTATAATTCTGGCCCACTGTATAGACCAGATGTATGTCGAATTTATACGAGTAATTATAAATAATCATATGAAATATCTAACACTCAAAAATATTATTTACGCCGGCGGAATTATAATTTTATTAGTTTTGATATTTTTTAATCACTCACAAGTCTCTCCAACCATTAAGGATCCCGACAATATTCCCCAACCAATAATAGAAAAAGAAGAATTAAGTAATAGAGAGATAGCGATACAGGATGCGATGGAACATCCTGACAAATTAAGAACAACAAAAATTAATGGCGAAACATACTTATTAACTGGATACAGCGAAACATACCGACTTGATGGTTCATTAAACAATAAACCTGGACGGATGTTTGGTGGAATTCTTGTATTTAAGCTTGTCAACAACCAACCCGTCTTATTCTGGGAAAGTGAAGATTACATCGATAGTCCATATGTGAGTTTTTTAGACATTGACAACGATGGAATTGATGAAATTGTTTGGGCCGGAGATCTAGGAGTGACAGGAAGAAGTGGTGCCTTCTATGTCTATAAATTTACGAGTGATAAATTCAAAATTATTACACCAATTGAAATTCAAGAATCAACAGTATCTTCAATAAAAATTAAATACGGATGGACTATTTTGGTTGGCGATGCCGAACTTGCTTATATTAGAGATATTGATGATGACAAAATCCAGGAAATTGCTGTTGGTTATAGAGATGAAAACGAAAAAGCACTGGTGTTTATTTATAAATTCAACGGCACCGAATACTATCTTTGGAAAGAGGTGGCAGAAACATCGCCAGAATTTAAGGAGTTGTTTAAGTAGTTTAATTATTTTTTAAAAACAAAATGAATGATTGGAAAAAACTAGATAACCAAATTAAACAGGACATTTTAGAGGATCCAGAACTAAATACTTTTTTAGAGATAGTTTTTCCTGAAGTATTCAAAAGGACTGATTTTATAAAAAATTGCTTAAGGAAATTAAAAACTCGTAGAATGCTTCTTTGTGCTCAATGGTATACACAAATAGCTGATGATCAGGAAAAAGTGAGAAACAACAGACCTGCTCTTAAAATTATTTTTTTGGTGGCTTTAGCGGAATCTATTGCTAAACAACGGATTGGAATTAATAAGATTAAGTCCTCTGAATCTCTAAAGAAATTTTTTGATCTTGTTCTCCCTGAAGACAAGAAAATAATGATGTGTGATTTCCAAAGAGCATTAACAAAACCAGGACATCATACACTCCTTTTTTCTTCAATTATTAAGATACTTTATGAAGTAAGAAATAAAGCAGTTCACGGAGAAGATTATTTTAGTTTTAGCTTCCTTGATAAAAAACAGAAAAACGAATTTGAGAATCAAGGTTATAATAGTTGGAGTTTTATGACCTTCGGATATTTAGGAAAACCATACAAAAAGCGCCAAATTGCTCTCAGCCTCAAAATAACCTATGATGAGTTTAGAGATATAGTTGTGAGAACTGCTATTGAAAACATCAAGTCATTATTGGATTGAGATCATGTTTTTCACTAATTACCCAACCTAAACATGAATTATTTAAATATAAAAAAGTTTGTTTATTCTCTAATGGTACTGGGAATTTTCTTAAGTGGTATTGGCCTAAGTTATTATTTTATTTTTTACTTGCCAAAAAACAATTTAATACGTCAGGCAATTTTGTGCAATGAATTATATGATAAAAAAGGTTTATCCAACACTAAGGAGTACAAAATTGTCAGGTATAGTCCGAAACTTAATACTTGTCTTTTAATTGTTCACGATTTTAACCCTAACCCACCACTCATATCACATGAGTATGTTTTTGATATGGTGAATAGTGAATTTATACTAAGCTTCGAATACTCTATTAAGCCGTTTTCTGCTATAACAACAGAACATGAGATAGCAATGAAGATATGGGATATAAGCCATCCCAATTGCACAAGTTTTGTCTCTTTTTCCTACAGAAACAACAATCAGATAGTTAATGAAGAACTTTGTGACAATAATACCGAGAAAGATAGAGAGAAAAGTAATGAACTATATGCCATAAAGGAAAACTTGATCAAAAAATTTAAATCGGAATAGAAAAACTTTTTGGCGATTCTAAAAAGATTACCGCCGCGAATGATAGCGAGATCGATTCTCTGGTTATTTCATCAGCCCTCAAAACCGCTTTCCATAACGCCGTCGCCGCCGGTAAAATTATTTACACGCCGACGGCGCCGCTCACTTATAACGACTGGCAAGGTTTATTTTATCTCGCCATTGACTTTGCCGGTGGTGATGCGACGTACGCTATTGGTGAGGGTCTGAACGGTGGCTATACGGTCGAAGAATGGCCGAACGGTTGGGAGAATTTTTGGCGGCAGCATCTTCTTCCGAATTTGATAGCCAACATTATTTTGCCGAATAAAAATCAGTCATTTATCCGCGGACAATCTATAAATTGGCACGCGCGCTATACTTCCACTCTCGCCGGTACCACGATTCATGAGTGGGACGAAACTGGTATTGTGAGAACGGATCGCCCGCCGCTCGACCAAGTCACCGGCCCCATCTTACTTCGGTCCGGTTACGGCACGAACGCTAGCGTCGGGGTGCGAATAGAAGAGACCACGCTGGGAGATAGGGGAAATAACAATGATGTTGATGGTATTATCATGGATAACGCGACAAAAGATATTCCCGCCGCCCTGATAAAGGCGGTGATCAAAAAAGAGAGTAATTTCAAACCAAAAGCCATAAGATATGAAATTCATACTGATTACAATTGGTATTCAAAACTTGATTCTACGCTGCCACAAGAGCAAGGTTGGCGTGGATTGCATGGGTTTCCGGAAAAACACTGGCGACTCGGAGGGCATAATGTCCCAGGAGAAACTTTTATAAATGGGGATCAAGTGTCGGACATGAGCACAAGTATTTTTATGAGGCATCGTGAAGATGCGTTCCCTAAACTCAATATTGCGAACACAAATTCTAATCCTACCGCCCAAGAGATAGTTAAGGCTAACCCAAATCGCGATTGGACCTCTTTACCTCCCAATCTAAACTATACCGCCCAGTTAATTCTGGCTTCTAGTTATGGTTTGATGCAAATACTCTATGAGACCGCTAGATGGAATGGTTTCGAGGACGTCTCCAGTCCGGCTAGACCCGTCGAAGATTTGTTTATTCCATCCGTAAACATTAAAGTGGGGGTACATACCTTGAACTTTTACTATGGAGTCGCTGAAAATCAACATCCTGCCTGGTCGTACGAACAAAAAATAAAAGAGGCACTCCTCCAGTACAATCGTGACCCGCAGTATGCAATTGATGTTTATAAAATTTATTTAAGTGGCATATATGATTAACAAGAGAAAAAGTATGACCGCTGTTATTATTGTTTTTTGTATAATCGCGGTGATTTTTTACTTAACTAAAGTAAAACAGGAGATAACCGAAATTCCAAATAATCATTGGTCGGTCAGTTTTGACGAGAAGTCCTACTGGCAACACCCCAGACAGTATATGCTAAATTACATAGAATCCGTTCCCCTTTCTGAATATAATTCAGCTTTTTCTTCAAGTAAAGTCCCGACATTAAATGGCGAAAAAAAGTACGCAGTTTATTATATGCCGAATAGTCCTGATACGGTCATAAATAAGTCGAGACAAGATTCTAATCATCCCGAAGATGAACGCGGAACATACAGAGGAGGCATACTGGTTTTTATAAAAAAGGATAACCACTTTTCAATTATTTGGGAAAGCAAAGAATATTTTTCAGCAATGAAGGGCACCACTGAATTCAAAGATATTAATAATGATGGAATTGATGAACTCGTGCTTATTGCGTGGCAAGGAGTGCGTCTTGTTCCCACATTCTGGATTTATCAATGGAATAACGATGAATTTAAATTAATAAATCCAAATCCAGGGGCCGAGACTGAATCCGATCGTTGGATGGCAGGCACCGATGTTAAATTCATTGATCTTGAAAATGATGGCAATTTAGAGGTTCTTACACTAAATGAAAGTGGTGATTACGAAGATATTCATCAGTCCGCCAGTGTTTTCAAATTCAACGGCTCCGAATACTATCTCTGGAAAGAGGTGGCAGAAACATCACCAGAATTTAAGGAGTTGTTTAGGTGATTATTGAGTAAAAAAATAACATGTCAAAAATCAAAATAGCCGTATCGTGGGGAATAATAATTCTCTTGGGTGCTGGTCTATATTTTTTGTTTGATTCAAGAAAACCAGACGTGCAAGACACAGCAACCTCTACGGCCATGTTCACCCCCGTGGTGGGAGAACCTGAACTATATTACCCAATAGACAGACAAAATCGGATTGACCACGTGATTGCTACGAAAGGGAAAGATTACCAGAGATTTTCTTTAACTAAAACTGGGGCAAAGAATCTTATTATTACCCACCACCAGCAAGGAATATTGGTTTTTGAGGAAAAAGAATTTGAAAAAATAAAACTTATATGGGAAAGCACAGAAGATATTTCTGACCCAAGATCAAAGGTGGGCGTGTCTGATCTTACTGGTGATGGTGTAAACGAGATCCTTGCTCTATGGGATAATGACAAGGGCGAAACCCTGTATATCTACAAATGGAATAGTGACGGTTTTGATATGATTACCCCATATCTCATACACATAAGACCAGACGGAAAAGAATCCAACTATGTAGGTTTTGGTGGCGAGGAAAGCATGACGAAAATTTTTGATGTGGACAAAGACGGTATTCCAGAAATTGTTCAACCCTACAACATTTTTCTTGGATTAGCAGAAAATCGGCTTGATGTGATCAATAAGAAAGTCTATCGGGCCTATAAATGGGATGGTTCAAAATATTTTCTTTGGAGAGAACAAAAAGATTCCCTCACTCCATCCACAGGGGAAGATCAGTATTCGGTTGGCAACGTGTTGTATCCTCCATAACCATGCATAGCTCACACAGCAAGAAAATCTATGCGTTCATCGGAATTTTATTAAGGTTGAACCGTACAATAACCAATATTTTATCAGCACCTACGGCAGTAATTGGGTCGAAGCTTTAAAACAGGACTATAATAACAATACTTTGTTGTGGCAAGGGGTAACTCAATTATTAGATAATGATAAAGATCGTTTGTGGTGGGCTGTTCGTTATTATAATGGCAGAGCTCCATCAACGATTCAGTATGCAAATAATGTATGCGGGACATATCATGAACAGGACCAGTGATACCGAAAATGAAAAATAAAAAATTAATATACGAAATAGCCCAAGCGACAGTTTTGATTATAATAGTCGGGATATTTATATACCAAATAAACAACAAGACACTGACACCGGTCGAAGTTAATACTTTTACTAATAGAATTGTTGATCTTTCAAATATACCACCAGAGAAACGTAGTAATAGATACCGTCTCTTAAAAAGTATGACCGAAACCAAACGTGATTTTTATGAAAAGAACCAAACATATCTTTTGGACGACAATAATCCACCTACAAGAGTAACCATTGGAGTTTATAAGGCCGATGATTATGGAGAAAAAGGCGGAATTATTATGTTAAAACACCTAACCAATAACCAGTACTATATCTATTGGGAAATAAACTCTCCTTTTTTATGGAAGCCGGAACAACTTATAAAAGAGGTCAGGGATATAAACAACGATGGACTAAAAGAGTTGGTCATATATTCGGAGGGAGGTGCTCTGTATAGAAACATAGAGGAAGAATACAACGATAAAGAGTTTTGGATAATATCTCTTGATCCAAAAATCAAAACATACAAAGTGCTAAATCCGATTGTCGGTAAGAAAAAAGATTCAACCAGAGATTTTAATTTTGAGCACACAGATTCAGATGTAACTTCATGGAATAGATTTTATTTTTTAATGAAACGCTATGATAAATTTCCTGATTTGTTTCAAGATAAAGATGGTGATGGAATCTTGGAAGTCATAATCATTGATCCCGCTTTAGAAAACCTCGGTCTTATTCCAACCTCTCCAGACATGGTGGGTAAGGGGCGATACACTCAAATCTATAAATGGAGCGGTGTCGAATACTACCTCTGGAAAGAGGTGGCAGAAACATCACCAGAATTTAAGGAGTTGTTCAAATAAAAATAAGAAGATGTTGAGAAGTCAGAATTCAAAATACAAGAAGCGTTTAATTATAATTTTAGGGACGGTTTTGGTTGTGGTCGTTGTGGTCATTGGTTACAGGGAAGCGATATTAAAATATTCTGCCCCACCAATCCTGAGAGCCATCTATCCTTATTTTAGAATAAAAACCCTCCCTGGTAATTATCATTATAGTTTCGGAAATCATGAATCGTTCGAGTACGACTTCTATGCGAAAGAAATAAAGATCGGCAATACCCCATTCTTTCTAGTCGTTGAAAACAAACCAAAAGAAAGAAGTATCTATCAATTTTTTTCGATTGGCTTACATCCCGAACCTGTCATTGTGATCAAGTCGGCACAGAAGGTTCAAAACAGTACCGAAGCTTTTGAAACAAATATTTTTCAAAAAGATATAAGCGGAGATGGGGTCAGCGAAGCGTTAATTCGAACGAAGAATGAAAAAGGTTTTAGTTCCTATCAAATTCTACGTGAAGTAGGGGGGTTACTGGTGCCAATTAAATTTATTAACAATGAAGATAACTGGTCAGACATTGATTTTGTGGAATATAAAGAAGGAATTATCACCATGTCTCGTAAAGAAAAAGATTACCTATCTAACCACAATTATATACTCATAGACGATACTTTAATTTCTGAAAACCAATTGGAACAACAAGAAAAGGAAAAAAATTTTAAAGAAGATTTAAGTTTGGCCGCTTCTGATCCGAGGTGGGCACCGTTAGCGGCTCAGTACAAAGAAGAGTGTTATCCATATGAAATGACGGGGATTCCTGACGAATTACCGTTTCGATCATTTGTTCAGGCGATTAAACCAGAGAAAATCATGCCCGATGGCACCAAGGTGTTGATCTTGTTCTGTATGGCCCACGCCTATCAATACTCTTACATGGTCGTATTAGATGACGGAAAAACTTATACCCCTCTTCTCGTCGAAGAAATAAACAGAGAAGGTGAGTCAATTTTTAACTATAGAGTTGTTGAAATGTTTTATGATTCCGTAAAAGATGTTTTTGTGTCTGCAACGAAGGGTCGGGGGTTGGGAGATTGCTGGACAACTGGAGTATACAAACTCATAGATCGTCAATTAATATTGCAGAAGTATACTGCCAAATGGGAGTGTGACGGAAATTATGAAGGAGGAGAACTAATATATTCCCAGGCATGGCCAACATATGAAAGCAAAAATCTTGGAATTAAATTTTCATATCCATCTACGGCAATTTCAATTACAGAATCGGATAAATTAATAGAACTAAAACATTCTATTTCTCTCATTGTCCCTAGATATTGTGGGGAGGGCCCCGGACCCGTTATCCCACTAGGTGAATTAACGGATTTCTATCTCTCCATAGAGTATCTCGACACCGGTTTAAGAGAAGCGATTAAGACCATGGAAAAGGACGCACTAATTGATGAAGAAAAATTTAAATCTCAAGCTGGCGTCACTTTTTACTCTGGAGTCGAGGGTTGTGGCCAAGAAACCGTTTTTATCCCGATCAATAATTCAAAAACCCTGAAAATAGAAAAACTTTTTGACGATTCTAATTATTTCCTAATCTCTATGCCCGACGAAAAGAAAGCAGAAATAAAAGGATTGCTTTATCAAAATACTTTGGAGAGATGGCAGGATACCGACAAGGTTATTAATTCTATAGAAATACTCCCAAATACCCCAAATTAAAGCCATATTTTTCAACTCGTCTTGACCGCTTGACAAGTGTGTGGCGTTGGGTGTACAATCAAAATAGAAGCTAGATAGTCTGGCTAATACCGAAAAACCAACCTTTTCTGGAGAAATACCAATGAAGAAGCTCTTTAATTACTTTCCACAGGGAAGCCCGATGTACATCGTTCTCCACGCCCAGTACCGTCGTGTTCGTGGCCGCCGTCCAGCAGCTATCAGTGCAACCGAGTGTAACCCCCGGCGCGCATTACGGGTTGCGGAAAAGCACGTGAATGGTGGTGATGTTATCGCTCTTGCCAAACCCTGCACGTTGCGTGTCGTTGTCGAAGCCATGAGTCGTGTTGGCGTGCGAGGACTCACTAAAGATGAGATGCTCGATCGTTTCGGTGAGCCGTCTTTCTGCCGGGTCCCGAATCTCGTCAAGGGAGAAATTGACGCATGGAAAAAAGACCGTTCTCGTATTTTCTATGCGATGACGTAGGCAGAAAAATCGACTTTGGGGCGGCTTGGGTTTACAAACCCCGGCCGCTTTTTTCTTATTCAAAAATTACTCGTCAGGCGGTTTGCTTTTTCGTTAAAATGGTTTTAAGATTGTAGAATAATTTTTATGAAGATACTCACTGGGTTTTGGGTGGTGGGAGTTGCCGCTTGGTTTTTTTATTTGCCACTCGCCATTGCCGAGAGCGCGATGGTTGAACCGGTCGTGATAAATGCCAACACTGCCCAGGTATTAAATCCAGCCAAACTAACACCGGCCGAGCCGGTGGCCAAAATCTTGGGTCTTAAGGTGATAGAGATCAAGCCGTCTAGTCGGGCGCGGGGCGTTCCGGCGGTTTCGGTGATTATCGATCGGGCGGTTGAATATCTTGTTGGTGAACAAAACAAAGATGGCTCATGGGGGAGTAATGTGCCCACTAAGTTTATTACCACCGTCGCCGCGCTCGAGGCCTTGCAAGCGCGCGGCGTCACCGCCGCGGTTCTCGATCGCGGTCTCGACTGGTTGGAATATTATATTCCTGAAAATAATGATTATTTGGCCGAGCAGTTGGCAGTGTGGGCGCGAGCCGGTGTTAGTACTTCAACCGCCGAAGATTTAGCTCGCGGTCTCGACGAGGCGACGGGCGGCTTCAGCTTCAATCGTGATTATGAATCCGACCCATTAACCACAGCCAAGGCACTCCAGGCCCTTCACGCCGCCAATTATCGAGACGAGGCGAGGAACCAAATGTCACCGCTTCGCTCGGTTTGCATTATCTCATCAATATGGAACGACCCGGCCACGGCTGGAGTGTGTTGGCAGACGGCGCGAGCATGTTGCCGGTAACCAGTGAGGTTATCGAGGCCCTGCTTCCGTGGAAGCATCGCCTGCTCGGTAAAATTGCCGTGGACGACACGCTTGATCCAGCCGTGACTTCTTTAATCAACACCCAGAAACCAAACGGCACTTGGGGTAACAATCTTTTAGACACCGTGCTGGCCCACCACGCGATCAAAGCCGCCACGGCGAATCCGATTTATCCAGCGGAAACCATCACCTACTTCGAGGACAAACAAAAAAAGAATGGAAGCTTTGATGATAACGTTTATCTTACGGCCAAAGTTGTCACCGCGCTCTCGGTTGGTCTTGGCGCAAACGAGTTGCTTATCACCGACATTACCCCAACTTCTAGTTTGCAAACGGGAGCGGTCAGCACTTTTAATGTCCGCCTGGTCAATCCGGGAACGGTGGCCATTGATCGCGGGGCCCTACATCTCATTATTGATGATTATCATCTGGCCTCGTTTGATTTTGAACAGAATCAAATCGTCGTTAATGCCGGTTCGACCGTTGATCTGGCGTTAGGGATAAGTAACACGAGAAATTTCCAAGGCGATGTCGCCCTCAAAGTGTTTATTGAGGGAGAAAATGGCGTAATTTATGCTAACTCAAATTACGAAGAAGCATTTATTTACCTGGCTGATCCAAGCCATCATCCCGGCTTGCCGCTTTATTATGTCGGTTACAAGAATGTCTCCAGTGCCGGTGCCCCAGCGATTACCTGGCGCTGGCCAATTAAGTTTGACCCCAATCTTAATAAAATTGTGCTCATGTGGCGGCTTGAAGGTAGTAGTAGTTGGTCGGGGGCAAATGTGAGTGCCACAACCACAACCTCAAGCGCCACGGTCGGGGGTCTTGTGAACAACGTTGTTTACGAAGCCACGCTCGGCACCTCTGATCAGTCTGGCAACACTTATTTTTTCAGCGGCGGGGGCATCTCCAGGGTTAAGGTGAGTGACGTTGCTAGTGTTTATACCAATGGATCGGTCGCCGGTAAAGTAAAATCTGTTGACGGGAGTATTCTCGCCGACGTGACGGTAGTCGGAGTTAATCCCGCCACCGCATCGCAAACTAATGAAAACGGCGATTTCCTCCAAAATCAGGTGCCGTGGGGCACGGGCTACGCTCGTCTCGCCGATCCACGTTATGAAAGTTATCTAACCAAATACACCACCGCCGACACCAATCTGACAAATGTAAATGTGTACACCAAATTAAGGTGAGTGAACGATTTGTGCTAAAATAATGGTATCCACTGTGCTTAACTCCACCCAAAAACTTAATCCGAAACTTTACGATCTGAACATCGAGCAGGTGCCGGTGCGGAAGGGTTTTGGCGAAGGCCTGCTTGAGGCGGCGGAAAAAGACGAACGAATTGTTGGTTTGTGTGCCGACCTAACCGAGTCCACGCAAATGCATTTGTTCAAGAATAAGTTCCCGAATCGCTACGTGCAAATCGGCGTGGCCGAACAGAATCTAGCAACCGTGGCTTCTGGTCTAGCCGCGATGGGGAAAATCCCGTTTCTGACTTCTTACGCCATGTTTAGTCCGGGGCGAAATTGGGAGCAAATCCGCACCACGATTTGTTACAATGATCGGCCGGTGAAGATTGTCGGTTCGCACGCTGGCGTCTCGGTCGGTCCAGACGGCGGCACCCACCAAGCCGTTGAAGACATTGCCATCATGCGAGTAATTCCTCGGATGACGGTGGTGGTGCCAGCCGACACGATCGAGGCGAAGAAGGCAACTCTGGCCTTGGCCAATCTGAACGGCCCGGCCTACTTGCGACTAACGCGTGAGAAAACGCCGGTCATCACCACTGACGAGTCGCCGTTGGTAATCGGTCAAGCCAATGTTCTGATTGACCCAATCGTGCCAGTCGCCGTGATCATCGCTTGTGGCCCGCTAGTTTACAATGCCCTGATTGCCGCCAAAAAACTGTTGAACGAAAAGATCGAGGTGGCGGTAATCAATAGCCACACGATCAAACCGCTTGACGCGGAAACAATTTTAAAAATGGTTAAACGGGCCGGCGCGGTGGTAACCGTGGAAGAACATCAACGCGCTGGCGGCCTCGGCGGCGCGGTGGCCGAACTCTTGGCCGCCCAACTGCCTGCGCCAATCGAGTTTATTGGCGTGGATGATCGTTTTGGCCAATCGGGCACGCCAACCGAACTGGTGGAGCATTATGGGCTAGGAATCGGAGGAATTATCGAAGCAGTGAAGCGGGTGGTCAAAAGAAAAGGATGAAAAAATATAATCATCAAGCGATCGAAAAAAAATGGCAAAAGTGGTGGAAGCAGAAAAAATTTTATCAAACCAACGATCGCTCGCGCCGAAAAAAATATTATTTGTTGGTGGAGTTTCCATACCCGTCTGGTGAGGGTTTGCACGTTGGCCACATTCGCAGCTACACCGCCATGGATGCGCTGGCGCGCAAGCGGCGCGCCGAGGGCTTTGCGGTGCTTTATCCAATGGGTTGGGATGCTTTTGGTTTGCCGACCGAAAATTACGCGCTTAAGACCGGCCTCGCTCCGAGTTTAATCACTAAACGAAACACCGATCGTTATCGCCGCCAACTGCAGGCACTCGGTTTTTCGTTCGATTGGACGCGGGAAATTAATACTTCTGATCCAAATTATTATCGTTGGACCCAATGGCTGTTTCTTCAATTTTTCAAAGCGGGATTGGCTTATAAAAAAAAGCTAGCAATCAACTGGTGCCCGCAGGATAAGATTGGTTTGGCTAACGAAGAGGTGATTGACGGGAAATGTGAGCGTTGTGGCGGGGCGGTTGAACAGAAAGAAAAGGATCAATGGTTACTCAAAATTACTAGCTACGCCGACAAGCTCCTGGCCGGACTCAAGGAGGTTGATTACTTGCCAGAAATAAAAACGCAACAGGAAAACTGGATCGGTCGGCGCTCGGGCGCACGGATCAAATTTGATGAGATTGAAATTTTTACCACACGGCCGGAAACAATTTTTGGCGCCACCTTTATCGCCGTAGCGGGTCAAGGCGACCGCTTTACCGGTCAAGAGGTCACCAATCCGGCGACCGGCGAAAAGCTGCCGGTGTGGGAAGCCGAATATGTCATGAAAGAAGTTGGCACCGGCGCAATTATGGGCGTGCCGGCGCATGATGAACGAGATCGAGAATTTGCCCAGAAACACAATTTACCGATTAAAGATGCGCCTCTTGCCGAACCGGACACGCTCAAAAAAATTAATGCTAGACCAGTCGTCACCTACAAACTTCGGGACTGGATTTTTTCGCGTCAACGTTATTGGGGTGAACCAATTCCACTTATCTTTTGTGACGAGCATGGCTGGGTGCCGGTGCCAGACAAGGACTTGCCGGTTAAGTTACCGCCGGTTAAAAATTACCGCCCGACGGAAACCGGCGACTCGCCACTCGCGGCGATTCGGTCGTGGGTGCAAACGGTCTGTCCAATTTGTGGCGGTCCAGCCCGACGCGAAACCGACACCATGCCAAACTGGGCCGGTTCATCGTGGTACTATCTCCGGTATCTTGATCCTAAAAACCAAAAAGAATTTTGCTCACCCCAAAAAATAAAATCCTGGTTACCGGTTAATTGGTATAACGGCGGCATGGAGCATGTGACTCTGCACCTGCTTTATTCCCGTTTTTGGCAAATGGCCTTGTATGATTTGGGGTTGGTCTCGAGCCGGGAACCATACGCCAAACGCACGGCCCACGGCTTAATTTTGGCCGCTAATGGCGAAAAAATGTCTAAGTCGCGGGGCAACGTGGTTAGTCCGGACGAAATCGTTCGTCGTTTTGGTGCCGACAGTTTGCGAGTTTATGAAATGTTCATGGGGCCGTTTGATCAAGCGATTAGTTGGAGCGAGGATGGTTTGGTCGGGGCGCGGCGATTCATTGAGCGAGTTTGGCGATTAGTTAGCGACAAAGTTAAACCCGGGAAACTAAAACTTACCGACGAAGTCGGAAATAGTCTCAATCTCACTATTAGTAAAGTCGGCTCCGACATCGAAGCGCTTAAATTTAATACGGCCATCTCGTCTTTAATGATCTTGTTGAACCAGTTTGAATCAATACCGGCGATACCAGCCGCCGCGGCCAAAACTTTTCTCCAGCTCTTGTCGCCGTTTGCGCCGCATGTGACCGAAGAATTATGGGTTCAGCTTGGTGGACGAGGTTCAATCCATACCGCGGCCTGGCCGCGGCCTGGCGCCATAAAAAATTCCAAAACCAAAATCGTGATTCAGGTTAATGGTAAGACCCGAGAAATTCTAGAAATTGAACCGGGTTTGAGCGAAGAGGAATTAAAAAATCTGGTTTTAGCTCGTGAAAAAATTAAAACTTGGCTCACCAGCCAAACAATCAAGAAGTGGGTGATTGTGCCGAACCGACTTATCAACCTCGTGGTCTAATTTTTAGTTGACCAATTCAGATCAACAGACTATTATGTGCTTTGGTTTGGATCCCTGTTTTTTTGTTTCTTTTCTCTGGAGGAAGGATTATGGCGAAGTTCAAACACAAAAACGAACCTGGTGGTCTCCGGTATCGCAGGGCGAGGACAGTGTCCCGGCCCAACAAAGAAAGCGAGAGGGCTTCTTCCCGGGTTCAGTTGGCCCTTGATGCAAAAGAACACAGCAAGAACAACGTTGTTACAAAGCTCTCATAGGAAAAACAAGACGCTCACAAATCGCCTCGACAGGCAACTGTCGGGGCGGTTGTTTTTTGTCCACAGTTGACGTTCATTTGACAAGGTGCTCTAAATAAGATAACTTAATAAACATGATCAAAGATGCTATTTCATTCAAACCCAAGGCCGTGGCGAGGGCCCTGCTATCATCCCTACCTGAACGCGCCCAGGATATTTTAAAACGACGGTTTGGCCTCGAAACCGAAGAACGTTTAACCCTCGACGCCATTGGTAAAAAGTATGGCATTACCCGTGAACGGGTTCGCCAGATCGAGGATTTCTCGATTCGAGCGATTCGTCGTTCGGCCGAGTTCGTTGCCGCCGAAACCACTTTCTCCGAATTGCGAGAAGCCCTGTATAACTATGGCGGGGTGGCCCACGAACAAGAATTTTTGAAGCATCTCGACGACAATCGGACCAATCAAAATAACATCCACTTTCTTCTGGTTCTCGGTAGCGAGTTCACTAAACTAAAAGAGAACGACGAATTTCATCATCGTTGGACGATTGACGAAAAACAGGCGGAACAAGTTCAAGAATCACTGCGCCAGGTTTGCGCCAGTTTAAGCGAAGATGATTTACTTTCCGAACCGGAGATGGTTGAGCGGTTGCTCGGCGCGAGCGGGGCTGAAGTCCGGCGAGCGGTTGCTCCAGACCAAGCTCGCCGTTGGCTTTTTATCTCCAAACATCTCGGGTTGAATCCGGTTGGGGAGTGGGGACTGGCCCGTTCGTCAAACGTTCGGGTTCGTGGCGTGCGCGACTACGCTTTCCTGGTCTTGCGCAAGCACGGCTCACCGATGCATTTCATGGAAGTCGCCAAGGCGATTACTGATCTGTTTAGCCGTTCGGCTAATCCGGCAACTTGTCATAATGAACTAATTAAAGATCGTCGTTTCGTTTTGGTTGGTCGGGGGATGTACGCTCTCACCGAATGGGGCTATCGCCCGGGGGTGGTGCGTGATGTGATCCGAAACATTTTGCTTGAGCACGGTCCGTTGACGGAAAAAGACATTCTCTCAAGCGTGCTTAAGGAGCGTTACGTTAAACCCAACACAATTTTGGTCAATTTAAAAAATCCGCGGCACTTTCGACAAGACAAACAGGGTCGCTATCTAGCCGCCTGAACATTTCTTGGTGTATAATCAGGGTGTGCTGATCACCCTGGCTAAATTTGCTAATCAGACCTTTTTTCTAGTCATCGCCATGACGGTCAAGCTGGCTCCCTATTGGTCGCCGGTAGTTTTGTTTTATTTTATCGCCCGTTTGTGGCGCTACTACACGCGGGCCAAGTTTATAAAAAAGATGCAGTGGGTGCTTCTCGACGTTCGGATTCCCCGAGAAATCACCAAGTCGCCACGGGCGATGGAGGTGGTTAACGGAGTTTTTTATCAAACCTACGCCGGTAATAAAATTAACGAAATTTTTCAAGGTTTTGTGCGCTCATGGTTTTCACTTGAAATTGTTTCGCTCGGTGGGGATATCCATTTCTATCTCCGCGTGCCAAAATTTTTTAAAAATCTGGTTCAAACGCAAGTTTACTCCCAATATCCCGAGGTGGAAATTTATGAGGTTGAAGATTACGTCAATGAAATCCCGCCCTACGGCACCTCGGGTTCGGAGTGGTTGATGTGGGGCGGAGAATTTAAGTTAAGTAAGTCAGACGCCTACCCGATCAAAACTTATGTAGACTACGGACTCGAAGACAACCCCAAAGAAGAACATAAAATTGATCCGATTACTCCGGTGATCGAATTTCTTGGCTCGATTGGTCCTTCCGAACAAGCTTGGATCCAGATTTTAGTTATGTCTACAACCAAGCGCTTTAAAAAGCCGGGCACCTGGTTTGATAAACAAGATTGGCGCGGCGAAGCGACGACACTGGTTAATGAACTGATGAAGCGAGATCGTCCGCCCGAGGTGGGGAAATTCCCCGAACGTCTGTCGCCCGGCGAAGAAGAAGTGGTTAAGGCCATCGAGCGAAGCGTCTCCAAAACTGGTTTTGATTGCGGGCTACGGGTAATTTATTTGGCCAAACAGGGTTTTTACGACGCCGCGCGGCAGGTGGGGTTAATTAACAGTGTTAAACAATACGGCTCACTACATCTAAACGGTTTTTCCATTAACAAGAAAACTGGTTACGATTACCCCTGGCAAGATTTCCGTGGCCATCGGCTGGAATGGGCGAAACGGAAAATGTTTGACGCCTATCGCCGTCGCTCGTGGTTCCACCCACCCCACGCGCGCAAACCTTTTGTTTTAAATGCTGAAGAACTGGCCACGATTTACCACTTCCCCGGCCAGGTCGCAACCACCCCGACGTTAAAGAAAATCGAATCCAAAAAGGCGGAGCCGCCAATTGATTTGCCAATTTAGTTTAAATGAACCGACGGCGATTGATTTATTTAATTTCGGCGGTGCTGGTTCTCGGGATTGGTTTATCGGCTCCGCCGACCAAGTTTCCGACCGGAAAAATTTTTAGCATTGCTGACGGCCAGTCGGTGATGGCGGTGGCAAAACTTTTGGCCAACGATAATTTAATCAAGTGGCCAACCATTTTCCGTTTGGCTTTGGCGCTCGAATTCGGTCGAGAGGATGTTGTTGTGGCGGGTGACTATTTTTTCGACCGACCGATTAACGTTTGGCGATTGGCCGGCCGCCTAACTCGTGGTCACTACGGACAGTCGTTGGTCAAGGTGACCTTGCCGGAGGGAATAACTGTTCGAGAAATGGCCCAGCTTATCGCTCAAGCAATACCGAACTTTGATTTGGTGAATTTCATCGTTCTCGGTGAAGAAAACGAGGGCTATCTTTTTCCGGATACTTATTTTTTTCTTCCAACCTTGTCGCCAGAGAAGATCCTCGAACGTTTACAGAAAAACTTTAAAAATTCGACCAAACATTTGGCGCCGGTGATTGCCGACTCTGGTCGAACTCTTGAACAGATTATCATTATGGCCTCTCTGCTTGAAAAAGAGGCCGCCACAAGCGAGGTGCGGCAAACGATCGCTGGCATTTTGTGGAAGCGGCTAGACGCCGGTATGCCCCTTCAGGTTGACGCCGTTTTCCCGTACATCATTGGTAAAAACACTTTTGAAGTTAGTTTGAAAGACCTGGCTACTTCTTCGCCCTACAACACCTATCGCTATCGCGGCTTACCGATTGGGCCGATAGGCAATCCCGGACTTGCGGCCATCGAGGCCGCCTTGAATCCTATTGAAACGCCGTACTGGTTTTATCTTTCCGACCGAAATGGTCAAATGCATTACGCCACCGATTTTGCCGGTCACAAATTAAATCGAGTGAAGTATTTACCATGATGAAAAAACTAAAAAGGGGATTATATACCGTGAAATAACAAGATTTTTTAGCGTAATTCACGGTTATTTGACAATAAGAGTTAATCTCACTATACTTCGAGTTTGGAAGATTGGAATCTGAAAGTCGTGGATAATTAATATGTTTGAAAACTCATTCAAAAATATAGACAACATTCTTCATACAGATTCTGGTTCAGCAACGGAACTAGATTATGTAGAACAGACATCGTGGATTCTTTTTTTGAAGTATCTAGATGATTTGGATGAGATAAAGAAGACTGAAGCTCAACTTGCTGGCAAGAAATACAATTACATTCTTGATCCGCAATACCGCTGGGATGCGTGGGCGTGCCCTAAAGGGAAAGACGGAAAAATAGATCACCACAAAACAATGACTGAGGACGACCTGAATGACTTCGTGAATCAGAAGTTATTTCCGTATCTGAAGAAGTTTAAGAATCCTGATGCGGATGCGAACACTATCGAATATAAAATCGGTGAGATCTTCAGCGAGCTAAAAAATAAAATAGTCAGTGGCTACAAGCTTCGAGATATCCTGAACGTTGTGGACGCAATGCATTTCCGAAAGTATGAGGAGAAGCACGAGCTGTCGCATCTCTATGAGAACAAGATCAAGAACATGGGAAATGCGGGCAGGAATGGTGGCGAATACTACACCCCACGCCCTTTGATTAAAACGATCGTCAAAGTGGTAGCACCGACAATTGGCGAGACGATCTATGACGGCGCGTGCGGCTCCGCAGGATTCTTAGTGGAGTCATATAATTTTCTTACTCAAAATCAAGCCAAGCTGTCATCGGCACAAATGGCAACACTACAGAATAAAACTTTCTACGGAAAGGAAATAAAATCCCTCGCCTACATCATCGGCATAATGAACATGATCCTACATGGTATTGAGGCGCCAAACATCAGACACACAGATACGCTCGCACAGAACATCAACGACATTCAGGAAAAGGATCGTTATAACGTAATTTTGGCAAACCCCCCTTTTGGAGCAGGCATAGGGCGAGAGATTCAGCAGAATTTTCCCATTAAGACTGGTGAGACAGCTTTTCTTTTTCTTCAACACTTTATAAAGATTCTCAAGGCTGGTGGTAGAGCAGGTATTGTTATCAAGAACACATTTCTATCAAACACAGACAATGCTTCGATAAGTCTTCGCAAATTGCTTCTTGAGAGTTGTAATTTACACACAGTCCTCGATCTGCCTGGAGGAGTGTTTGCTGGTGCAGGAGTGAAGACAGCGGTGCTGTTCTTTGAGAAACCTGTCCCGACCGCAGCGTCGGGAGGAAAACCTACAAAAAAGGTGTGGTTCTACCAGCTCAATCTTGGTCGAAATCTAGGCAAAGGTAATCCTCTGAACGAGGCGGACTTATCTGAATTCGTAAAACTACAAAAGACGAAAGCAGAGAGTGATAACTCATGGAGTATTGATGTCTCAAGTGTTGATCAAGAGACTTTTGATTTATCAGTAAAGAATCCTAACAAAAAGGATGAAACTGCGTTGCGTACACCGGAAGAAATCATCTCCGAAATGCAAAAACTTGATACAGAAATCAAGAGCAGTTTAACTGGTATTCAAAAATTGCTATGAAAATAATTAAAAAAATTGAAATAAAGCATTTTCGCTCCATTTTTGATCAATCCATAGAAGAGCTGAATCACATAGTGATATTCGGCGGCCAAAATGATAGTGGTAAATCAAATGTCCTAAGAGCATTAAATCTCTTCTTCAATGGGCAGACCTCGTTTCTAGAGGAGTTCAACTTTTTTGATGATTTCTCAATGTCATCGAAAGTAAAAGCTCGTGAGAGCAAAAAGGGAAGACAGTTTATATCCATCAAGATTTATTTTGATGTAAATGAGATAAAGGGGAATAAGAATGAGCTTGTAAAACTCATCAATCAGAATGGTGATTTATGGGTTGAGCGTAGGTGGTGGGCTTATACTGAGACCTACGAACAAACAGAGCCCGATTATATAGGAACAGCCTCCCAAGGAATAAAAAGATCTTTTTCTGTTTTTCTGAAATCAATCAAATTTGTTTATATTCCAGCTTTTAAGAGTACTGAGGTTTTTTCATATATTTTGAAATTATCTGCCAGAAACAAAGGGTTGTTTTTAAGTACTACTGCAAAGGACGAGCTCGATGCCAATATCGATAAGACCACAAAAGATTTTTCAAAGGATTTTCAGGATATTACTGGAGTGGATACATCTGTTACTCTGCCCATTTCTTTGGAATCATTTTGGTCAAGTCTTGAAGTTAACAGTCAGTTTGAGGATACGCCCGAGACAATTACTCGTGGCAGTAGAGACGACTATAAGATTAAATTCACGTCTCGTGGCGAGGGTATAAAAAGTCTTTTTGTGCCAGTAGTTTTGGGTTGGTTGGCGAGGAAAGCAAAAGACGATCATTGGATTTGGGGAATTGATGAGCCAGAGAACGCGCTTGAAGCATTAAGAGCGGATAATTTATTTGTAAAATTTGTCGAATATTCTAAAGCTGCACAAATTTTTCTTTCTACGCATTCACCATCTTTCATATTCCCTCAAAACAATCCCGAGGCCTACTCTATTTTTATTTCAAATCAAGATAAACCCGGGAATACGATTTTTAATAAAATAAGCGAATCAAACAATCTTGAAAAAGTGTTTGGTTATAACTACGGATCATTTCTTGAGGTTCAAAAAAACTACTCATTGAGTATAAAAAAACTAGATGAGCAAACACAGGAGTTGGAAGATCTAAAAAAATTAGAAAATTCTCCGATTGTGTTCGTTGAAGGTCCAACTGATGAAAGAGTACTAAAAGAAGCGTGGAAGCTACTTTTTCCAAGTATATCTAATCCTTACGTAATAAAGGCGAAAAACAATGCACAAGGAGTGTCTTATGCACTAGAAAATGCAGAGATTTTTGAAAAGCAATTCGTTCTTGGATTATTTGATTTTGATGGAGAGGGTTTTCAAAGATGGAATGGTTTGACTAATCATGACTATACAAAAAAGTTAAATACTATAGGTACCTGTTTGACTCTCAAAAAAAAGAAGTGTAATTTTTATGCATTATTATTGCCATTATCAAATAATTCAAAAATAAAAGCGCAAGTAATCAACCCTGCGACCGGAGATCATTTTGGGGGTGAATCAAGACTAGAGATGGAGCACCTCTTTTATGGAGTCACCAGTCTCGAACAATTTTTTGAAGAAAAAAATACTCCTGGAGGAGGAATGAAAATCTGCCCCAAAGGCGATACAGACCTGTTAATAAATGCAGCGATAAAAATTGGACCATCAGCCTTCGAAAATTTTAAACCAATATTTAAAACTTTGGAAGATTTTTGTGCCGATGAGAGTAACGACGAGGTACAAAACAATGAAAACTGAGTGGCAAACAAAAAAACTTGGTGATGTTCTGAAGTTGGAATACGGGAAACCATTACCAAAATCAAAACGAATCATGGGCGGAAAATATCCTGTCTATGGCGCCAATGGAGAGAAAACAAGATCAAATGACTATTTTTATAATAAGCCAAGCATAATAGTTGGTCGTAAAGGTTCCGCTGGCGAATTAAATTTGACGGAAGAAAAATTCTGGCCTCTTGATGTCACGTATTTTGTAACCTTTGATGAAAGGAAATACGATTTAAAATTTCTATACGACTTATTAATAACACTGGAGCTACCTAGATTAGCAAAAGGGGTAAAGCCTGGATTGAATAGAAATGAGGTCTATTCGATTGAGGTCGATATTCCGATTCTATCCGAACAAAAGCGGATTGTGAAAAAGCTGGATGCCCTTTCAACAGAAACAAAAAAACTAGAAGAAATATACGAGCAGAAGCTGGCGGATTTGGAAGAACTTAAGAAGTCGATCTTGAGCAAAGCATTTACGGGTGAGCTGTAATGTGGTATAAATAATTTTGTGGGAAAAAAGCAAGAACAAAATAGTATTGTTATCTATCAGGCAAAAAATGGAGCCATCGAGCTTCGTGGAGATACTTCACGTGAGACAGTATGGGCGACTCAAGCGCAGATAGCCACAGCCTTTAGTGTTGATGTAAGGACAATAAACGAACACATCCAAAACATTTTTAAAACGGGAGAACTTTCAGAAAATGCAACTATCCGGAATTTCCGGATAGTTCAAAATGAGGGAAAACGCAAAATTGAGCGTGAAATTAAGCACTATAACCTGGATATGATCCTTTCGGTTGGATATAGAGTAAACAGTAAGACCGCTACTCTGTTTCGCCAGTGGGCTACTAAAACGCTTCGGGAACATATCGTAAAGGGCTTCACTATAAATCGTAAACGCATTGCAAAAAATTACACGCAGTTCTTGGGCGTGGTTGACGACATAAAGAAACTTCTTCCCTCGGGGTCGGCGGTGAATGTGTCTGACGCCGTTGAACTCGTATCACTTTTTGCTGACACATGGCTTTCACTTGATGCGTATGACAAAGAGCTTTTGCCGAAAGGAAAACTGACAAAGAAAAAAGTTGAATTGACGATGGAAAGAATTACTAAAAATCTTATTCAATTAAAACAAAATCTTTTAGAAAAATCAGAAGCAACAGATATTTTCGGCATAGAAAGAAATACAGGGAATATCTCTGGGATTATTGGTAATGTGATGCAGACATTTGGTGGCAAGGAACTTTATCCGACAGCCGAAGAAAAAGCGGCTTATCTCTTATATTTTATGGTCAAAAATCATCCATTTATTGATGGTAATAAAAGAAGCGGGGCTTTCGCATTCGTGTGGTTTTTAAGAGAAGCAAATATTTTAAATGTTAATAAACTTACTCCGTCCGCTTTAACCGCACTTACAATAATGGTCGCTGAAAGCAATCCTGAACACAAAGGAAAAATAATAAAGCTCATTTTGAATTTAATTTCAAAATAATTATTATGAACGAATCAGAAACACGCGCGGAATATGTTGATCCCATGCTCAAAGCGAGCGGATGGGGCGACGTAGAGGGATCACGAGTCCTTCGTGAGTTTCGCATAACAGATGGAAAAATTCAGGTGGGTGGTAAACGAAGCAAGCCGGAAATTGCTGACTACGTTCTCGTCTATAAGAACCGCAAGATCGCTGTCATTGAAGCAAAGCAGGCGGAGTTACCGGCAACTGAAGGCGTAGTACAGGCCAAGTCGTATGCTGAAAAGCTTCGTATCAACTACACCTACTCCACCAATGGCAAAGAAATTTATCAGATCTCAATGAAATCCGGACAGGAGGGACCGATAGATAAATTCCCTACACCTGACGAGTTGTGGAATAAGACCTATTCAGACCTGCCTACCGGACAGGCAGGTCAAAACGAATGGAAAGAAAAGTTTGCGAGTATTCCTACAGAGGGGGGTAAAAGTATGCGTTACTACCAAGAGTTAGCAATCAATAACGCACTGGATGCCATTGCCGAAGAAAAGTCACGGATATTGATTACTATGGCAACAGGCACCGGCAAGACCGCTGTGGCGGCGCAGATTGCATGGAAACTATTTCAAGCACGATGGAATCTCAAGCGAGATGGCACAAGGAGACCACGCATTCTTTTCTTGGCCGATAGAAACATTCTCGCTGATCAAGCTTTTGGTAACGATTTCTCGATCTTCCCGAATGATGCCAGAGTGCGGATAAATCCGCTTGATATACGAAAGAAAGGAGGCGTGCCAATGGGTGGAAGTATTTTCTTTACTATATTCCAGACCTTCATGAGTGGCCCGGATGGAACACCGTATTTCGGAGAATACCCACCAGACTTTTTTGATTTCGTTGTTATCGACGAATGTCATCGTGGTGGAGCGAATGATGAGGGCAACTGGCGAGGGATTTTGGAATACTTTTCTCCTGCTGTGCAACTCGGTCTCACGGCTACTCCAAAGCGAAAAGATAACGTAGACACCTACAAGTATTTCGGTGAACCTGTTTATGTCTACTCACTTAAGGAGGGTGTAAACGATGGATTTCTTACGCCATTTAAGATCAGACGGGTGAAGACGACTCTTGATGATTATATTTATACTTCTGACGACCAGATTATCGAGGGAGAGGTTGAGGAGGGCAAGATATATGAGGAAGCAGACTTCAATAAAATAATTGTTATTAAAGAGCGTGAAGCAAAACGTGTGCGTGTGGTGATGGACGAGATCAATCAAAACGAGAAAACTATTATTTTCTGTGCGACACAAGACCATGCGCTCGCAGTGCGGGATTTGGTCAACCAATACAAGATAAGCAAAGAGCCCAACTACTGCGCTCGAGTGACGGCCAATGATGGTGCTCGAGGGGAACAATATTTGCGTGAGTTTCAGGATAATGAAAAAACTATCCCAACTGTTTTGACTACATCACAGAAGCTCTCTACCGGCGTTGACGCGAGGAATGTACGCAATATCGTGCTGATGCGTCCCGTGAATTCGATGATCGAGTTCAAGCAGATTATCGGACGTGGCACACGACTTTTTGATGGTAAAGAATACTTCACTATCTATGACTTTGTAGATGCTTATCACCACTTTGCTGACCCTGAATGGGATGGCGACCCCATAGACGAGACAACAGAGACACCCCCTACAGGGCCAAAAGATCCATCTGGTACAACCGGTGGAGACCCTCCACCAGAGACACCTGATGAGCCAAAGAGGAAGCTCAAGATCAAGCTTTGTGATGGGAAGGAGCGTGAGATTCAGCACATGATCTCTACGTCTTTTTGGAGTGCTGATGGCAAGCCCGTATCAGTGCAGGAGTTTATGGACAACATGTTTGGAGCAATGCCTGAGTTCTTTAAGAGTGAGGAGGAGTTGCGAAAGATATGGTCTGATCCCGTGACGAGAAAAGTGTTCCTCGAAAAAATTGCCGTGATTGGATATGGCAAGGACGAGTTGGAGATGCTACAGAAGATGATTGACGCAGAACAGAGCGATTTGTTTGATGTTTTGAATTATGTTTCATTCTTGAGGCCGACCATTTCAAGAGTAGAGCGTGTGGAGCAGGCAAAAGGAAAGATATTTGAAGGGCTGAATGACAAGCAGAAAGAGTTTTTGGATTTCGTTTTGGCGAAGTACGAGGAGAAAGGAGTTGAGGAGTTGGATGAGGAAAAGCTACCTGTTCTTTTGAATTTGAAGTATCACGCCATTGCTGATGCAGTGAGCGCACTCGGTGAAGTCGACACCATTAGAGAGGTTTTCTTTGATTTTCAGAGAGATTTATACAGCGCTGTGAGGCAATAAATATATGAAAAAGGTTTTTGTTGGCTTGTCGGGCGGGGTTGATTCGGCCGTGGCGGCCGCTCTATTGAAGAAGGCGGGGTATGAAGTGATCGGTGGGTTCATTAAAATTTCCGATCTCGGTTTGGGCGGCTTGGAAAATTGTGCTTGGCGGGAAGAGCGGCGGGAGGCCATCCGCGTGGCGGCGAAACTTGGCTGCCCGTTGTTGACTTATGATTTGTCGGAGGCGTACCGCCGAACGGTTTTGGATTATTTAATTAACGAGTATCGTTTGGGTCGGACGCCGAATCCGGATGTCATGTGTAATCAGCAAATTAAATTTGGCGAGTTTTTCCGCCGAGCCATCAGTACCGGAGCTGATTTCGTGGCCACCGGCCACTACGTTCGTCGCCGCGGCCAAACTCTGCTGGTGGCCAAAGACCAAGACAAAGATCAGAGTTATTTTCTCTGGACGCTCACCCCCGCTGTTTTGGATCGCTGCCTTTTTCCAATTGGTGATTATCAAAAATCGGAAGTGCGGCAACTGGCCAAACGGTTCGGGTTGCCCAATGCGAGCAAGCCAGATAGCCAGGGTTTGTGTTTTGTGGGACCGATTGATTTCAAAGATTTTCTTCGTCAACACTTGCCCCAGATTAATGGTGTAGTTTTAAACGAGACCGGAGAAGTGGTCGGCGAACACGACGGCAGTCACTTCTACACGATTGGCGAACGTCATGGTTTTAAGTTAACTCGCCCAAGCCACACCGATTCACCGCAGTATGTTGTGGCCAAAGACCACGAACGCAACACTTTAACTATCGCCCCAGCGAAACGATCCGAAGAACTGGGTAAAAGTGAGCTCGTTTTAACCCAAGTAAACTGGTTAGCCGGTCAGCCGCCAAATTTTAATCAAACCTATCAAGCGCGGATACGTTATCGCGCGCCGGTCATCCCATGCCAACTAGAATCAACGGGGACGAATCAAATAAAAGTCGTTTTTAAGTCCGGGCAAATCGTCGCGCCCGGCCAATCGGGCGTTATTTATGATGGCGAAACTTGTCTTGGTGGGGGAGTGATTTTATAAATCAAAAATAAGAAAAAATTGACATCGGCAACATTTAGGTTTAGGTTTTAGAAAGTTGGTTCGTGTGAACCTTGAGAAACTCGAGACCGTCTTCTTGAAAGGAGAATTTGTTGTGAAAAGATCGATTTGGGAAATTATTTTGGTCGGTTTGTTTTTTTCTGTGATTGTTCTTGTTCCAGTCTTTTGTTTTATAGCACCAAAAGATCTGGTTCAGCACGCTGTTTCTGATTGTCCCGATGACCCCGCGGCTCACGATGAAGCCATGAGGATTTCCGGGAAGACCTGGTTGGTGGAAAAAGTCTTGGTCGAACTGTCGGGGATCACCATTGATATTACGGAAGTAAAAAAGTCCACGGAAGTTCACGGACTTCTGGAGGTAGAAACTGACCAGCACGCAGAGACAAAAACTCTGGTTGTCCCGAGGGAAGGCCACCTGTTCTTTCACGAATTTTGCAGTTTGATGGTTGGTAGAACGGTTGAGCTTTTAGACATCACTTCAAAAACGTGGAACGAGAACCTTCCTCACAACCCAACATCATACCTCGCTCCAAAATGTCCCCTGGTGGAGAGATTCCTTGGTCAACGAGACGGACCAGAGGGTTAGAAACCAAGAAAACATCGGGTCAAACAAAGCCCCACGGTTATCCGTGGGCTTTTTCTTTGGGCGGGATTTCGTGTTACGATTCTCGAATGCTGACGAGCGAAGAAATTAGGGTTAAGTTTCTCCAGTTTTTTGCCGTCCACGAGCACAAAATTGTGCCGTCCTCATCCCTTATTCCGAGCGACCCATCCGTGCTTTTAACCACCGCCGGGATGCAGCCGTTCAAAGATTATTATCTCCAACCCGAAGCGGCCGAGCGGGATTTTGGCACGCGGAATTTAACCTCGCTTCAGAAATGTTTCCGCACCTCCGACATTGATGAGATCGGTGACGAACGCCATCTGACTTTTTTTGAAATGCTCGGGAACTTCTCTTTTGGTGGTTATTTTAAAGATCGGGCAATTGCTTTGGCCCACGAATTCATCACGCAAGAACTGGGATTAAGAATTGATTATGTCACTATTTTTGGCGGCGATGATCGCGTTGCCCAAGACGAAGAATCAAGAAAATTTTGGCAACAACTTGGCATTAAAGATATCCGCGAATGTGGCCGCGCCGATAACTTTTGGGGTCCAACTGGCGCCTCCGGGCCATGCGGTCCCACAACGGAAATTTATGTTCAGGGAATCGAGATTTGGAATTTGGTTTTCAACGAATATTATTCTTCGGCAGAAGGAGTATTAACCAAACTGGCAACGCCCGGCGTGGATACCGGTATGGGGCTTGAGCGATTGACGATGGTGGTGCAAGGTAAAAAAAATGTTTTTGATACGGATCTCTTTGGAGAATTTGGCCACGAGCGCGTGCTCGCTGACCACGCGCGGGCGATCACTTTCCTCATCGCCGAGGGCGTCCGGCCAGACAGTAAGGGGGCCGGATACATTTTGCGCCGACTGCTTCGGCGCTTGTTGGTAAAATTTAATTTAGAGAAATTAAAATCAACCACCGACTGGATGATTGCCAAATACGACGAGCGTTATCCAGAACTCCACGAGACAAACATTTTCGGGATCGTTGAATTGGAAAACAAACAGTTTGGCGCGGCGCTCAAACTCGGCCTTAAGGAACTGGAAAAAGTTGGGCCACCAGACGAGCGAACGGCGTTCAAGCTTTACGAAACATACGGTCTGCCGTTTGAGGTGATGAAAGACCGTTATCCAAACCTGCAACGAACCGAGTTTGACCGAGAATTCGCACGGCATCAAGAAGTGTCACGGGTGGGGACGGAGCAGAAATTCGCCGGCGGTTTAGCCGACCACGAACCGCAAACGATCAAACTGCATACCGCTCACCATCTGCTTCTCGCCGCCCTGCAACAAATTCTCGGCAAAGAAATTAAACAGCGCGGATCAAATATTAACCAAGAACGTTTGCGATTAGATTTTTCTTTTTCGCGTAAACTAACGGACGATGAACGCCAAAAAGTTGAAGCGCTGGTTAATCAGAAAATCCAAGAAAACTTGACGGTGGTTAAACGAGAAATGCCGAAAGCCGAAGCCGAGAAACTGGGCGCCGAAAGGGAGTTTGGACAAAAATACGGCGAGATTGTTTCGGTTTATTTTATTCAAGATCACGCTGGGAATATTTTTAGCCAAGAATTTTGCGGTGGGCCGCATGCCACCCGCACTGGTGAACTCGGGCGTTTTAAAATTCTTAAAGACGAAGCCGTGGCCCAAGGAATTCGTCGAATTAAAGCCATGCTTGACTAAATAACCATCATGTGCTAGCTGTAGATTGGAGTGTTTAGTGTGGAAACGGTACTTTAAAAAAGGAGGATCGTGTGGAAACGATTAATGTTTGGTGTCTGCTTCTGGCAATCGTGTCTGTTTTACTGGCGTTGTTTTGTTTTTATCCTGTTGTGGCCCGATTAAAAAAAGCGGACAAGCAAGAGGAAGTAAGAATAGATCTTTTAGACAGACTAATAGATCGTTCTTTCGGGCCATGTTTTATTATCGGAGTCGTTTTCCTGTCGATGGGCTTACTTTTTTTCTGGTTGATGTATCAACCCTTTGTTGAGTCCAAGGACGGCCAAGCCATACAGCTAAACAAGGTAGAACTTCTGGGTGAGAATACCGTCGTCAAGGTTAACGGTTGTGGGCAGGTTGCTGACAGGAAACTCTGTCTCTTGTCTGATTTGGACGGAAATGAAATCGGTCTTTGGCAAACGAAAAACGAATCCGATTTTCCAACCACCTCTCCTTATTTGATCACTCGATATAACGGCGACAGGCCAGCCGAAAAATGGTTCTTTGAACCTTTTCCGTCACCCGCGCACCATGATTAGATTACGGAGTACAACACAACCCACCACGAAGTTATACTTCGCCGGTGGGTTTTTGCTATAATAAAAAGCGATGCGTAAATCGGGACCAGTAGCAATAATTGATGTGCGAAGCGATAGTGTGGGCGGCGCCTTGCTCACGCCGCCAGCAAGTTCAAAACCAAAAACTTACTGTTCGCAGTTGTTAAAATTAAGTCGGCGCGATCTGCCGTTTCAGTCGGAATTAAATCCGGAACGGCTTCTGGCTGACTTGAACACGGCGACCAAGCAGGTTCTTGATGACTTGGTTTCTTCCGCGCGCGAGCGGCCAGCCGAAATAACCTGTTTCTTGTCGGCGCCATTTTATGCCTCGCAAACTCGTATCATCAAGCAAACGAGAGACACGCCGATCGTGGTCAGTCGGCGTTTAGTGGCCGATTTAATCAACCAAGATTTAAGAAATTTTAAAACCGCCGACCACGAATTGATTGAGCACAAAGTAATGCAGATCAAACTCAATCGCTATGTGACCAACGCACCATACGGCCAACACGCCACCGAAATTGAGATCAGCCACTATGCTAGCGTTGGGACGGAGCGCGTTTTAAACCGCCTGCGCGAAACATTTACCCCGTATTTGTCTGGCCGAACACTCGTTTTTCATTCTTTTCCGTTTGTTTTTTTCACAATCAGTCGTGATTTGTTAAATCAACACAGTGCCCTACTGCTTGATGTTGGCGGGGAAGTGACCGAGCTGTCACTCGTTGCCAACGAGGTTTTATGGGAAACAGTTTCTTTTCCGTTCGGGCGTAATTTTTTGTTGCGTCGTCTGGCCATCGAACTTAAAACTGTGCCGGAAGAGGTCATCTCGGCGTTAAAAATTTACCAACGCGGCGGCCACAATAAGTTGACCACCGAACGAATTAACGACGCGTTAACCGAATGTCGTCGTGAGTGGTTGGCCGCTTTCAAGCAAGCCCTCGTGGCTCTGTCGGAGTCACACTTCGGATCAAGTCAACTTTGGGCCGTTGGTGATCCCTTAATTTTGTCAATTCTTCTCGACTGGATTAAACAAACTTCCTACGACGACCTCCTCATCGCCCAAAGAGCGTTCAAAACCTCTCTCTTGAATAACGAGATTTTGAAAGATCCTTGTGCCGAACGAAAGATTAGTTTAACCACAGATTCCCATTTGTTGCTCGAGAATATTTTCCATGATAGATTAATGTCGTTATGAACAAAGAATTGATTCAAGATATCAAACAACCAAAACGGCGACTGTCTGATGTTTTACCCAAAGCACCAGAAACCAAAATCTCCGATGATCCGCTTGATCCAAACGTCAAACCGCGCCGTCGCCGGTCTCGAGTGGTTGGTGGAGTGGTAATTGTTTTAATTTTGATTGCTTTACCGGTTGCCTATTTTGCTTCTCAAGCACTGGCCACGGCCGTTATTAAGGTTACGCCCAAACAGCTGGTTTTGAGCGTTGACGATAGCTTGAAAATGCCTTTTGAAACAATGACGATTCGCGCGACGACCGAGAAAACGATCGTTGGTGCGGAAAAGAAATCAGTTTCCGATCGCGCCAGCGGTCAAATCATTGTCACTAATCGTTATAGTTCTCAAGCGCAACGGTTAGTGGCCAACACGCGTTTTCAGACGGCGGCGGGGAAGATCTACCGAATCAAGGATGACTTGTCCGTGCCCGGCTACGTTTCTACTGGCGGAAAAATTACTCCGGGCGAGATCAATGCAATGGTTTTTGCTGATCAACCCGGCCCCGACTACAACGGTGAACTCGCTGAATTGACCATTCCCGGTTTCAAAAATGATCCTCGCGCCGGGAAAATCACCGCGCGAGGGAAAACCGCGATGACTGGCGGCTTCATCGGTGAACGGTTGGAAGTTTCGGCCGAAGTCCGCGCCGAAACCGAAAAAACTTTGACAGACCAATTAACCACTAAATTAATTGACGAGGCGCGCGCTGGCCTGCCGGCCGGATTGGTTACTTATCCCGAAACCGGATTTTTTAGGTTTAAAAGTCACACCGACGACAACCAAACGTCGAATGAACTCGTCTTCACCGTTGAGGGCGAATTGACCACCTTGATTTTTCCCGAGCGTGAATTAAGTCAGCGGTTGGCCGAAAACCACGTAACCGACTTCAAGGAATCTGAAGAAGCGTTAGTGGTTAACTTTGCTGAATTAGAATTTATAATTACCGACCGCGCTAATTTTGACCCTGCGGCCGCGAGCGAAGTCAGTTTTAAGTTGAACGGTCAGGCCAAATTAGTTTGGCAGTTTGATCCATTAGAACTGAAGCGCTCGTTGGGCGGTATAAAAAGCGTTGATTATCAAAAAGTTTTAATTGACTATCCCAGTATCGCGAGCGCCGAAATTAACTTTCGACCACCGTGGATTAATCGTTTTCCTCGCGCCCTTGATCGAATCGAGGTCGAGATAGTTAAGGCGGTTGACCGGTGAAGCAATGTTTGTTAGGATAAAAACACAGGCAAATTGAAAGCGATTGAGGCGACCGAGCAAAAGACGAATGAGCCAGTGATCGGCGTGGTCATTGAGGCCTTGCCTAACGTTTTATTTCGTGTTTCTTTAGAGGGAACCGGTCAAGAAATTTTAGCTTATTTGGCTGGTAAAATGCGTTGGCATCGAATTAAGGTTTTGGTTGGTGATCGAGTCGAACTCTGGCTTGACCCCTACGGTGGGCGCGCCCGAATCATCAAAAGACTATAAACCATAAAACAATTTTTTATTTATATTTAAATGCATGTTCAATCAACAATTAAAAAACGTTGCGCTAAATGCCAGATGGTTCGACGTCGTGGCCATCTTTATGTGGTGTGCCGAAGTAAACCTCGGCACAAGCAGAAGCAGGCCTAATTTTATTCCATGAGAATTGCCGGCGTCACTTTGCCCGAAAACAAACGTCTCGAAATTGCCCTGACGGCGATTTACGGCGTTGGTCGGCGCCGGGCGCAAACCATTCTCACGGCGGCCAAGGTTGATTTCGGGATCAGTTCGGCCAAACTAAACACCGAGGAAGAAAATCGAATTAGGAAATTGGTCGAAGAACAAAAAATTGAAGGGGCCCTCAAACGGGAAATTTCTTCAAACATTAAACGGCTGGTTGACATTAAATCTTATCGCGGCCAACGTCACGCGCGACATTTACCGGTTCGCGGTCAGCGGACTAAAACCAATTCGCGAACCCGGCGCGGCAATGTTCGAAAAACCATGGGCTCGGGACGAAAAAAACTGGAGAAGAAATAAGTTAGTGTACTTAATTAATCGAACATGGGGAAAAAACGAATCGTCGCTCAATCGGGTACCACCATCACGCCAACGGCTGGTGGTCGAGCGGCGGCGAAGCGCAAACTCACTCACGGATTGCTCCATATCCAGGCCACCTACAACAACACCAAACTTGCTCTACACGATGGCGAAGGAAACTTGGTTCTTTGGACATCGAGCGGCGCACTCGGCTTCTCTGGAGCAAAAAAGGGGACAACTTTTGCCGCCGGCAAGGTGGGGGAGCGCTTGGCCGATCAGGCCCTTGACCTCGGGATCAAAGAAGTGGATATTATTATTAAGGGGGTCGGGGCTGGCCGCGAAGCGGCCTTAAGGGCTTTCGCCGCTAAGGGGATTAACTTGAATTCCATCAAAGACGCCACCCCGATTCCGTTTAATGGTCCCAAACCGCGCAAACCGCGCCGAGTTTAGTTTTAATCAACCAGAACAAAAAAGTATTAAACATGAAAATTGGCCCAAAATATAAGATCTGTCGGCGCCTAGGTGAGCAAGTTTTTCCTAAGTGTCAAACTACCAAGTTTAGTATTTCCGGCAGTCAAAACCGTCCGAACTCCAATCAACCCCGTCGAAACAGCTCCGAATATAGCAGTCAACTACGCGAGAAACAGAAAGCCCGTTACACTTACGGCATCAACGAGAGGCAGTTTTCCTTGTATGTAAAAAAGAGCCGAGTCAGAGAAAATTTGTATCGAGCCCTAGAGTCACGTTTGGACAACGTCATCTTTCGTTTGGGTTTCGCCCCGTCTCGCGCGGCGGCACGGCAAGCCCTCACGCACGGCCACATTATGGTTAATGATCGTCGGGTGAACATTCCATCTTACGCCGTGCAAGTTGGCGATCGAATTAGTATTCGCTCCGGCAGTCGGGAAAAAGGTCCTTTTCGAAATTTGGCCGAACGTTTGAAGGATTACCAATCACCGACCTGGGTGAACATCACCGGAACCGGCGAGGGCATGATCAAAGCCCTGGCGACAATGGGCGAAGCTGAAGTTAATTTGAATTTCGATGCCATCATGGATTTTTATAGCCGAGTTTAGATTTTGAGCATTAATTAATAATTTTTTAAAAATAAAACCATGGAACTAAACATTATTTTACCGTCTAAACCGAGAATCGTCGCCGAGGATAACAACCGTGGCACTTATGAAATCGAGGGTCTCTATCCCGGTTATGGACAAACCCTCGGCAATTCTTTGCGAAGAATTATTTTATCCTCGATTATTGGCACCGCCGTAACCTCGCTTAAGGTCACCGGCGCGCCACACGAATTCTCAACGCTTCCGGGGGTTAAGGAAGACGTTATTTCCATCATTCTTAATTTAAAAAAGGTGCGTTTTAAGCAGGCCGGTGATGAAACTCAAACCGCCACAATTAAGGTTAAAGGCGCGAAGACGGTCACGGCCGGTGATATTGTGGTGGGCGGCCAGATCGAGGTGGTTAATCCTGACCAGATCGTTGCCACTCTCACCGACAAAGAGGCGGTTTTGGAAATCGAGCTGACTATCGAAAAAGGGATTGGCTACATTCCCAAAGAGGTTTTACAGTTAACTCGACCGGCGGCGATTGGTACGATTATCTTGGACGTTTCGTTCACCCCGATTCGTCGGGTTAGTTACGAGGTGGAAAACATGCGAGTTGGCGATCGGACTGACTATAATCGTTTGCGACTAAATATCGAAACTGACGGTAGTATGAATCCGCGCGAGGCCCTGGAAAAATCAATTGAAATTATGATCAGCCAGTTGCGAGCCATCGTCGGCTTCAAGGAAGAAGAGCCCATCGTCAGTGAAATTGAAGCCGTTTCGGCCAAACGACTGTCTGACGACAAAGAGATCGTTGATTCAGCCGAAAGATCAACGGAGCGCCGTCCTCAAGACGTCGATTTATTGAAAACTCGTGTTGAAGATCTGGAGCTTCCGCCACGCGTGATTCGCGCGCTTTCAAACTCTGGGATCCGGACAATTGGCGGTCTAACCAGAAAACGCGAAGCCGACCTGCTCGAAATCGAAGGACTTGGACAGAAAGCGATAGAAGAAATAAAAAAGCTTTTGCGGCGTGAGAATTTAGAATTAAAACCGTGAGACACCACAATCAAAATAGAAAATTTGGTCGAGAAGCCGGCGCGCGGCGTGCCCTGATAAGGTCTTTAGCCGTGGCCATGATTGGGCGGGGGAAGATTAAGACCACCGAAGCCCGCGCCAAGTCCCTGCGGCCGTTTGTGGAAAAGCTGGTTACCCGCGCTCGGCGCGGTGATCTCGCGAGTCAGCGATTGTTGATCGCTCGTTTGGGGAGAACCAGCGCCGTGCAGAAACTTACTCGCGAGATTGCGCCGCGCTATGCTAATCGCCCGGGTGGATACACGCGGATTAGCAAGTTACCACCGCGCTTAAGTGATGGTAGTCGGTTGGCGATTATTGAATTTGTTTAATTGATCATGCCCGTAATTATTGACGCAACGGAAAAATTCTTCGGTCGGGTGGCGAGTCAAGCCGCCGCTAATTTGCGTGGTAAAACCAGTCCGACTTTCGAGCGGAACCAGTTGCCGACGATCAGGGTTAAAATCATCAATGCCGCGCGCGTGCGGTGGTCGGCCAAGAAAAGACTAACTGATCGGACGGCTCGTTACAGCGGTTACCCGGGTGGTTTGAAATTTGTCACCCTTGATCAACGACTCAAGAAGGGTGGCTATGACGGCGTGTTTCGTTCGACCATTAAGGGGATGCTGCCGAACAACAAACTGCGCGATCAGATGCTTAAAAATTTAACGGTTGAAGAATGATTAAAAAAAGCAAAAAACTTTCCGAGGAGCGGTATATTGAAGCGGTTGGCCGACGAAAAACGGCGATTGCTCGAGTGCGTTTATTTTCTGCCACCAAAAATTCAGTGGTGATCAATGGTCGTCCACTCGAAATATATTTTCCTACCCTCGAATTAAAACAGGTGGCACTGGCGCCACTCGCGGCTCGTCCCGAAGCCACGCCGGTGGAGATTAAGATAAAAGTGATCGGTAGTGGCCTGTCTTCTCAAGCGGGAGCCGTTTCGCACGGTCTGGCTCGAGCGCTCTGTCTTCAAGATGGCGGACTCCGTTCGGGGCTTAAAAAATTACTACTCTTGCGTCGTGATTCCAGGATGAAGGAGCGGCGCAAATTCGGCCTAAAAAAAGCACGCAAGGCACCACAGTGGAGTAAACGTTAAACGAATGGAGACAACAGGAGAACCAATCAACGACGAGGAAGAAATTGTTCCCGAGGACGATTTACCCGAAAACTTTTTGCCCAAAATAAAACAATTGCGGGCAGAATTGAAGCAGTGCCAAACGGAAAAACAAGAATATTTGGCCATGTCGCAACGCCTGAAAGCCGACTACCTAAATTTGAAAAGAGAAAATGAGTCGAATCAGGCGGCGGCGGTCAAATTTGCCAATGAGCCACTCCTGAACGAATTGATTGGCTTGGCCGACAGTTTTGAGTTAGCGTTCGCTAATCGTTCGGCCTGGGAAGCGGTTGACAAAAACTGGCGAACGGGCATAGAATACATTTATGCTAAACTCTCCGGAATCTTAAAGCAGTATGGATTGACGGAAATCAGCTCAGCCGGAGAAAATTTTGATCCTTTAAAGCATCACGCCTTAGAGTTGGTTAAAACAACTGACGAAAAATCGGTCAATCGGGTGCTGGAAGTGGTGCAAAAGGGTTATTGCTTGCATGGACGAGTAATTCGACCTGCCCAAGTGAGAGTTGGCACGATCTAATTTTTTAATAATAAGTTAAAAATTTTTACTATGGCAAAAATTCTTGGTATTGATCTCGGCACCACCTATTCAGCCATGGCCTATATCGAGGGTGGCGCACCGAAAATTATCGAAAACAGTGAGGGCGCGCGAACAACCCCGTCAATTGTTTCTTTTTCCAAATCTGGCGAAAGATTGGTTGGTTTGTTGGCCAAACGACAGGCGGTGACTAATCCGGCCAACACGATTTTTGGGATCAAACGCTTAATGGGTCATCGTTTTGATGATCCCCACGTTAAACGCGATCGCGAGATTGTGCCCTTTACGATTGAGCAATCGAGCGATGGGGGAGTTAAGGTCAAACTGGGAGAAAAGTATAACCGCCCGGAAGAAATTTCGGCGATGATTCTTCAGAAATTGAAGCGTGACGCCGAAGCAAAGCTGGGTGAAAAAATCGAGGAAGCGGTAATCACCGTTCCGGCCTATTTCGACGATTCACAACGCAAGGCGACGCGCGACGCCGGCGAGATCGCCGGTTTCAAAGTTAAACGGATTATCAATGAACCTACGGCGGCCGCCTTGGCCTATGGTTTTAACAAAAAGAAAGACGAGAAGATTGTGGTTTACGATTTTGGTGGTGGCACCTTCGATATCTCGGTTCTCGATATTACCGGGGAAGAAGGAGAACAAAGTATTCAAGTTAAATCAACCGACGGTGACTCGCACATGGGCGGTGACGATATTGACCAAAAAATTATTCGCTGGGTGGCTGATGAATTTAAAAAGGATTCCGGCATTGATATCACTAAAGACTCTCTCGCCCTGCAACGTCTGAAGGAAGCTGCCGAAAAAGCCAAACACGAACTATCAGAAACTTTAGAAACCGAGATCAACATCCCGTTTGTCACTTCTGATCAGAATGGCCCGAAACATCTTCTGCTTAAACTGACCCGCGCCAAACTGGAAGAACTAGCTAGGGAGTTTATCGAACGATCAATCGAGATCACTCGTCGGGCTCTGGACGCTTCGGGCTATAAAATTTCCGAAATTGATGAACTAATTTTGGTCGGCGGACAAACGCGCATGCCGGCAATCATTGGGGCGGTCAGGAAATTCTTCGGCAAGGAACCAAACCGTTCGATTAATCCTGATGAAGTGGTGGCGATCGGAGCGGCGATTCAGGCCGGCATCTTTCAGGGTGATGTTAAAGATGTTCTGCTTCTTGATGTGATTCCGCTCTCGCTCGGAATCGAAACAATGGGCGGTGTTAGTACCAAAATTATTGAACGCAATGTCACCATCCCGGCCTCGAAATCACAAATTTTTTCAACCGCGGCGGACAACCAAACTTCCGTTGAGATCCACGTCATTCAGGGTGAGCGACCTTTGGCCGCCGACAACAAAAGTCTCGGCCGGTTCATTTTGGACGGTTTACCGCCGTCACCACGCGGCTTACCGCAGGTGGAAGTGTCTTTTGACGTTGACGCCAACGGAATTTTAAGCGTCAAAGCTAAAGATAAAACGACCGGACGAGAACAATCAATTAGGATTGAAGCTCGCTCTAGCTTAACCGCCGAAGATATCGAGCGTATGAAAAAAGAAGCCGAGCTCCACGCCGAAGAAGACAAAAAAAAGAAAGATGAAATTGAAACCAGAAACTCGGCTGATCAACTAACCTACACCGCCGAAAAAGCGATTAAAGATGCCGGGGATAAAATTTCTGCTGACTTAAAAAAGGAAGTTGAAGAAAAAATCGCCAACCTGAAAAAATTGCGCGACAGTGGTACCAGCGAAGAAATTAAGCGGGCCAGCGAAGAACTGTCGTCAGTAATGATGAAAATTGGCGAAGCCCTGCGGAACACCGCCGGTCCGGGCGGCGAAAACGTTCGCGACGCGGAAACCAAATAATTATGGCCCGAGACTATTATCAGGTTTTAGGACTGGGACGAGAAGCCAGTACCGAAGACATAAAGAAGGCCTTTCATCGGTTGGCCCATAAATATCACCCCGACAAAAAAGGCGGGGATGAAGCTAAATTTAAAGAAGTTAACGAAGCATATCAGATTTTGTCTGATCAGCGAAAACGCCAAGCTTACGATACTTACGGAGAAGCCGGCGCGACTGGTGCCGGTATGGGTGGCGGGGCCAATGGGGCTTGGAATTTTGATTTTGGCGGGGAAAATAATGGTCAAGGTTTCCAGTTTGATTTGGGCGATCTATTTGGCGAATTTTTCGGTGGCAACCGTCGTCAACCAGGGCGTCGGCGTGGACGGGATATTTCGGTGGATATTCAAATTCCTTTTGTCGAGGCGATTTTCGGCAACGAACGAACGATTTTGATCACCAAAATCGGCGTCTGTACTCAATGTAGTGGTTCGGGAGCGGCCGTCGGTTCAAGTAAAGTTAAGTGCACAAATTGTAACGGTCAAGGTAAGATCCACGAAAATCGCCGTTCGCTACTCGGTTCTTTCGCCACGGTTCGTGATTGCGAAAATTGTAACGGAACGGGCGAGGTGCCAGACAAACGTTGCCCCGAATGTCATGGTCAAGGAGTGGCCCGACGAAATGAGGAGATCAAGGTTTCGATTCCGACCGGCATCAATGATGGTGAAATGATCCGGCTGTCCGGGCGCGGCGAAGCCGCGCCTCGGGGCACGCCCGGCGATCTTTACATTAAAGTCCACGTTGAAAAACACCCGATTTTTCGGCGCGAGGGTGATAATTTAGTTACCGATTTGGCGGTCAAGCTAACCGAAGCGATTTTGGGCACGGAATATGACCTGAAGACGCTCGATGGACAACTTAAAATTAAGATCCCGGCCGGTATTTCCAGTGGGGAAATTTTGCGAGTAAAGGGTCGTGGTGTGCCGATCGGCACCAATCGCCGCGGGGATCTCTACGTGCACATCAAAGTCAAAACCCCGGACAAATTATCCAAAAAAGCCCGCAAACTCGTTGAGGAATTAGGGGGAGAGGGACTATAATTTAAAATGATCAAATTGTTCGTCGTTTTTTTAAGCCCACTCTTGTATGCCACGACCAACCACATCGACAAATATCTAATCTCTAAACACCTACACGATAATCAGGCCGGATCGCTGATTATTTTTTCTTCAGTTTTTGCCGTTGTGGCCTTGCCGGTGGTTTGGCTTATCCAGCCAACACTGTTGTCTGTTTCCCTGGGTCAGGGATTGTTGCTTTCCTTCAGTGGCGCGATCGTCGTCATGAGTCTACTTTGTTATTTTTACTCCATCCAAAAAGATGAAGCGACCTTTGTCGTCCCGTTTTATCAGACCGTCCCGATTTTCGGTTATATCCTAGGTTATTTCTTGCTGAATGAACAATTAACCAAGCATCAAATTTATGCCTCACTAATCATTTTGTGTGGGGCCTTGATTTTATCTTTCGATTTGGTTGGTCCTCGACCACGTTTTAAAAAAGAGGTAGTTTGGTTGATGCTTCTAGCTTCTCTGGGTTATGCTGTAAGTGGTGTTGTTTTTAAATTAGTTGCCCAAACAGAAGGTTTTTGGGTGTCGGTTTTCTGGTCTTTGATTGGTAAGCTAATTTTGGGTGGATTATTTCTGCTTTTTATCACTAACTATCGTCGACAATTTTTTGACGTTCTAAAAAATTCCGGTCCAAAAATCCTCGGCCTAAATTCTTTAAATGAAACTATCACTATTGTCGCTGACGGAATCATACAATATGCCAGTTTGTTAGCCCCGCTAGCCTTGGTTCTCTTGGCTAATTCCCTTCAACCATTTTTTGTTTTTATCATCGGATTGGGCCTAACACTCTTTTTCCCACGGATCAGTCAGGAAATTATCACTCCCAAAATAATCACTCAGAAACTAGTCGGTATCGGCCTGGTCGTCCTGGGTGGTTACTGGTTGGGATAAATTGATTTATTTAAATACTTGTGCTATATTTAAAACATCATGGAACAAACTCCTAAAGAATCGGAAATAAAACCTTTTGGTTATCTTTTGGCCGTTGATCTATATGCTTGTAGGAGTGGGGTTTGTGATGATTTAAATTTAAACTATAAATTTCTTGAGGATATGGTAATTGAGTTAAAAATGAAAAAACAATCCCCCCCATTCATATTTAAAAGTGACGCCAGCATATATCCGGATAAGGCAGGATTAAGCGGCTGGATACCGCTCATAGAGAGTGGTGTCCAGATACACACAATAAGTCTGAAGAATTTTATTTCAATCGATATTTATTCTTGTCGCTACTTCTCGTCCACAAATTTAAAAGATTTTATTCAAAATTATTTTTCAGCCAAAGAAATTGAGATGTGTTTCATTGAGAGAGGCACAAAATACAATGATACCAATTAATCAATCATGATCACTCCGGTATTTCAAGAATCTGATAATCCCTCAGAATAACTGTTTTGTAAAAAGTTATGGACAATGATAAAACTGCCAGAATAACCAACAGGGTTTCGACAACAATTAATTTTTTGTCCACGACTTGATTATATCATGAAAATTCTTTTTGTCTCTTCCAATAATATGATTGCCACACATATGGCCTATCAACTCAAAATCGAGGGCAACGAGGTCAGGTTATTCATAGATGATGATGATCGAAAAGAAAACTTCGATGGATTAGTAGAAAAGACGACGGATTGGAAAAAAGATATTGACTGGGTTGGTAAAGAGGGTCTTATTGTTTTTGATGATGTTGGGTATGGTTTAGAACAAGACGAATTAAGAAAAGATGGTTTCTGTGTTTTTGGCGGCTGTGTTAAAGGAGATAAATTAGAATCTAACAGACAGTACGCACAAGAAGTTTTCGCTGAGTGTGGCATTAAGACCGTGCCAATAAAAGATTTCAAGAGTATTCCTGATGCCATATACTTTATAAAACAAAATAGCGGTGCTTGGGTAATAAAACAAAACGGCATGGCCTCGAAAAGTTTAAATTACGTAGCCAGATTTGATGATAGTCGCGATGTTATAAATTTACTAGAAAATTATTCCCTAAAACCAAAATGGCAGACTAGAACAATAACACTTCAGCAGAGAATTGAGGGTGTCGAAATTGGTGTGGGCAGGTTTTTTAATGGTCACGATTGGGTAGGACCTATAGAATTAAACATAGAACATAAGAAATTTTTTCCAGGTGATCTTGGGCCAACAACTAGCGAAATGGGGACTTTGGCTTGGTACTCAAACAATGAGAACAATAAGTTATTCAGAGAAACACTTGCTAGATTAAAACCACACCTTAAAAAAATAAATTATCGAGGAGATATAGAAATCAATTGCATTGTCAATGATACTGGTGCTTACCCCCTTGAGGCAACACCTCGCTTTGGTTCACCAATTATTTATTTGCAAATGGAACTTCATAAATCCTCTTGGGGAAAATTTTTAAAAGCAATCGCCATGGGTCAAGATTTCAAGTTAAAATACAAAAGAGGTTACGGAATAGTGGTTCTAGTTACAGTTCCCCCGTTTCCCTATGCTAAAAAACTTAAAGATCTTTCCTCTCGTGGTGTAAACATTTATTTCAATAAATCTTTGGAAAGAAAAAATTTTAAACATGTTTATTTTGAGGGGATAGCCCTTAAAAACGATAACAAAAAAAAACAATATTATGTCTCTGATGATCAGGGATACGTTCTGTATGTGACTGCGGTCGAATTGAGTGTCAAATCTGCACGACGGAAAATAGAAAATACTTTAAAATTCATCTACATACCCAAGATGTTCTACCGCAACGATATTGGCTTAAATTTTATTAAAAACAATTTGCGTAAACTCAAAAAACTTGGTTACGTATCTACGTGGTGGCCATTTTTAAGATAGGCTATAATAACTCCTATGGAAATATTGTGCCCGGACTCATTACCGAGCTTTTTAAATTTTTTCGATTTATCAATCGCTCCAAGATTATTATTTTATACTTACGTACCAACAATAATAATTTCTTTATTTCTTGGTATTTTTGTTCTCATAAAAGACAGGGGGTCAGTAATTAGTAGAACATTATTTTATATAACATTGTTTTTTTCCCTTTGGGTTTTGGACATATTTATTTTGTGGGTAGCTGCATACAACGACGCCATAATGTTTGGTTGGCAAATAACACCGGCACTAGAAGTGCCGGTGTTTCTTTTGGCGATTTATTTCATAGAGATTTTCACAAGAAAAGAGGGTGTTCAACCTATGAATAAGAAATTAAAAATAGTATCTTTTTTTATAATGGGAATGGTTTTTATTTTTTTACCCACGAAGTACAATGTTGTTTCCTACAACATAACAACCTGTGAGGGGGTTTTGGGTCCTATGTGGGACTTGATGTATATTTTTGAGTTCATCACAATAGCTTGGATTATTGGACTATGTTTAAAGCGTTATAATAACATGGCTCAAAATGATGAATATCTGGCACGCATTCTTCATGCTGGTATCGGGGTAGTGTCGTTCCTTGTTCTTTTTGCTTTGTCTAACGTCTTTGGAGAGATTTTTGAAATACAAGAAATTAGTTTCATTGGCTCGTTGGGTCTGCTGTCATTTCTTGGGTTTTTGAGCTATATGATCGTACGCTATAAAACCTTCAACATTCGGGTACTTGGAGCGCAAGCGTTGGTAATTGTGTTGTGGATAATGATCGGATCGTTAATTTTTGTTGTCCAATCCAATCTAACAAAAATCGTTGTTGCCGCAACGGAAACCATTGCCGTACTTTTTGGTCTCATCTTAATCAGGAGTGTAAAAAAAGAGGTTAATCAACGTGAACGAATTGAGGGGTTGTTGCAAGAGCTTGGCAAGTCAAATGACAAACTCTGGACGGCCAATGAGAAATTAAAGGAGTTGGATCGAATGAAAACCGAATTCGTCTCTATGGCCACCCATCAACTGCGGAGTCCACTGACGGCGATCAAGGGTTATGCCTCGATGGTTTTGGAAAATTCTTTCGGTCAAATTGACGACCGCGTCCGGGGGGCGGTTGATATCATTTTCCAGTCCAGCCAAAAACTGGTCCGGGTGATTGAGGATTTCCTAAACATTACCCGGATTGAACTCGGGACCATGAAATATGACCAGAGCGAATTTAATTTTAAAGATTTAGTCGAGAGCGTTGGCCGGGAATTGCGGGTGAACGTGGAAAAAGCTGGCTTGCAATTCCTGTTGGAAATAGATCAAGCGGTTGATTATAAACTGACTGGCGACTCGGGTAAGTTATCACAAGTGGTCGGTAATTTAATTGATAACGCGATCAAGTATACCCCGGCCCAAACAACGAGCGGAGCTAGGGGTCAAATAAAGATTGCTTTGAACTTGGTTGACCAGAAGATTCATTTAAGCGTTAGCGATAATGGCGTGGGGATTCCAGCCGAAGTGATTCCGAAACTTTTTCAAAAATTTATTCGGGCTGACGACGCCGGTAAGATCAACATCACCGGCACCGGCCTCGGACTCTATGTGGCCAAACAGATCGTTGAGGCCCACCATGGTCGGATTTGGGTTGAATCAGCCGGTGCGGGGCAGGGGAGTAGTTTTATTGTCGAATTATCGAAAAAGTAGGGTTCGAGTAAAAAAAGACCCCGCCGTAATCTCACGACTACAACGGGGCTGCTTTGACTCCGGCGATATCTCCCCAATGATAACCGAAGTCTCGGCGGGGGAAAACTATTGTCAAACCTTAGACCAGGAGACGTCTTCCTTTCCAAATGATGGAAACTCCACCAAGAGCGAACAGGACGAGCGTGGCTGGTTCGGGAAGAGCCGTGATGCTGAAATTCTGGGCAGTAATCTTCCCATTAATTTGCCAGAATGCAGTCCACTGATCCAACCAGGGGGGTTTTGGTCCTGGACCAAGCCAGTTGTTTTCAATAATTTCGGCGTAGGAATCCTTAATTATTCCTCCGGTGACAAGCACATTGCCATCAAGAACGCCGATCAACCATTGGGCCGTAACCAGGGTGTTTATCGGATCAAAGAAAAAATTTATATTATCAGGAGAGGTGATGTTGTAAGTGGTTTGACGGGCACTTGACGACCCACCATGGCCAACAACTCCCGTTTTTTCAATGTCAATGAATGATCCGGCCGCAATCATTGAAACGGAAAACCAACCGATGTCTCCCGGCACCGGATTCTCATTCACTCCCTCTTGAAGATCAAACAGTACATTCCCGACCTTGATCGGTCCAGAAAAATGAACCGTTGCCTGATTTTCAGACTGACTTGTGACCACATCGATGTTCCCGCCTCTTCCTTCCCCAACTCCGGAAAGCACCGTTGTCACAACGACAACAACTTTTGGCCATTTCATTTTTTATCTCCTTACAAAGACCAAATCAATCCCTGTCTGACTCCAAACAGGGCTTAACTGCATGGCAATTAAGTTCACTTACCATCCTAAACTAAACGGTTTCTTTTGTCAAGTGGGTGTAAAAAACTGATTTGGGTAAAGAAAAACCCCGCGATTTGCACAAAAAATGCAAATCACGGGGCTAGATCTAGTAGATCACCTCCCTTCGTTAGCCATTACCCGGCGGAACAGCAACCGGCGGGACAATCCCAACACCGCCACCGTCTCCGCCATCGTATTCCTCGTACTCCAACGTAACGACACCACGAAAACTCGCGGAAACTTGAATGGGTAGCCAGTAATCCGGGGCGTCCTCTTCTTCTTCCCATTCCCGAACATAAACGTTGACGGAGACAGATGTGATTGTCCCACCGTTTATGTAAACGTGGAAAGAAGAGTCGCTGAAATACTGAACCTCTTCCTGGTCATCGTACTGATATCCACTCAGTCGAGCGTATCCGTTTTGACTCAAACGGGCTCGTGGTTCAATCTCCCATCCCTGCCATGGGCACTTTTCGCCCGTGATCAGATTGAACTCTTCCCCGTTTTCGCACCCAGGAGGAATTCTCATTAGGCCATACTGGTCGAAAGATACCAATCCATCGGTAAAAAGCGAGAGGTCCAACAATTTTTCCATCGCCTCAGTGACAGTTCCGTCGGCCGGAATGAAGGATCCTTCCAGATCGATTGTTGCCTCGAAATAGCCAACGTCCCGGGGCAGGCTCTTGTCCGGATAAAAATTAACGTAACTGTTAATTCTTTCCACGACAATCGTCTTGCCGCCAAGATAAAAATCACCGTGACCAGCTACCGGATCAAAGTTTACCGAGGCGCTGACGGTGTGAAGCGTGGGGGCATTACTTCCTCCTCCGCCGCTCCCACTCCCACCACCAGTTTGCGCCAAGATAAAATCCCTACTTTTGTTGACTACCCCAGTCGCATCCGCCTCGTCTGCTGTCGCCGACAACTCGGACTGCTCGGGGGTAGGGAAGTTCCCGCACCCCGCTAGACCCAGAAACCCGAAAAACCATAGCCCCAAGAACAGTAGGATTGACCTCATAGCTTACTCCTTACAACAAAGACCTCTTAACCAACCAAATGACCGCATTTGGTTGAATCTGTAAACCAAAGACACACTAGCATTTTAGTAGAATCTTGTCAATATGAGGGCGCGACAGAGGATTTGCTATGATTCAGTGATGCTAAATTCGCCGAAAATCCTTCTTTCTGGAGTTAAGCCAACCGGCCGACCACATATTGGTAATTATTTTGGCGCGATGAAGCAATTCGTTGACCTACAGAACGATTACGAATCATACATCATGATTGCCGACTATCACGCGCTGACTAACGCCAGCGATCCGGAAGTTTTGCGACAGGACATTTTAGATATCGCCATTGATTATTTAGCCATTGGGCTCGACCCAACCCGCACCACCATTTTCCAACAGTCCAATATTCCGGAACACACCGAATTGGCTTGGATTTTTAATTGTCTGACGACCATGCCGTATCTCGCCCGCGCCCATGCCTACAAAGATGCCCTGGCCAAAAATCAAGAAGTTAGCGTTGGTGTCTTTACTTACCCCTTGTTAATGGCGGCCGATATTTTACTTTACGATGCCGCGGTGGTGCCGGTCGGTTTTGACCAGAAACAACATGTTGAAATTGCTCGCGACACGGCCGAAAAATTCAATCGTAAATTTGGTGAAATTTTCCAGTTACCGGAAGCGTTGATCATTGATCAAACCAAAACAATTATTGGAATAGACGGCCAAAAAATGTCTAAGAGTTATGGCAATACGATTCCGATTTTTTCCGAACCGGCCGAATTGAAACGACTAATCATGAGCATCAAAACCGATTCCCGAGAAGCGAATGAAGCCAAAGATCCGGAACAGTGCAATGTTTTCGCGTTACACAAACTTTTTTCCGTTAAAAATTTAGCCGAATTAGCCGAACGTTATCGCGCGGGTCAAATTGGTTATAAAGAATCAAAAGAAATTTTATTCAAAAACCTGGATGATTACTTGGTGCCTCTGCGTGAAAAACGTTTGGCCATCGCTCGAGACCAGAAGGCGGTAATGGAAGTTTTGCAAGACGGTGCCAGTCGAGCAAAGGCGCAAGCCCAAGAGAAGATGGTTAAGATCCGCCAAGCAGTCGGGGTGAGCTTATAAACAAAAATGAAAAATCGAATCGCAATAAAAGATTTAACGGAAAAAGTTGGCGAAACGGTGACGGTGGCCGGCTGGGTTGACGTGCGGCGCGATCACGGCAAACTTATTTTTATTGATCTTCGCGACGCCAGTGGCAAAGTTCAAGCCGTGGCCCTGCCGAGCCACGCCGCCGCGCACGGCTTGGCCGAAACTGTTCGACCGGAATGGGTGCTTGAAGTGATCGGGCGAGTCAACCGCCGACCGGAAAAAATGATCAAACCAGAACTGCCAAATGGCGCGATCGAGCTCGAAATCACGGCTCTCCAAGTGTTGAATGAAGCCACAACCCCGCCGTTTGATTTGGGAACAACCGGTTACGAACTGGACGAGGAGAACCGTCTGCGATATCGCTATCTAGATCTTCGGCGACCGAGAATGCAAAAGAATTTAAATTTGCGTCATCAATTAGTTCGCTTCATTCGCGACCACCTCTCGGAACAGGGTTTTCTGGAAATTGAAACGCCGATCCTGACCAAGGCCACGCCGGAAGGCGCCCGTGATTATCTCGTCCCGGCACGACTTTACCCAGGGAAATTTTATGCCCTGCCCCAGTCACCCCAACAATATAAACAACTCTTGATGGTGGCCGGTGTGGAAAAATATTTCCAAATGGCCCGCTGTTTTCGGGATGAAGATACGCGCGGTGATCGCCAACCGGAATTTACCCAACTCGACCTCGAAATGGCTTTTGTTGAACAGGAAGAAGTCATGGCGCTAAACGAGAAGTTGTTAATCGAAATAGTTAAAAAAATTACTCCGGAAAAAACCATCAAACAAATTCCGTTTCCGCGACTAACCTACGAAGCGGCTATGGCCAAATACGAAAGCGATCGCCCCGATCTTCGAAGCGATCAGGAAAAAACTGACAAAAATCTGCTGGCTTTCTGTTGGGTGGTGGACTTTCCGTTTTTTGAGAAAGAGGACAACGGCAAGTGGACGTTTACCCATAACCCTTTTTCCGCGCCCAAACCGGAACAGCTGGAAGATCTCCTCAACCAAAAAAACCTTGGTCAAATTTTAACTTCTCAATACGACATCACTCTGAACGGGCTCGAGATCGGTGGGGGCAGTATCCGTAATCATCGTCCTGACGGCTTGCGGGCGGTGTTTAAGATTCTTGGTCACAGCGATCGCGCGATTGACGACAACTTCGGCCACATGTTGCAAGCGCTCGCGGCTGGGGCGCCACCGCACGGCGGAATCGCCTGGGGACTTGATCGGTTAATCAGTCTTCTTGGCAACGAACCAAACATTCGCGAAGTCATCGCTTTTCCGAAAACTGGTGAGGGACGAGACTTGATGATGAACGCGCCAGCATGACCGAAACTTTTTCCGTTCAGGTGGGGGAGTTCGAGGGCCCATTACCGCTACTCCTTGATTTAGTAGAGAAACGAAAATTAAGTATCAGCCAAGTTTCTTTGGCAACGGTGGCGGATAATTTTCTTGATTACGTTAGACAACTCGATCAACCGTCGCTCGGTTTACTGGCCGAGTTTTTAACCGTGGCTTCAACCCTGATGTTGATTAAGTCAATCTCGCTGCTTCCCACACTCACCTTAACCGAAACCGAGAGTGGGGAAGTGGCCGACCTGGAACAGCGTCTGAAAATTTATCAGTTGATCAGAGAAACGAGCGTGGGAATTAGCCAGCGTTGCGGACAACGACCAATTTTTTTCTCGTTACCTCGTTCCGACAAGCGAGTGGTTTTTTCGCCAACGCCGGAAATTACCGTGGCCAATCTTTTGGTCACAATGAAAAATTTAATCCGGGTTCTCCCAATACCAACCAGCCCTCTACCGAAAGTGGTGCTAAAGAAAATTGTTAGTTTGGAAGAAATGATCCGCGATCTGGCCACGCGCGTTCAAACTGCTCTCCGCCTCAACTTCAGCGAGTTTATCAGAAATAAAAAAGACAAAAAAGAGATTATCGTTGGTTTTTTGGCTTTACTTGAACTCTGCAAACAGGGGGCAGTCGCGGTCGGGCAAACCGACCATTTTCAAGAAATTAACATCGAAACAACCACTGCCGGTATTCCCCGCTATTGACAAAAAATAGACAAGGGTTTATAGTAAAAAGAATGCCGTCCCCCTGCGGGGACACTAGTCCCGGGACATATTGTGTCATTGTCATCCCGGGGCTTTTTTTTATCTGAAACTTCAGTTATAATTCGTCCACCATGGCTTTAGGTTTGAGCAATCAATTGGAGGCGCTTTTGTTTTGGAAAGCCGAGCCGCAAAGCGTGGGGAAACTGGCTCAAACCCTAACAGTGGGGGAAGCGGAAATTCAAGCCGCTCTCACTGAACTAAAGGGGCGTCTAACCGATCGTGGGCTGCGGTTAATCACCAAAGACGATGAGGTCACGCTCGGCACGGCACCAGAAATTGGCGAACTTCTTCAAAGTTTATCTAAGCAAGAACTTAGCACAGAACTTGGCCGCGCCGGACTCGAAACACTGACCATTATTTCTTATCGCGGACCATTAATTAAGGCCGAGGTCGATTATATTCGCGGGGTTAATTCTGGCTTCATTCTTCGACATTTATTGGTCCGCGGTTTGATTGAAAAAATTCCTAATCCCCGAGACGGTCGAAGTCCGTTTTATCAACCAACCTTCGAACTGCTGTCTCTGCTTGGTTTAACACGAGTTGAAGAACTGCCGGATTATCAAACGATCAACACTCGTTTAAGTAATTTTTTGACCGGCGACAAAGATGATCATGAACTCTCAGCCAATAAAACCGATTAGCCCGTACTATCAGTGGTTGGCCACCGCTGGCGGAATAATTTTTTTGGGCTTAGCCGTTTTAGATGCCGCTCAATTACTTACGCCGGCGAACGTTTCGGAAACGCCGCCAGCCATGGTCGTCACCAAATATTTTGTTCCACCAACTCTTGAAGCCGAAGCCGCCCTGGTCTACGATCTCAACCGCCGAACGGTGATTTTTGAAAAAAACAGCGACCGGCCCCTACCAATCGCTTCAGTGGCCAAAGTGATGACTACGCTCACGGCTAAACGCTTATTGCCCGGGGCAACCGTGGTGCCATTTAACAAAAAAGACTGGTCGCTCGAGAAACTGATTGACTACACGCTGGTTTCTTCTTCCAACCAAGCGGCGGTGGCGATCGCCACGGCCGCCGAAACAACAAGCGGGCGACAAATTATTGACGACATGAATGGACTGGCGCGCGAACTCGGTTTAACCAACACCATTTTCAAAAGTGTGACCGGTTTAGACTTGTCGGCCAACGAGGTTGGCGTCGTTAGTTCGGCCCGAGACGTGACCGGTTTGTTTGAATACATTTTAACGGTTGATCCAAGTTTACTCGAAGCCACTCGTCATCACGAATTTCTGGTCAGCGCTCTTGATGGTACCGAATATTTGTTGACCAACACCAACCTCGTGGCTAACGAGATCCCTGGACTCCTCGGCTCGAAAACCGGTTTTACTGATTTGGCGCAAGGTAACTTAGCAATCGTTTTTGATCGAGGACTGAATCAGCCGGTGGTCGTGGTCGTCCTCGCCTCAACAGAAACCGGCCGCTTTTCGGATATAAAAAATTTAATCGAGGCCACGTTAAAATTTTTCTCATGATCATTGATGTTTTCAAGGTTTTTGCTCCGAGCACCGTGGCCTTTTTCCTCGGTCTGGCCATGACACCGCTTTTGACCAACTATCTGTATAAACACAAAATGTGGAAGAAACGAGCCGGGAAAATTGCTCCCGACGGTCGAGCAACGCCAATTTTCAATCGCTTGCACGAAACTCGCGAGGTCGGCACGCCGCGGCTGGGTGGGATTATTATCTGGGTCAGCGTTGGGGTGACGGTTTTGGTTTTTTGGTTTTTAGCGAAAATTTGGCCAGATTCTATCTTCGTTAAACTTAATTTTTTAAGTCGAAATCAAACCTGGTTACCACTTTTTACGCTACTGGTTGGATCAGTGGTTGGTTTGATTGACGACGTGCTCGAGATCGCTGGTGATCACAACCGCTCCTTGTCCGGTGGCCTATCATTTAAAAAACGCCTGCTGATCGTCACGGTTCTTGGCTTAATCGGTGCCTGGTGGTTCTATTATAAACTCGGTCTCTCAACTATCGCCATTCCTTTCTGGGGCGAGTTGACCATCGGTTGGTTGATCATTCCTTTTTTCGTCATGATCATGATTGTCTTATTTTCAAGCGGGGTCATTGACGGACTCGACGGTCTAGCGGGTGGGGTGATGGCGACAACCTTCGCGGCTTACGCCGGAATTGCCTTTTTCCAACACCAAATTGACCTGGCGGCGTTTTCAACGGTGGTGACCGGCGGGATTTTGGCTTTTCTCTGGTTTAATATTCCGCCAGCGCGCTTTTATATGTCGGAAACCGGCATTTTGGGTTTAACGACCACTCTGACGATCGTGGCCTTTTTAACCGAGTCGGCACTCGTTCTGCCGATTATTGCTCTGCCCCTCACGGTCACCGTCGCCAGCAACATCATCCAGTTAGCTTCAAAAAAATTTCGCAATGGGAAGAAGGTTTTTTTGGTTGCCCCCCTGCATCATCATTTTGAAGCGCTCGGTTGGCCCCCGTACAAGGTCGTTATGCGTTACTGGATTCTCGGGATTGTCATGGCGGTAATTGGTATGGTGATCAGCTTAATCGGTTAACCAACTTCATGCGCGCGCGCTCGCTCAATCGTTCTTTTTTCATCTTCATTTTGTTTTTTGTTTTATTTGGATTTTTTATTTTTTCTTCAGCTTCACTTGGTTTGTTAAATCGCGGCGGGGCGAGTTACGGTCGAGTGGCGTTTGGCCAACTCGTTATCCTGCTCGCTGGGCTGGTGGCCCTGTTGATTGGCGCCAAGTTTGACTACCACTTATTGCGGCGCCTGGCGACGCCGATTCTTCTCTCGGCCATGGTTCTTAGCTTGCTCGTATTTATTCCCGGTTTCGGCTTTGAGTCGGGCGGTGCGCGGCGCTGGCTCTTAATTGGTTCGCGCACCTTCCAACCGTCAGAATTTTTAAAACTTGGATTGGTTATTTATCTCGCCGCCTGGCTAACTCGACCGGGGGTGCAGTTGACTCGCTGGCGCTCCGGATTGTTGCCGTTTTTGTTGTTGGTCTCCATCGCCGGAGTAGTTCTGGTTCTCCAACCGGACCTCGGCACCTTTTTCATCTTGTTGATAACGTCCGTGACCATGTTTTTCGTCGCTGGTGGACGTTGGTCGCACCTGCTGGTAATTTTCCTCTTGGCCATTTTTGGTTTAACCACAGTGATTATTTCCAAAGACTATGCTCGAGAGAGAATTGAAACTTTCCTTAATCCAGAAGCTAACGTTTTAACCAGTTCTTACCAAATCAACCAATCACTCGTCGCCATCGGTTCTGGTGGTTTGTGGGGACGCGGGTTTGGTCAAAGTCTTCAAAAATTTCGGCACCTGCCCGAACCGATCGGCGACTCGGTTTTCGCCGTGGCTGGGGAAGAATTCGGCCTGGTTGGTGGGATCTTGATTATTTTGTCTTTCATCATTTTTAGTGTCTGGGGTTTCCGTTTAGCTCTCCGGGCCTCGGATCACTTTGGCCGTTTGTTGGTTGCCGGAGTGGTTATGTCAATCTCGAGTGGCGCTTTCGTCAACATTGCTTCGATGTTGGGGCTAGTCCCCCTAACCGGTATCCCACTTATTTTTATCAGCCACGGCGGTAGTTCCCTTCTGTTCTCCCTGATTGGTTGTGGTATTATTCTGAGCGTTGCTAAACAGAGTAGAAGAAACCTTATATGAAAATAGTTTTTACTGGCGGCGGAACGGGTGGGCACTTCTATCCAATTATCGCTGTGGCCGAAGAGGTCAATGCGCTTACCCGAGAACGCAAGTTGGTAAACGTTAAACTTTATTTTTTATCGGAACAACCATACGACCACCGGGCCCTGTTCGACAACGGACTCGAGTTTGTGGCCGTGGCTTCAGGCAAATGGCGGCGCTATTTTACGCCGAGAAATTTTCTGCGCAATCTTTTTGACTTGGTGAGGTTGGGGCTCGGTCTCGTGACCGCCCTGTTTAAACTCTACTTTATTTACCCCGACGTCGTTTTCAGTAAGGGTGGCTACGCCAGTGTGCCGGTGGTTTGGGCGGCGCATTGGCTTGGCCTGCCGGTCTTCATCCACGAATCCGACACCCGTCCCGGCCGAGCCAACTTGTGGGCCAGTCGCTTCGCTAAACGCATCGCTGTTTCTTATCCGGAAGCGGTGGACTATTTTAAACCCGCTGATCGTGGAAAAATCGCCGTAACCGGTAACCCTCTGCGGATGAACTTCAAACACCCCCTGCGTCAGGGGGCCCGAGAATTTTTACAACTTGAGCCAAACCGGCCGGTCGTTTTTGTCACCGGCGGCTCGCAGGGTGCTCGGGCCATCAACGACGTGGTGGTAGATATTTTACCATCGTTGCTTAAAGAATACGCCGTCATCCATCAAGTTGGTAGAGACAATTTTTCCGATATCAAGAAGCGAACGCAAACCGTTCTCGCTGGTCATCCCCAGGCCGATCGCTATAAACTTTTTGATTACCTAAACGAATCAGCGATGCGGATGGTGGCGGGGGTGAGCGATCTGGTTATTTCTCGGGCTGGTTCAACTATTTTCGAAATTGCCGAGTGGGGGATACCGGCGATCCTAATTCCCATTCCGGAAAAAATTAGCCACGACCAACGCACCAATGCTTTCACCTACGCGCGGACTGGCGCGGCGGTGGTGATTGAACAAGATAACCTCTTGCCGTCAGTCCTGCTGACGGAAATCAATCGTTTACTCAAAAACCAAAAGCTATTAGAAACCATGCGCCTCAATGCCAAAAATTTTTCCAAACCGAACGCCGCACGCTTGATCGCCGAAGAACTAATCAAAATCGCTTTGAGTCATGAAAGGTAGTTCTGTTATTGTTCGATTTCCACCGAGTCCGACCGGGCCGCTACACGTTGGCGGCGCCCGGACCGCCCTGTTTAATTATTTATTCGCCAAACAAATGGGCGGCAAAATAATTTTGCGGTTTGAGGACACCGATCGCGAACGATCAAAACCAGAATACGAGGCCAGTATTTTGGACAGTCTCCAGTGGCTTCAATTTAAGTTTGATGAGACCTGTCGGCAATCCGAACGGACGGCAGTTTACACAACCGAACTCGAGCGTTTGCTCGTCACCGGTGCCGTATACCGTTCGCCAGAAGCGCCGGTAATCCGTTTTCGTAATCCTGGTCGAGTAATTACCTTCACCGATTTGGTGCGGGGTGAAATCAGCTTCGATACCACCGAACTTGGTGATTTTATCATCGCCCGAAATATTAATGAGCCGCTCTATCACTTTGCCGTAGTGGTTGACGATTGGCAAATGGGCCTTACCCACGTGATTCGTGGCGAAGACCATATTTCCAACACGCCGCGGCAAATTTTAATCCAAGAAGCCCTCGGCGCGCCGCGGCCAATTTACGCTCACATTCCGCTGATTCTCGCTCCCGATCGCTCGAAACTATCAAAACGCCACGGCGCCGTGTCGGTAACCGACTATCGCGAGCGCGGTTATTTGCCGGAAGCTCTGATCAACTATCTGGCCTTACTTGGCTGGAATCCGGGCACGGAACAAGAAATATTTTCTCTGACCGAATTAATCGAAAAATTTTCACTGGAAAAAATTCAGAAAGGGGGAGCGGTGTTTGATGTGACTAAATTAAATTGGCTTAATCGCGAATATCTCAAACTTTTGCCCGAGGAAATGATCATTCGACAAATACCAGCCGGGTTCGATCAACCGTTAATCCGGAAAATCTTGCCGCTACTTCGTGAACGAATGGTCACGCTAAATGATGTTTCGCGTTTTTTAGAACCGACCGGCGAGTTTGGTTATTTTTTAGCACTGCCGATTTACTCTCGAACTCTTTTGCGAAACCAAGACCATCTTGAACCATTGAAAAAAATTTTAGAAAAACTACCAGATGATGATTTTACGGCCGAGAAAGTGCGGGCAACTATTTTCCCTTACGCCGAACAACACGGTAAAAGTAACGTTCTTTGGCCGTTTAGGGTCGCTTTAACCGGTCTCGAAAAGTCACCGGACCCGTTTACTATTGCCGATATTTTGGGTAAAAAAGAAACCCTCCTTCGTCTTGAACATGCCGCCAAAACTTCGAATTAGGTTGCTATTTTTTATTTTTGGTTTTCTCCTGAGCGGCCCAGTACAGGCCGCTACGATTGATGAGCTTAAGTCAAAAATTAGCAACCATAATGATGAGATTAAAAAGCTGGAAGCCACCATCGAGGTTTATCGAGAAGAGTTGAAATCAACGGAACAAACGTCTAAAAACCTAATCGGAGAAATTGCTCGACTCGATACCACCAAGAAAAAGCTCGAAACCGAAATCAAGGTCACCGAGAATCAAGTGTTTAAAACCGATTTGACGCTTGAAAAGTTGGCCCTGGAGATCGGCGATAAAGACCAATCCCTTAAGCATCGTCGCCTCGCGATCGGCGAAGCTCTGCGGCAATGGCGAGTGACCGAAAGTCAATCCCTCGTTGAGATTTTGCTTGACCATAATCGCACGTCTGACGTTTGGACCAGGATCAGTGAGTTGTCGGCTTTTCAACGTGATTTACAACAAAACATTTCCACCTTGTCTTTAATCAAAGAAGACTTGAACCAAAAAAAGGGGGAAACCGAAAAAGAGCGCCAACGGCTCGCCGACCTGAAAGAACGTTTGAGCGATCAGCGCGAGGTGGCTAAATATAACCAGGCCGAAAAAGATCGTCTACTTGAGGCCACCAAGAAAGAAGAGGTCAGCTATCGGAAACTCCTGGCCACGACGATCGCTCGTAAAAATGCTTTCGAAAAAGAGCTTTTCGATTTCGAGTCACAATTACAAATTATCATTGATCCCAACCGTTTGCCACCGGCCGGGCGCGGGGTTTTGCGTTGGCCGCTTGATTCAATTTTCATTACTCAAAAATTTGGTAAAACGGTTGACGCTAAACGTCTTTATCTCTCGGGGACACACAATGGCGTTGATTTCCGCGCGGCGATTGGGACACCGGTTAAAGCGGCGGGAAGCGGCGAAGTGATCGGGGTCGGGGATACTGATCCGGCTTGTCGCGGGGCTTCTTACGGCAAATGGGTTTTGTTGCGTCATCCGAACGGCCTAAGCACCATCTATGGCCACCTATCGGTGATTAAGGCCAGTCCGGGGCAACAAGTTGCGGTGGGTCAGGTGATTGCTTATAGCGGCCAGAGCGGTTATTCCACCGGCCCGCATCTCCACCTCGGCGTGGTGGCCACTCAAGGAGTCAAGATAGACAAATACAATTTCAAATCCTGCGCCGGAGCGAGTGTGACCATGCCGCTAGTCAGTTCCAACGCTTATCTTGATCCGTTGGTCTATCTTTGAATAAAAACGGTTTTGTAATATAATCAGCTGTAACATGCAACAGAAATCAGCTGGATTTATTAAGTTAATTTTAACAATCATTGTGGTAGTCGCGATTTTTTCTTATCTTCAGATTGATGTTAGGCAAATCTTCGCCGGGGTAATTGATAGAGTTACCATCTGGCTTGAGCAAATTCTCGTTTGGTTAAAATCCTGGTAAAGCTTGACTTTTTATATTGAATATGCTACCATAGGGAGAGGTTTGGTTTTGTAAACAAAGTCTTGAACATTGAAAAGGAGATAAAAAATGGGCAGGTTAGAGCCACTGACTTTAGGAGGCGGGTATGAAGAGGCCGCGGGGGCACGGAGCTATTACGGGTTCGACAAGCTCGACGCGGAGGATATCGCCAACGGAAAGTGTCGGGCATGCCGGTCTCTCCTCGTTAGGACCGACGAGGGTGATCCCAACGGGGCGGAGGTTTGGAATTGCTCCTCGGAGAAATGTGAGCGTAGGGTGTGGAGTGCCTACGGTGCAGCGGAGACCCTGTCGCAGGGAAAACTGCGTCTGTGGCGCCACCGTAACGCCCCCCAATGGCGTCCGGATGAATACGTCGAAGCGAGGAAGGGGGTTGACGGGCTTCCCCTAAAAAAAATTCGTCACGGGTGGGAGGTAGAAGTTATAGGCCTTACGATCCATTATTATGTGTCCGAGTACGACCTTCAGGGTCGCGGGCTTGGGAAAATTTGTTTTTCTTGTGAGGGGACCGGCGGGGTTATCAGACAAGAAGGATTTCCAGACCTCATCCTTCCCCCGGGGTGGTGGATCGTGTGGTCGAGGATTAGAGGTATCAGAACCTAGATACTTCTAATTCCCTCGCGGAGGAAGCCTGGCGAACGGTCGTTAAGCTTCCTCCTCCTTATTGAGTCTACAATGCGGATTGCAGGTTCATCGGGTAATTATTTCGCCGCTGGACAAAGAATCGCCGGTATGCTATCCTAGAACTAGGACTGGATAGGGTAGTCGCAGTTGATTCGGTCCGCTTGATTAATACTAATTTTGACTAACTAGACAATTTATTGTCTAGTTATTTTTGGTTTTATGTACACTTACACCTTAACGAAAATCGGTTTGGCTGGCCTTTTGGCTGTGGCCCAACTTGGTAGCGTTTCCTCAATTGATTCCGTGGCTTCAACCAGCGTGCCGACGCTTGTTGTTCCGGCGACTCAATCAGAATTGGTCAGCGAACTAATTGATCAAACTAGCCAAGATTACGGGGTTGATCCGAAAATCGCCACGCTAATTGCCCGTTGCGAAAGCAACCTTAATCACTACAATCGAGCTGGTGAGGTTTTGCGTGGCCGAGTTAACCCGCAAGACGTCGGGACGTTCCAAATCAACGAAAAATACCATCTAGAGAAGAGCCGCGAGCTTGGTCTGGATATCTACACGCTTGAGGGTAATATTGAGTACGCCATGTGGGTTATGGATAATCAGGGTAAAAGTGCCTGGCGTTGGAGTCGGCGGTGTTGGGATAAGAAGCGATCATAATCAAAACCAAATGCCGTCATTGTCGCAAAAGATATATTGTGCGACATTACAACCCCGGGCAGTTGGCGGCCGGCGTATAGCCGGCCTTCTTGGCTTCATCAACTGATGTGAACCAAATTTTATTTTCTTCTTTAATTCTCTGTGCTCCCGAACACCACGGGTAATGATACTTGTTGCCGTTTTTTGACCCAACCACTTGGCCCTGACTTTTGGTTGTTACGTTATCGGATGTTGTACTATTTTCGATTAAAACCGGCTCGCGTTGCTCCTCTATTTTTGACCACCGACCAAGACCGAATCCTAGGGCCGCCACCAACACCAAGTTAAGTGGCCCGATCACGGGCTTGATTTTTTCTAACCAAGGGTTTATATTATCCATATATGGCACATCGAAAAGCTGGTGGTACCGCGAAAAACCTACGTGACTCCCAGCCAAAATTTCTTGGGGTTAAATTGGCCGAGGGCCAGTTGGCGAAAGCCGGTTCGATTATTGTCCGTCAGCGCGGGACGCGCTACTTGGCTGGGTCGAACGTCGGTCTGGGTGTTGATCATACCATCTTTGCTCTTAAGCCCGGTCGGGTTCATTTTCGCGATCGCCGCAAAACCAACTTCGACTCTCGAGTTCGTTCAGTCAAAGAAGTTTCGATTAACTAGCGGTGACGATCAATTTGATCTGACCGCTCAATTTTCCGCCTGTGATTGTTAATTCGTGCTCACCGGTGACCTTAATTGGGCGGTCTAATTTGAGCCATTTTTCTTCGGCCTCAATTCCGGTCTGACTCTTAATTGCCGCCACGATTCGTTTCTCGTCCAAACCCTCAAAGAGATGGCCTTGGGCGTTGGCCTTGGCTTCAATCTTGAGTGTTTGATCCGACAAATTTTTAATAATATTTTCCACGCGCGTTTGTTGGTTCTTATCTTCGTTAAATTGTTTTGTTTTTAAGAACTCAACTCGTTTGTGAGCTGCAACATCAGCGATTATCGCCAAGCCCTTGGGGATAAGAAAATTACGCGCGTGGCCACTCGCCACCTCTTTCAGTTCAAATCGTTGACCCAGAGCCGGAACATTGTTGAGCAATAAAACTTTCATATTTTGCCATCATAGCGAACTCCCCTGCTCCCGCCTACTTGACACTACGGCCATTTAGTATTTCTATTGCGCGAGCGAGCGGCCGATCGATTCCGGCCTCTCGATCTTCCGGTTTTTGCTCAACCAGCACCTCCGGGGTTAAGCCGTTATCCGACAAACTAACGCCCTTGGGAGTAAACCATTTGGCCACAGTGATCTTAAGTGAGCTGCCATCGGCGAGGTCAACCAACTCCTGCACTGATCCCTTGCCGAAAGTCTTCTCCCCCACCAGAGTGGCCAGCCCGTGCTCAGCCAAAGCGCCGGCTAAAATCTCGGACGCCGAAGCGCTCCCGCCATCAATCAAGACAACGAGTTTGGGTTTCCGCTTAAAAATGTTGTAACCGTAACTCCGATGAACCTTTTCTTTGTTTGGATCTTTACCCCGTTCGGTCACCACGGTTCGCCCGGCCGGCAAAAACCAACTGGCCAAATCAACGGCCGCTTCCAACAGTCCGCCCGGGTTACCTCGCAAGTCGAGGACCATTTTATTTCCGCGCTTGGTCACAAACTCGCGCAGAGCCCCTCGAAAAGCCGTCGGTGAATTGGCGCTAAAATTGTGTAGTTTGATGATGAAGATTCCGTCTTTTGTTTCGGTTTCCAAGGTTGGAATAACGATTTTGGCGCGCTTGATTTTGAATTCGAGCGGCTTTGTCTCGCCTTCTCGAGCGATCAGCAACCTAACCTCGGTGCCAATTTCACCTCGAATCAGGGCGACGGCTTCGTCAATGTTCAAACCAACGGCCGCGGTGTCGTCTATTTTAATAATTTGATCATTCGGTAGTATTCCAACCAGTTTGGCCGGCGTACCAACGAGCGCCGATACGACCGTCAAAACGCGGTGACGCAAATCAATTTCAATTCCGACACCGCCGAAATTGCCAGTGATATTTTCTTCAAAGTTTTTTTTCTCGGTTGGCGGTAGAAAGATGGTATAAGGATCGCCGAGCGAATCAACCAACCCGGCAATCGCGCCACGCACCCTCATTTCGTCGGTGGTGGTTGCTCCTTGACCAATAAATTTATCATCAATCACTCGCCAAACTTGCCAAAACGGCGCCAGATCAATATTGCTAATATCTTTGGCCGCCGTTTCTTTTTCATAACCGACGAGGGTTCCAACCACGAACGAACTACCGACCGCCAAAACAAAAAGCAGGGGCCAACCAAGACGGCTAATTAACTTTTTTATTTTTTGCATCGTTGATTATTAAACAGTATAATCGATTGTATGATCCGACGGCAAGAGTACGACGGTTTGGTTTGGATTGATCTCGAAACACCGACCACGGAAGAAGTCGGGCAAATTGCTTCTGAGTACGGTGTTCACCCATTGGTCGCCGAGGAATTGAGTCTCCCCTCTCGTCGTTCGCGGGTCGATCGCTACGCCGATTTTATTTATCTCATTCTTCATTTTCCGATTTGCAGTGTTTGCTACGGTCAGCCGGTTTCGAACGGTCAAGATCACGAAGAAATTGACTTTGTCATCGGAAAAAATTTCTTACTCACGGTTCACTATCAACCGATTGAAGGCCTGACGGAATTTGCTCGCGTGTTTGTGGCCACGCGACTGAAAGAGACCAGTACAAGACGCGACGACGTTCACGCCGGACACCTCTTCTTTTATTTGGTTAAACATCTTTACGGTTCGCTCTCGACCGGTTTTGATTATATCAACAGCTTGCTGAAACAGGCCGAGCAAAAAATTTTTTCCGGTGAAGAGAAGGCCATGGTTCGTCTTTTGTCTTCGGTTAACCGCGACCTGCTTGATTTCCGCTGGACCCTCAAAACTCATCGACAAACACTTGACTCGCTTGTTATCGTCACTCGCGATTTTTTTGATCAAAACTTCCAATACTATCTTTCGGCAATTCTTGGCGAATACGAAAAAATTTGGACCATGCTCGAAAACAACCACGAAACCTTTCTTGATCTCCGCCAAACCAACGATTCCCTGTTGTCAATTAAAACCAACGAAACAATGAAGGTTTTAGCGGTTTTGGCTTTTATCTTTTTTCCACTGACCATCGTCGCGCAATTTTTTAGCATGAATACGAGTCTGCCACTGGTGGGTCAACCGCATGATTTGTTTTTCGTTCTGGGCATCATGGTCTTGTTGATCAGCTTCATGTTTGCTCTGGCCAAAGAACGCCGATGGCTTTAAAATTTCACAACACTTTAACCGGACAAAAAGAAGTTTTTACTCCGGCCCGGCCGCCCTTGGTCAGTTTCTATACCTGTGGGCCGACGGTTTATGCCGCACCACATCTTGGCAATCTGCGAACTTTTGTCACGGGCGACTTGCTTCGGCGCGCGCTCGAGCGCAGTGGTTTTTCCGTTCGGCAGGTCATCAACATTACCGATGTTGACGACAAGATTATTGCTACGAGCCGCGCCCGTGGTCAATCGGCCAAAGAATTAGCGGTCGGTTATGAGCAAATATTTTTTGACGAGATTGAGAAGCTGAATATTCTTCGTCCAGCCGTTTGGCCACGGGCGACGGAATTTATCGGCCACATGATCGTTCTGATCGAAAAACTACAAGAGCGCGGATTGGCCTATTCGACCGCGGACGGAATTTATTTTAAGATCAGCGCTTTTCCCAATTACGGACGGTTAAAACGTTTCTTGCTGGAAACCCAAGAAAACCCGGAAAATGATTTCGCGCTTTGGAAATTCCATAAGCCCGAAGACGGTGAGGTTGTTTGGGACGCGTCGTTTGGTCGCGGTCGGCCGGGCTGGCATATCGAGTGCTCGGCAATGATCGAGGCCACGCTCGGTGAGCAAATTGATCTGCATCTCGGCGGCACTGATTTAATTTTTCCGCATCACGAAAACGAGAATGCTCAAACCGAAAGTTTGACCGGTCAACCCTTGTCCCGTTTTTGGCTACACTCGGCTTTTATGATGATCGATGGTGAAAAAATGTCGAAGTCACTCGGCAATGTTATTGGTCTGTCTGACTTAACGGACAAGAAATTTTCGCCGTTGGATTACCGTTACCTTCTTTTGACCGCCCACTATCGAACCCTGTTAAATTTCACTTGGGAGGCGCTCGCCGCGGCCGCAAGTGCTCATAAAAAATTACGTGATCTAATTAAGGGCTGGTCCGACACTCCGACGTCCGGTCAGGTTGATCAACAGTATTGCCAAAAGTTTGATAGCGCCATTAACGATGACTTAAATTTGCCGCAAGCTCTCGCCGTAACTTGGCAATTAGTCAAAGATGAAAAAATTAAAAAACGCGATAAGTTGGCGACAATCTTAAATTTTGATCAGGTGTTTGGTTTGAACTTGATGACGGCAACCAAAAAAGAAGAAATTTCGGAAGACATAAAAAAACTGATCTCAGAACGCGAAACTGCCCGGCAAAAAAAAGATTGGCCAACCGCCGACCGGTTGCGTCAAGAGATTGAAAAACAAGGTTATTCGGTTAAAGACACTTCGACTGGCCCTAAACTAAAAACTTGACTTTTTAGTTAAAGTTTGCTAGGATTAGAGGAGGGTTAAAACAGTGGGTTTTAACCAGAAACGCTCTTTGTTTGAGGAGAAAAACTATGTCCAAGCGAACTGTTCTGTCGCTTTTGGTTCTGGCCGTGATTGGTGTGGGTGGTTGTGCGACTGTCACAACGACAACGAAAAGTCCGGACGGGACAAGGACGACAGTAACCACTAAAGAACCTATCCCTTGGCCGCCAGTTTATCCTGTTGCTGTTGTGAGGGTAGTGGATGACCCCGTGGTGATTTATGAAAGACCTTCACGAGTATATACCTACACCAGATATTACGACGGATATTATCGGGTTAGATATCACCGCCACCATCCGGTATACCGAAGATGCCGGTGAAGATCTCGCGTTGGATTATTGGGGGCCCTCAAACACGAGGGCTCTTTTTTATACACATTT
>CAYHYA010000001.1:0-81115 GCA_964360815.1 uncultured Candidatus Saccharibacteria bacterium | reverse complement strand
CAAAGAGATACTCATCAAAACTGCTAAAATAATCTCCGTTGTACATTCTCCTGTCAGCTCGATCAATCACCACTTCCGACTCTGCTAGTTTCTGCTTCTGTGTAGCAAATAAAACGAGTTTGGATAAATTATAATCATCAAAAATATTGTGAAGTTTTGCGTGGCCGGCAGTTGCAAATTTGCCTTTATATTTTTGTTTGTCCACTAGACGGTAGTAAACAGGAACCCCAATCTTATTTATAATCGCGAGCAAATCCTCGTACATTGGAAGTGGGATGGTCGTAGATTTTATCTCATTTCTAAATCCATATTTCTGCCGAGTTTCCATAATCTCGTTTTCCAACGCAAATAATTTTGTAGAATCAAGATAAATTGCGGTAAGAATATAAAAAATACTTGCCCCTGTCGGGATTTTATTTCCAGTTGCATTGGTTTCAAACGGCTTCCCCGGATCGCCAGATTCATCTATAAAAATGTAGTGTTGAATGTTGGCCATGATTTAATGCTTCGTCGCGTTTACTAATTTATACGACGACCCTGCTTTTGGAGTAGGTGGCAATGTCTTACCCTTAACACCCGTAATTTCTTCACCGGTTTCTCCACCTCGTGGACCAATGATTTCATATTGACCCGATCGTGGCACGGTTTGTACTGGTTTGAGTATGTTTTTCATAGATTTATTGTTTGTTGTTGTCATTAATAACCCCTTCGGCCAAATACTTTTTGGCAAAGTCTGTAAGTTGTTTCGTTAAAGATTTCACATCATCAACGATATCACCGCCAAACGCCATTTTGGTCAGAACTTCATGTGGTAATCGTAGCTCCATCTTGCCCTCAGAAATTGGGATGACCACTAGATTACTTTGATTGCTGGAAGTGCGATTTCCTACTTGAACTTTTGAGCTTTTTTGAGATTTACCTGACGGACCAGCAATTCGTTTCCTCGTTAACACAGATCCTTGTTCCAAGAGTCCTGCAAATTCACAAAGCTTAAGAAATGCGGGTACTGCCGAAATAGCTACCCGACGACTCAAGAAATAGTGATGCATAAACTCATTGGCAAGATCGTCCTTTGACAAATTGTGTGGGTCATTTGCCGCGTCAAACAATTTTTTGTAGGCTTTTTTTATTATCGGTTGTATTTCCGAATTGCGTGTGTCACCGCGTAACTGAAACTTTCGCAATACATCCGTAGATTTACCTTTGTCGTCAATTACACCCAAAAACTTAAGCGTGTTTATCGCTAAATATGCGTCTGCCTGCCCGAAACCGTAATTCTTAAAGTAATCAGGGGTTATGGTGGATAAACTACGCTCTGAAACTAACTCCATTAACTTCTCCATTTTCGCGGCACTCAAATATGGTATTTTTGCTTCCAATACAACCTTATTCTCATTGTTCATGATATTCGTGGGTTAAATTTAATATACTACTATGATAGCAAATACAAAAAGAATGTCAAACAAAAAGCATGTCCAAAAAATACCTTGCATTATATAGCTATTTCAGAGTTATCCACAGATAGTGTGAATGATACATTTTACGATTTGATGTTATTAATACCTCTCATAATCCTGTCCGTTTCCACTAGAGCAACAACGATTTTTTGATAGTGTTCAATATCGCTATTTGAAAGTGCGCGGCCTTTGCGGTCTTTAAGCCACTTTTGCGCGGGTTGGTAGCCACCGATGTAAAAATTCCAGGCCGCGTCCGGGACATTGCCGAAGTACTGCTCGGCGTTGATATATACACCGCCGTTTTTGTATGAGATTTTCTCAACAGTATCAGAGCCGGAAACTGGATAGGTCGTAATAAACGCACTTACTTTTGGTGACTCAAGCAGATGGATCTCCCGCAGTTCACGACCGAGCGCGACCAACCCTTCAAACTGTTTCTTGTCTTTCGGATATGGCACGCGCGGGAAATCAATTTTCAAAAATTCTTTATATTTTTCTCGGTATGTTGGCGAGTGCAAGACGGCGTAGATGTAGTCAAAAATATCTTCGGGTGTAACCTTACCAGAGATTTTTTCTATTTCATCTACAATTTTATTTTTAAGATTTGGTATTTTTGAGCCATCTTCATTATATAAATACAGGGGAAAGATTTGTTCCGCTCCTAACATTCCTGGTCGTGACCACGACCTTCTGTCTATAATAAAATTAGAAACAAAACAAAACGGAGTTCCAATTTGATCCAAGCCCTGCTTGGCAATAAACCCCAGATTACTTTTAAGCATGTGCTTCATAACCTCTGGCCTAGGGCGAGAAAACACACCCTCACTTTTCAGTGAAAATAAAGTGTATCTGGTATCAAATGGTCTATAAAGTATCTCCGTCGAATCTCCAATAACATTACCGAGATCGCTTCTTACTACCGTTACTTGTTTTTTAGCAACATTATAACGTTGTGCTATCTCCTCGTCTGTTTTTGCATTAAATGAGTTACGCAACTCCTCAATTTCTGGTTTAGAGAATTTTATTAATAAATCGTCTTTCGCTGATGTGGAACCAGATGAGTGAACCTTGAACAGATCAGTTACGGAAAATCCTTTATCGTAATCACTCATACCCTCAAAATCTTTTGGCACAAAGAAAAAATATGGTTCCGAATACTCTAATTTCTGCCACTTAATTTTTTCGATATCTGATTTGTTGAGCGTTTCAAACTTTGATTCCCGTTTGCCGAAAATTTCTGCATGGTAAACCCTACCAAGCCCTGTTTTATTTTCATTTTTCCTGACAAAGATATTTATCGAAACACCCTGTTGAATATCAAAAACATTCTCATCATTACCCACCCTATCCACCCTTGAATTACCGTGGAGATCAAGAACGTAAATATCATCAAAAGTTTCAAGTAAGTGTTTTCTCATTTGACGATGTATCCTTCCACCAAGAAAGGAGTTGTTAGTAATCATGGCCACAATACCTGTTTTGTTTTTCTCAATAAAATGCTCAGCAAAGCGAATGAATTTTATATAGTCGTCTGAAAGTGGTTGTACGTTTCTTTCTCCAGTAAGATTTTCTTTGTAAACTTTGATGAGATTTTGTATCCACTCTCCTTTATTTGATGAGCTGACGCTGTAGGGCGGATTGCCAAGCACCACCATTATGGGCGTGGTATTTTTCACCACTGCCGCCTCCTTTCCTTCTTCGGCGATACTTTCGGCAAGGCCGAAGGAGAGAAGATTTTGTTGCGGTTCGGCTTGCTCAAGCGAATTGGTGAGATAAATACCGAGCCGGCGATGGAATTTCCAAAACCCGGTTTGCTTGAATGCAAGACTCAATTTAAGATGCGCGATCGTGTAGGGCGCCATCATGAGCTCGAAGCCATGGAGCCGCGGGAGCAAATCATTGTGGACATAGGCAGGCCAACTACCATCCTGCCCCCGTTTTTTTAAGTTTTCGAAAATAACCCTAATCGTACGGCTAATAAAAGTGCCGGTGCCGACGGCCGGATCAAGAATCTGCACCTTATGTTTTCCGTTCGGCAACTTACTTGTATCGGCAAGTCCTTGCGTGAGGCCAAAATCTTTCTTCAGGATATGATCAATCGAACGGACAATGAAATTAACGACGGGAAGCGGTGTGTAATAAGCTCCCATCTTTTTACGTAAATCTGGATCATATTCTTTGAGAAAATCTTCGTAGAAATGGATAACTGGATCTGGCGCCACAGAATGCTTTTCTCCCCATAGGTCGTCTTTGAAATACTGCTCCATCAGCTCTGTTACATTGGCGTGTTGGAATGCTTCACAGAGCTCGTCGACAATATAACTTAATCGTTTATCAAAATTTGGTCCCGCAATATGATCGAAAAAGTGCTGGAGAAACGGGTTTGATGCTGGTACCAGATCGCGCGCTTCCTGACGAGAAAAGGTTTGAGCCGAGTAGTCATAATATCGTGCAACAAAAAGACCGTAAACAAGTGTTTGAGCATACATGTCGGAAAAGGATTCGAGCGAGAGATCGTGGACGAGCATTTTCTTGATCGCGTCGTAGACACGGAAAAGCTCTTTGTTTTGCTCCGATACCCCTCCTAAAAATTGCTGCACGTTATCGCGTATTCTTTGCGCCTTGCCTCCCATTATCTTGGCAAGGTGCGCACCAGATTTGATGGGTTCTTTGTGAGACCGCGCGAAATCAAGAAGCGTTTTTGTAAGCAGTTCGTAATTTTGAGAATGAGCATCGATGGTTCTTTCTCCCAAGTCATAATCAGCGATTTTTATCGGTTCGCCATACGGAAGCCCATTCCTATAAAAACGAAATTCCACGTAGTCAGTCAAAACAAGATTGGCATATCCGAAATACCGCGCCATTTGTTCTGATTTTTCGACCTTATCCAACGAAACACCAATATCTTTCGCTTCAATATATACAATCGGCACATCGTTTTTGAGCACCACAAAGTCCGGCTTGTTTCCTTGTTTGGCTCTGGCATCGTGATCAATACGCTTTACGTTGATCGAATCAAAAATACCTTTGAGGAGATTCTCAAAATCCGTTCGATATCCCATCTCACTCGTCTCTTTGTGTGAGAACTTGTTTGAGACCGATTGAATGTAGTTTGCAAAAAGATTGTCCACAGTATTCTTAATTCTTATTTTAACCCAAGAACCCCTACTTTACATCGGTTCAAACTTAGTAATTCGGAGGGGGTGAGATTTGAACTCACGGTGCCCTTTCGGACACTCCGGTTTTCAAGACCGGTGCATTAAACCGCTCTGCCACCCCTCCAGGCGTAATTTATATTTTTATTTTCAAATCTACACCCAGCGTTTCCTGCAACAAAAATTTTATCCTCTCTCTACCTCGTCCCGACTTGAGAAATTTTTCTTCTCGCCGGGCGTCGGTTTTTGAAGTAAATGCTTGATAATAAATTAACTCCAGTGGCCGGATTGATTTGATCGATTTTACTTTACCAGAATTGTGGGCGTCTATCCTAGCTCGTAGGTCGTTTGTGCTCCCCCGGTAGAGAGAACCGTATCTCTTTACCACTTTCACCATAGCAGTTTTATTAAGCAAAAGACAACGGTGTGTTAAGATGGGGAATGCGTTTTCTCGGTCTCGATTATGGTCGTAAACGGGTCGGCCTCGCCCTGTCGGATGAGGGCGGACGTTTCGCTTATCCGCTCACGGTTTTACCGAATGAGACCGGCCTAATTGATCAAATAAAAACAATTTGCCGCGAGCGCGAAGTGGGCGAAATCGTGCTCGGCGAATCACTGACTCGCGAGCGGCGCCCCAACCCGCTGATGAAGCCGATTTTAAGGTTTAAAGAACGCTTGTCGTTAGCGCTTGGTCTGCCGATAATTTTCGAGGACGAAAGCATGACCACGGCCGAAGCGGCGCGGGAAATTGGTCGAGACGACCGGCTCGACGCCCGCGCCGCGGCGATTATCTTGCGGAACTATCTAGCACGCCGACCATGACCCTGGTTCACTGGCTCGATCCACTTTTTTTGGTTAACACGGTTGGCCTAATCGGAGTTTTGTTAATTGTTTTTGCCGAATCCGGTTTGTTTTTTGGTTTCTTTTTGCCCGGCGATTCACTCCTCTTCACCGCGGGTTTTTTAGCTTCGCAGGGTTATCTCAATTTGTGGTGGCTTATCTCTGGCGTGATCGTGGCCGCCGTTTTAGGTGATAGCACCGGTTATTGGTTCGGAGCTAAATTCGGACCGAAAATTTTCTCTCGCCCCGATTCACTTTTTTTCCAAAAGAAACATCTCGAAAAAACGAAGAGCTTCTACGCCGCTTATGGTAAAAAAACGATTATCCTGGCGCGTTTCGTTCCGGTTGTTCGCACCTTTGCGCCGATCATGGCTGGTGTGGGCCAGATGAATTATCGAATTTTTCTCTCATACAATCTGATCGGCGGAATCATTTGGGGTGGCGGTCTACCGCTGGTGGCCTATTTCCTCGGCCGGAGCGTTCCCGGGATTGACCAATATCTTTTACCAATCGTGATCTTGATCATTGTGGGTTCTTTTATTCCCGCCCTGACGCATTTGCGTTATAATCGAGAGCGATGACTTCTCTTTTTTCGAAGTTTTTTCCCACACCCAAATATCTCACTCGTCCGGCGGTTGGTCTCGACATTTCCGACCAGTCGATCAAGTTCATTGGTTTGGAACGACAACCTGGCCGTTTGGCCGTGGCGCAGTATGGCGAAAAATCGCTCGGCGGTGGCATTATCGAGTCTGGTCTAATTAAAGATTCACCGGCTTTAATCGCTGCGTTGGTGGGCTTAAAAAAAGAATTTAATTTATCGGACGTGATGGTTTCCCTGCCGGAAGAAGAGGCCTACGTTGTTCGTTTGACACTCCCGTACCTTAAACCAAATGAACTGCGCGGGAGCATCGAACTTCAGCTCGAGGAACACATCCCTCTTTCGGCTGAGGAGGTCGTTTTCGATTACGAAATTTTATCGGCACCAGTCAACGAACAAGGCGAGTACGATGTGAGCGTGTCGGTTTTTCCGAAAAACATCGTCGTGACTTACACCGCCGCTCTGGCGGCGGCGGAACTAACACCACTGGCTCTCGAGATTGAAGCGCAAGCCATCGCGCGGTCAATTATTCGCTCGGGCGATAAGTGTTTGAGCATGATTGTTGATTTCGGCAAAACCCGCAGCAGTTTTTTCATCGCTCGCGATTCGGCGGTGCTCTTCACTACCACGGTTGATCATCTCGGAGGCGAAGACTTAACTAAAGCCGTGCAGAAAAATCTTAATCTCGGTTACGCCGAAGCGGAAAAGCTCAAGGTCGAGAAAGGTTTGCTCGGCGGTCAGACCAACAAGGAATTGTTTTTCGCCCTGTTGCCGCTGGTGTCGATTCTGCGCGACGAAATCATCAAACATTACAGCTGGTGGGAGAGTCGCCGCGGTGAGACCCACCTCGATCAGCCGATTGAACAAATTATCATTTGCGGCGGTCAGGCCACTCTGCCCGGACTGATTGATTATTTGAATCTCGCTTGGCCAGTCAGGATCGGCAACCCTTGGACCAATCTTTTTTCTTTCGAAGAATATATTCCGGCAATCAATTTAAACCAAGCACTCCGCTATACCACTTCGCTCGGGCTGGCCCTCCGCAGCCACTTAGCTGAATCATGATCAACCTACTTTTACCAGACGATCAAAAAAAACGCCGAGTCGAACATCACCATCGTTTGCTGGTGGTCAGTGGTAATCTGACCTTGGCTCTACTCGTGATTATCCTTTTAGTCGTCGTGTCGCTTTACTGGATCGTTCACTCGAAGCGCGTCGAGGTTGAAAAAAATTTAGTCGGAACCAAACAGCAAATGGTCGAGGCCGACACGGCCAAACTGGAGGCCGAAGTTAAAAAGATAAACGAGCGGATTAAACACTTACAAACCAACCAATCAACGGTTACGCCGTCACTGATTTTGGATCGGTTGATTAGCTATCGCCAGGGAATCAGCTTGCAACAAATCACCTACTTATCGAAGTCGGGCGCACCGATCGCGGTCGAGTTGGTTGGCCAGAGCGAAACGAGGCCGGGCTGGCTCAACTATCTCGAGCGCCTACAGGCCGACCCACTTTTTGTCGAAATCGAGTCACCGGTGCGCAACTTGATTCAAGAAAAAAACCCGACTTTCACCTTGAGCTTGAAGATTAATTCGGACCAAACAAAAACCAAATGATGAAAAAACGAGTGGCCCTGACTATTTTCGCGCTCAATCTCTTGGCCTTGGCGGCCAGTGTCACCTTGATTTTTCTCGTTCGTCAGGACATGGGTCGGACCATGGCGGCCTATCAGGAGTTTTATGCGGCGGCGCGACTCAAGGCCAACACGGAACTTTGGCGATTGAGCATCGAAGAAAGTCAACCGGCGCGGGCGCTCATGTCCACGGCCTTTATTGGTCGGGGTTCACTGATCCGTTTCATCGAAGAACTGGAAGCGCTGGCGCGCACCAACGAGATCGAGCTAAATCTTTCAGAACCATCTTTTAGTGGTGAATCTTTGCGCTTGAGCATCGGGGTGAAGGGTGCTTTTTCAAAAATTGGTCGGTTCCTAATTCAGTTGGAAAATTTACCATACGCTTTAACCATCGAACAGCTCTCTCTGTCGGCGAGTGGGTCGGACTGGGTCGGTAGTTTAGCCGTGGTCTTAGTTAGTTTCGACGATGAAGATAATTAAAATTAATTTTAATCCCGATCGAGCGTGGCGTTGGTTGATCGCGCTATTTTTGCTTCTCACCGTAGCAATTTTTGTCGGCGGCTACTTTTTTTATCGGCAACTGGAGGCGATGGAAACGACTAGTCGCGCGCGGTTTGCGAGCCAACCTGACACCACTGTCAATCTCGACCGGGTCGGTTTGGAAAAAGTCCGTCAATTACTTGAGGCCAAGGCCGAGCGCTCCAAAGAAGCCAGCGTGCGGGCCCCGTTGCTGATTGACCCATCCTCTTGATCAACTCGTCCTCCCGGGAAGAATCGAACTTCCATTTAGGGATTAGAAGTCCCTGGTTCTATCCATTGAACTACGGGAGGGCCGGAGACTGGTAGTGGGCGGTGGAGGACTTGAACCCCCGACCTTCGCAGTGTAAATGCGCCGCTCTACCAACTGAGCTAACCGCCCCTTGGCTCACAATAGCCAATCTGGCGATCTTTTTCAAATATGTTACGATGGCTCAATTATTATAAACTCGGAATTTCGCGGACATGAATCCTCAAAATCCACTAAATTGTCTCGGGGTCATCATTGATGGCAATCGGCGATATGCGCGTGAACACGGTTTGCCGATCTCTGAGGGTCACCGCCGCGGACTCAAAAAATTTAAAGAAGTGGTGAATTGGGCGGAAGCGGCTGGAATTAAGACGATCATTGGCTACGCTTTTTCGAGCGAGAACTGGCAACGCGCCGCAAGCGAAGTGAAATTATTGCTCGGACTATTTCGTAACTTTTTAATTAAAGAGATTGCGGAACTGGATCAGCGCGGGGCGCGCCTGCGCTTTATCGGCGAGGTCGAACGTTTTCCGGTCAATTTACAAAAACTGATCAAGGCGGCCGAAACAAAGACCGCTGGCAACAAGAAGTTTAATCTGGTGCTGGCGATGTCCTACGGTGGTCGAAGCGAAATCGTTGAGGCGATTAAAAAATTGGCCAGAGAAAAATCACCAACCGAGATCGCGCGGTTGAAACCAGAAGAATTTTCTAACTATTTGTGGACGGCCGATCTACCCGATCCGGACTTGATTATTCGGACCAGTGGCGAGGAGCGGTTATCCAACTTCTTGCCCTGGCAATCGGTTTACAGCGAATTATACTTCACCAAAACCAACTGGCCGGCCTTGTCGCGGGTCGAGTTTGAAGCCATCATTGCCAACTACCGTGAGCGTCAACGCCGGTTTGGCAAATAAAATTTCTATGCCGACGGTAATTTACGAAAATGAACATTTCTTGATTATTGATAAACCCTCCGGACTGCTCACGCACGCCGTTGAACACTCGTTTCGTCCAACCTTGGCCGACTGGTTGGTGGAGCGTGATTCGTCATTGTCTCGAGTCGGGGATCCGGCGCGACCGGGAATCGTTCATCGTCTTGATCGGGACACGAGCGGGATGATGGTTGTGGCCAAGGACCAGCCGACCTATCTTTGGTTGAAAGACGCTTTTCGGAACCGACAAGTCAAAAAAAGTTATCGGTTGATCGTTCAAGGTTTAATCAAAAAGTCGTCAGGGATTATTGACTTCCCGATTGGTCGAAGCCGTCAGGATCCGCGGCGGCGCGTGGCCGCGGCCGGCGCGGCTGGCCCATTGCGCCAAGCATTGACCACCTACCAAGTGCTGGCGACTTTCGAAAACGAGACCTATCTCGAGGCCTATCCACAAACTGGCCGCACGCATCAATTGCGCGTTCACTTCAAAGCGATCCAACATCCATTGGTCGGCGATCAACTTTATGGCGGGAACTTGCCGGAATCGCCAACCATCAACCGTTTGGCTCTACACGCGTATTGTTTGGAGTTACCGGCGCGGGCTGGCCAAAACAGAATGTTTATTGCACCTCTGCCACTCGACTTTTTCTCGGCCCTTGTCCGTTGGCGGCGGTCGTGATACGGTACTAGCAATGTTTCCTAAAAATTTCGTCATCGCGCCGGTAGACCTGAAGATCCGTCAAGACCTGCCCTTGGCCGCCGGGGCGACCGTGCGGGTCTGGCAGAAGATCGTTGAGGGTGACAAAACGCGACTTCAGTCGTTTGATGGACTGGTGATCGCTCGGCGCCACGGAGCCGAACCCGGCGCCACCTTCACTGTTCGGCGAGTGGCGAGTGGTGTTGGCACGGAAAAGACTTTTCCGTTATTCTCGCCCCTGATTGATAAAATCGAAATCTTGCGATCGGCCAAAGTGCGCCGCTCGAAACTCTACTATATTAGAGACAAGTCGCGCCGCGAGGCCAGACGGAAAATCAGGCACGAAGTTGCCGCGAGCGGCTCGGTGGCACCGGCAACCGCAGACGTACCCACCGAAGCTAAAACGAGTTAGAATTATCATCAACACGCGCGGGTGGCGAAACTGGCAGACGCACTACCTTGAGGTGGTAGCGCCCGTTAGGGCATGGAGGTTCAAATCCTCTCCCGCGCACCAAAATGGAACTTAACGGCTTTTTCATTTTTCATAAAAACTGCTACAATTGACCTGATCATGAAAGAGTTTTTGAAGAAGAATTTTGCTCTGGTGCTGGCTTTTGTTTTGCCGATCGCGCTCATCGCCGTTGTTGCCGCGAGCGTTTATTTGCCGTCGCGCTCCGTCACCACCGAATACAATTTCATCTATTCTTTTTGCGCCGATGGGGTAAATCACTATCCGTATTATTGCAATAACTATCTTCAAAAACGTTACTCGGTCGTCAACGGAAAGATTGTCATCAATCCGGTTGATCCGAATCAAGACTCAGACGGAAATGGCGCACCCGACATTAACGAAAACTATATTACCCGCATCTTCCTGCACGACACGAAAAAGAATGAAGGTCGAGAAATTACTTTAGAGGAGGCGCAAGCGTTTCCCTTGAACGGACTTTTAACCTCACCTGACGGCGTGACGTTTTCGAGTGGCTATGATCGGCACGATGGCGACTTCTTCCCTTTCTTTCTCAGCGATTCTTCGTATTACTACTATCTCACAAAAGGCAAAAGCAAGAGCAAGCTCAACCTGATAAACATTGACGATCGATCTTATTATCAAAACAATTTTAAGTTTTTAGGTTGGATTATTTTATGAACAAAGAAACTTTATTGCAAGAATTGACGTTGAAAATAAATTCTGGCGAGATCAGTCGCGAGGAAGTCATGGATCAGTTAAGCTCGGTAACGCCGGTTAAAAAATCTTCACCGGCTTTTTTCTCTGTCACGAAAATGTTCTACGTCTTGGGCGCGGCGGTGGTGTTGGCTGGCTTGATCATCTTTATGATGCAGGTCTGGGACGATATTGGTTCTCTTGGTCGAATGACGGTCACACTTGGACTCGGACTGGTTTTTGCGGTTTCCGGTTCGGTTTTATTGAAACAAAAACCAGCGGACAAGCTCGGAGTAATTTTCCACTTTCTCGGCGGGATGTTGATTCCGGGTGGCGCGCTGGTCACGCTTCACGAGCTCGGTGTAGATTTCGTTTCTTTGGGGCCGGTGGCGCTGGTGTTTGGCGTGATCTGTGGTTTTTATTTGTTGCTAAGCACTATTCACAAGCATCCGCTACTGACTTTTTTTGCTATCGCCAACGGCACGGCTTTTATTTACCTCTTGATCGAAGCCCTGACCCCGGGACCGGCGTATCGACACGACGATTTATATGCCTACCTCACCATGGTGGTGGGGGCGAGCTATCTTTTACTCGCTCAAGCTTTCCGTGATGGTTGGAATAAAAAATTACTCGACGTGCTTTATTTCTTTGGTAGTGGCGGATTTTTAGCCGCCGCTTTTTCGCGGGTTTTCGATTCACCGCCGTGGCAGGGATTCTTCTTCTTGATCGTGCTCATCGGGCTCTTTTTGTCCGCCCGCCTCAAAAATCGTAGCCTGCTTCTTTGGAGCACGCTTTTTTTAATCGCGCATGTCTCTTATATCACCAGCGAGTATTTTTACGACTCGGTCGGTTGGCCGATTGCCCTCGTGATTCTTGGTTTCGTGTTTATTGCTCTCGGGTATACCTCGATCACTATCAACAGGCGTTATATTAGACAAGCTTGATTCGAGATATAATTGAATCACTATGAATAATTCAAAATTAGTCGAGTGGATTTTGCGGGTGGCGGTCGCTGGCGAGTTTATTGGTCATGGTGTTTTCGCTTTGCAGGGTAAAGAGGGTTGGTTTAAGTATTTTAACGCCGTAGGGATTACCGAAACCGGCTTAATCGTCAACCTTTTGTTTCTGGTTGGACTGGTCGACCTCCTGCTCGCAATCCTCGTTCTCATCAAACCGATTCGTTTGGCGGTACTCTGGATGGCCCTTTGGGGGTTATGGACAGCCCTGATTCGCTGGCCAATTGGGCCTGATCCCGCTTGGGATTTCGTTGAACGTTCGGCCAACTGGGGTGCGCCGCTTGCTCTGCTCTTTATGCTGGGTTGGCCAAGGAACGCCAAAGAGTGGTTTAAGTCTTTTAATTCCAATCCATAACTCTCACCGAACTCTTCCAAACACTTGAATCCAACGAGCGCGGTTTAAGCCGCGCCGAAGCGGCGCGCCGGCTTGAGCGCCACGGTCGAAACAAATTACCCAGTGCTAAAACTGACCATCTGGCGCTGATCTTTCTGCGCCAATTTCAAAGTCCGTTAATTTATATTCTTTTAGCCGCCGGGGCAACAATTTTGGCGTTGGGGGAGACGGTTGACGGCGCGATCATTTTCGCCGTTTTGGTCTTTAACGCGCTGATCGGCACAGTTCAAGAAGGTCGAACACAGAACACCCTTTTGGCTCTGAAAAAGTTTGTTGAAACAACCGCCACGGTGGTTCGTGATGGTGAAGAACTGATCGTGCCCGACCATGAGGTCGTGCTCGGGGACATCGTTATTCTCCGTGGCGGGGAGAAGGTGCCAGCCGACGCGCGAATTATCACCGCCGCTAATTTGAAAATTGACGAAGCCGCCCTAACCGGCGAATCCCAGCCGGTTCACAAAACCCCAGAGCACAAGAACCTGATTTTCAAAGCCACGCAGGTCTTGGCCGGCAGTGGTCGCGCGTTGGTTGTGGCCACCGGTGTCCATACTGCCGTCGGCCAAATCTCTAAAGCCGTGGCGATAAACGAAACGGAGATCCCACTCAAAAACGATATCCGCAACTTATCACGCTTGATTATCTGGGTCGTGGCCGGCATCAGCGCCGGTTTGTTTATTCTCGGGGCGATTTCCGGTCAGCCAACCAAGGAGATGTTTACCACCGTGGTTTCGCTCGCCGTTTCCATTATTCCCGAAGGTTTGTTAATCGTGATGACGCTCGTTTTGGCCACGGGTGTTTGGCGAATGTCTAAAAATCACGCTCTGGTTAAAAGACTTCAGGCAGTTGAGGCGCTGGGGCAAGCTCGGGTCATTGCCGTGGATAAAACTGGGACGATCACGAAAAACGAATTAGTCATCAGGAAGGTTTACTCTGATGGAAAAATCTTTACGGTCGGCGGCGTTGGCTATGAACCAACCGGGGAAATCCAGCTCGCGGGAGCCGTGATTGATCCGCTCAATCACCCCGAACTGGTGTTGGTGGGGAAAATGGCGGCGTTTTGCGCCGACGCGCGAGTAATCTTTTCCGCCACTGATAAAATTTGGCGCGTGGCCGGTGATCCGACCGAAGCCGCCCTGCTCGTTCTGGCCAAAAAACTTGGTTTCCATAAAGACGATCTCGAACGCGAGTCACCCCTCATTGGCGAAATCCCGTTTGATTACAATCTTAAATATCACGCCACGCTTCATCGCGAGGCGATGTCGAGTAGCGGTAAATTATTGACAGTAGTCGGCGCACCGGAAACCATTCTCGGTCTCTGTCGAAAAATCTGGAGTTCAACCGGTCAACATGAGTTGTCGGTGGAAAAACGACATGAACTGGAAAATGTTTTTCTGTCTTTATCGCGGGAGGGCTTAAGGGTGGTAGCGGTGGCCAAGGATGATCATCCGGCGGAAGAATTATCCTCGACCAAAATCCACGCGCTGACCTTTGTCGGCTTTTTGGGGATGAAAGACGCCTTGCGGGCCGAAGTGCCGGCGGCCTTGGCGCGCGCCCGCGAGGCCGGCATCCGCGTGGTGATGATTACTGGCGATCACAAGGTCACGGCGCGATCGATTGCCCGCGAAGCGGGCATTTACCGAGAAGGCGACACCGTTCTCACCGGTCAAGACATTGACCAGCTTTCGGCTCACGATTTATCATTGGCGCTCGCCAAGACTTCGGTGTTTGCCATGGTCACGCCGGAACACAAACTACGCATCGTGAACGCTTATCGAGCGCGCGGCGAAGTCGTGGCGATGACTGGCGATGGCGTCAACGATGCGCCGTCGCTCGTGGCGGCTGATCTTGGCGTGGCGATGGGTCGGATCGGTACCGAAGTGGCCAAAGAGGCCGCGGATATCGTTCTGTTGGATGATAATTTTGGCAGTATCGTGTCGGCGGTGGAAGAGGGCCGAAGTATTTACAAAACGATCAAGAAAGTCATTCTTTATCTCTTCTCCACCAGTTGGGGCGAAGTCCTAACTATTGTGGGCGCGCTTTTTCTTGGTTACCCCTTACCGCTTTTGCCGGCGCAAATTATTTGGTTGAACTTTGTCACCGATGGCTTCCTCGACGTGGCTCTGGCGATGGAACCGAAAGAGGCCGGCTTGCTGAAGGGGAATTTTGAACGGCCGAAAAGATATTTGGTTGACAAGTTGATGGTTCAGAGGATGTTGGTGATGTCTTTGCCGATGATGCTGGGGACACTATATTTGTTTCAGAAATATTTTGCCGTCGATCTGGCCCATGCGCAAACGGTCGCGTTGACCGGGCTAGCGGTGTTCCAGTGGTTCAATGCTTGGAACTGTCGACACGAAACGAAGTCAATTTTTCAAATTAATTTTTTCACCAACAAGTTTTTGCTCGGCGCCACCGCGATCGTCATCTCTTTACAACTACTGGTTATTTATAATCCGTGGTTACAAAAGTTTTTGCACACCGTGCCGCTTGGTTGGTCGGAGTGGTTCGCGCTAATCGCCGTGGCCGCCTCGATTCTCGTGGTGGAAGAAATTCGAAAGTTCTTCGCGCGGCAGCGTTACTGCCGGTTGGCCGAGGTTGACGCGGTTTGACCAATTGGTTAAACTAGCGTTGGATTAGTTCGGGTTGCGTTAACCCGAAAACCGGGCTCCGATTCAACTGGAGGTAGTCGGGCATGAATAAAAAAGGGTATACCGTTGGCATCTGCGGGAAATGTGGTAATAGGGGGTCGATCGAGGGGTCGGGATGTCTTGATTGTAAAAATGAACGTGCCCGGAGGCTTAAACGGCTGCGACAAAGGAGCAATGAGAAAGATCAGCTACGCCTACCTCTAGGTTTTGGTTTTGTCGCGAGGGTCAGATGAAGCCGTTTGTTGCTCGCGTTCCGGCCAGGAAAAATGGCGATGTTGATGGTGAAATTATCGAGTTGGGATTTAAAGTTTTGAAGAAAAGGAACAGGAGGTTTCGGAAGTTATCTGAAAAACAGGGAACCGCGATCATTTTCGACAGTTTTCAATGGCACGGTTCGGCGGATGGAGTGGATAGACCCTACTATACGGTGCATTTTTTGGTAAGAGAATAAAAGTGGGAAGCGGCGACAGTAACGCCCCGTCTTAAACTTAAAGTTAGACGGGGCGTTTTTTGTTCGCTGGCTGATGCGTTATAATTCCCACTAATGGACGACGAAGAATCAAAAGACAAGCAAAATCAGCTCAATGCCATCTTGTCGTCAATGGCCGAAGGGTTGATCGCCATTGATAATGAACGCCGCGTGATTTTAATGAATCAGGCCGCCGGCATTCTTTTGCGTACGGCGCCGTCCGAGGCGACCGGTCAAGACATTCGCACGGTTCTAGTTTCCGGCCGCGACGGCCGAGAGTTGTCTTACGATTCTTTGCCGATCGAGAAGGCGATGGCTGAACGAAACATCATCTCGATTAGTTTGCTCGACCAAATTTCGGTCAAGGCCAAGAATGGGCGCTGGTTTCCCGTGGCGATGATGATCGCGCCACTTTTAACCCACAACGAAGTTTCCGGCGCGATCATTTTGTTTCGCGATATCACTAAAGAGAAGGAGATTGATCAGGCCAAGACGGAATTTGTTTCTTTGGCTTCGCATCAACTGAAAACCCCGCTCTCGGCCGTTAACTGGTATTCGGAGATGATGCTCGAAGAAGAGGTTGGTCCGTTGAACGACAAACAGCGTGAGTATCTCCATAACTTGCAAGACTCCAACCGGCGGATGGTCGAATTGGTGAATTCGCTGTTGAACGTTTCGCGGATCGAACTTGGCACTTTCGCCATTGATCCGGCACCGACCAATTTCGCGGCCGTGGCCGACGAAGTGTTGGTCGAACTGGCGCCGCCAGTGGCGGCCAAAAATCTTTCTCTGAACAAGCAATACGATCCGGCCGTGCCGGTGATCAACGCCGATCCCAAGTTGGTGCGAATCATTTTTCAAAACCTCCTTTCGAACGCCGTTAAGTACACGCCGGCCGGCGGGACGATTACGTTAACGATTAGTCGCGCTGGGGAGCAGGTTTCAATTAAAGTGACCGATACCGGCTATGGCATTCCGAACGCCGCCCGTGGGAAAATATTTACGAAACTCTTTCGGGCTGATAATATTAGGGATAAAGAAGCCGAGGGGACTGGCCTCGGTCTTTATATCGTTCGAGCGATTGTTGAAGCGGCCGGTGGCCAAATTTGGTTTGATTCGCTCGAGGGCCAAGGCACCTCTTTCACTGTTACCTTGCCGCTTAGCGGAATGAGCAAAAAAGAGGGGATCAAGGGTTTAAATTAAATAAATTTTGTGTCTGAAGAAAAAACATTGGGCAAAATCCTGCTCGCCGAGGATGACAAGTTTCTTTCCGTCGCCCTGGGCGACAAGCTGACGCGCGCGGGTTTTACCGTGATCAAAGCGATCAACGGCGAAGAGGCGCTCGACAAGATTAAAAGCGAGGCGCCCGATTTGGTGTTACTCGACCTGATCATGCCCCGGAAAAACGGTTTTGAGGTTTTAGCGGAAATGAAGTTGGGACGAGTGGCGAAACCCCCGCCCGTGATCGTGTTGTCGAACCTGGGACAGGACACCGATATTGCCAAAGCCAAAGCGCTCGGGGCGAGCGATTATTTGGTTAAGTCGGACGTGGAGATTAAAACCGTGGTGGAAAAAATTAAAGCCGAACTCGCTCGCGCTCGTCACTCTTAACGTGCCTCTAACCACCGCTCAATTAAAAAATATTCTCGTCACCCCAGGTCATCTTAAACTGGCCGATTTCGAGTTGGCCGTCACTGCCAGTCAGGCCGAGCACCGCGAGTTGTGGGATGTCTTGGTTGATAAAGACTTGATCCGCGATAGCGATCTGGCCCGCTTGGTGGCCGAGGCGCAGGATCTTCACTGGTTTGATCTCCGGCGCGAAAAGATTGAGTCGGCGATTTTTAGTCGAGTGCCGGAAATGGTGGCGCGACATCGCGGGGTGATTGCCGTATCGCGCTCGCGTGAGGGAATCAAGGTCGGCATGGTTGATCCGTCTGATCTGGCGACGGTGCACTTGCTCGAAAAGCGTTTGGGCGAACGAATTATCGCGGGATTGATTACGCGGCGCGATCTTGACGAAGCCCTAAATAATTACAAAGGTAGTTTGAAATCCGAGTTTGAGTCAACCCTAGAACGAGTACTCGACGAACGCTTGAGTAAAGAAGGGCGCGACGAGCAGACGATTCGCTTGGTTGACCTACTTTTCCAATATGGTCACCAGAATAAGTGCTCGGACATCCACATCGAACCAACGCGACAGAAAGTGCTGGTGCGCTTTCGGATTGATGGAGTCATGCACGATGTTTTGGAATTGCCACGGGGTTTGTCTGACGTCATTTTAACGCGCATCAAAATTCTCGCCCGGATGCGCACCGACGAACACCGTTCGGCGCAAGACGGCAAGCTCCAGTTTATGGTTCGAAATGAACCGATTGATGTGCGCGTGTCCATCGTGCCGGTGACTGATGGCGAAAATGTCGTGCTCCGCCTACTTTCTGAACAGAGCCGGAAGTTCAGCTTAACGGATTTGGGTTTGGGCGAGACCGATTTAGTTAAGGTTAAACGGGCGATAGATAATCCGCACGGGATGATTCTGGTCACTGGTCCGACCGGCTCTGGTAAAACCACGACGGTTTACGCCGTCGTAAAAATTTTAAATACGCGAGACGTTCATGTGGCCACGATCGAAGATCCGGTTGAGTATGACATCGAAGGGGTGAGCCAAATTCAGGTTAACCCGAAAACTAACCTAACTTTCGCTTTGGGTTTGCGGGCAATCGTGCGTCAGGATCCGGACATTATCGTGGTTGGAGAAATTCGGGATGAGGAAACCGCCGGTATTGCCGTTAATTCGGCCATGACGGGCCATCTCGTTCTCTCCACGCTCCATGCGAACGATGCCGCCACCACGCTACCGCGACTCCTTGACCTCGAGATCGAACCATTTCTCGTCGCTTCGACAATCAACGTAATTATCGCCCAGCGGCTGGTGCGGAAAGTTTGCGATCGTTGTCGGGTCTCGGCCGCACCTTCGGCGGAAACTAAAAAATTGATTGTCGATGAGCCGGAACTGAAACAAATTTTTAAAGACCGCGGTTATAGCAGTTTAACCAAATTAACTTTTTATCATGGACAGGGTTGCACGGTCTGCAGTCAGACTGGTTATCAGGGGCGAGTCGGCATTTTTGAAGTGCTCGAGATGGATGATGCGATCAAGGCACTCGTGGTAGCGCGGGCCGCGTCGAACGAAATTGTTCAAGCGGCCCGTCGCGCCGGGCTCACGACCATGCTCGAGGACGGCGTGGATAAAGTTTTATCCGGCCTCACCACGCTCGAAGAAGTTTTGCGAGTGACTAAAATTTGAACTGGTATGTCTAACGGTTGGTTAAAAAAAGAAATCAGTTGGGGCGGCGTCAACTTAACCCAGAAAGCCCTTTTCGCCAAACACTTATCAGTGATGCTCGGGGCCGGCTTAACTCTAACCGAAGCGCTCGCCGTGTCTATTGATTCTGCCACTGGCGCCCTGCGGCGGACGCTCACTCGCGTCGAGCGTTCCGTCGAGTCGGGATCATCGTTCGCCGAGGCCCTCACCGTCTTTCCCAGAATTTTTTCCGGCATTTTCGTCAGCGCGGTTTATGCGGGGGAGCGTTCCGGTAATCTGGCGACCAATTTGGCCAACCTCGCCCGCGAATTGGAAAAAGAGCGCAATCTGTTATCGAAGGTTAGGGGCGCGATGATTTATCCGGCCATCGTGCTAGTTTCAACGATCGGTCTTGGTTTAACGATCGCCTTCTTTATCCTGCCGAAGATCACCCCGCTCTTTCGGGGTTTGAAAATTGATCTGCCGTTCACCACGCGTTGGCTGATTTGGTTGGCCGACTTCGTTGATCGCCGCGGACTCATCTTCCTTGTCGGGTTCATTGTGGTTGTCGCATTTCTGCGCTGGCTACTCCATCAGGGTTTTATGGCCCCGCTGACCCATTGGTTAATTTTGCGTTCGCCTGGCTCGGGGCGTCTTGCCAGTAACCTTAATTTAGCGCGCACGGCCAGTTCGCTTGGCTTGCTATTGAAAAGTGGCATCAATATTGACGAGGCCCTAACGATTACCGAAAAAACTTTAAACAATTTTTATTACCGTCGCGCCTTGCGCGAGGTGACGAGCGAGGTCGGTCGGGGCCTGAAGCTCTCGGACGGGTTGGAACGGTTTCCCAAACTTTTCCCGCGCCTGTTTGCCCGAATGGTTCGAGTTGGCGAAGTCTCGGGACGCTTTGAGGACACCTTTTTCTATCTCGCCGATTTCTATGAGGACGAAGTTGACGCCACCACCAAATCTTTGTCCACCATTCTTGAGCCAATCCTATTGCTCTTGATCGGCTTTGTCGTCGCCGGTCTGGCCCTTTCGATCATCACGCCGATCTACCAAATCACGGGCAATATTAGGCGATAGTCAGGACAAACAAAAACTGCTACGATCTAAAGTGTAAAATGAAGAACACAGAACGAACAGAAAAGAGGGGGGGGTTCACGCTGATCGAAATTTTAGTCGTCATCGCGATTATCTCCCTTTTGTCGAGCATTGTGTTTGCTTCCCTCGCCCAAGCCCGGGCCAAAGCCCGCGACTCAAAACGTGTGCAGGACTTAATTCAATTAAGAAACGCGTTGGAGTTGTATAAGACAGATTATGGTCGTTATCCAGATGATATTTTTATTGGCGGAACCGAAATAACGTCAGCCGGACTTGATTGTTGGGATTGCCCCACCACGAACAACGATTACCATGACCCCAATAAACTAGCGGCGATATCTCAATATCTAGACCCCAGACCCGCTGACCCCTCTGGTCCATCCAGTAATCCGGATTTGGGTTACTGGTACAAAACAGATTCGCAGGGTCGAGATTACAAGGTTGCTCTGATGGGTACAGTAGAAAACATAGATAATATCCCAACCAACATGGTGGACACGTTTTTTGATGATACATTAACCTATCAGGTTATCTCGGTTTTTTCCTCTGACACGTCGAGACAATGGTTCCTGCTTCAGTTTCTCCCGTAATTTTAATTAAATCACCAATTTAGATTATACTTACCCCATGAGCGCGGGGTTTACTTTGGTCGAACTGCTTTTAGTGTTGGCAATTTTTTTGTTGGTCGGAGTGACGGTGTTACCGCTTTACGGCAACTTAGCGGTGACAACACAGTTGAACGAAGAAACGAGCCAGCTCGTCCAAACCATGCGTTTGGCGCGCGAACGGAGTGTGGTTGGCTTGAACGCCGCTCATCACGGCGTTTGTTTTGAAGCCAGTCCGCCAGCCGATCGCTACATTCTTTATCAAGGGGTTGACTGCACCGGTCGAATTGTTGAATACGATCGCATCGTTGATTTGCCGCCAGCGCTTCGCGTCTCGACAACTTTGCTAGCTAACGACCTCAATTTTAATTCTCTCGGCGCGCCGCTCGCCGCCGGTAGCGTCACCTTGGATCACGAAGCGAGCGGTCAGAGGATGATCACGATCAATGAACTTGGCTTGGTTGAAGAAAATTAATTTTCCGAATTTTGGCCGCCGCGGCCAAAGCTTAATGGAGGTGATTATCGCCTTGGCGATTTTCGCTTTGCTCGCCGCGGTGATGGTGTCGTTAACGCTTGGCGGTTTCACTTCTTTAATTCAAGGCGGCGACTATCTTGCCGCCGCGGCTTTAGCCGATGAGGGTCTCGAGGCAGTGCGCTCGATTCGCGATGGTGCGTGGAACGAATTAGTTTTTACGCAAAGTGTCGCCACCTCGACGAGCGGGCAATGGCGTTTCTTGGGCGAGGGGACCACGGAAACAGTTGGTCAATTTACTCGCACCACTTCTTTCGCTCCAGTGTGTCGTGACGCTACTCGCGCCATCGTTGTTTGTCCCGCCGGCACCATTGACCTTGAGAGTCAGACCGCTCGAGTGATGGTTAGTTGGTCGGCGGCTTCGGGGGCGAACAACGAAGTCGAGCGGGCCACCCTCTTCACTAACTGGGATTCGAATGACTGGGTGCAAACCGACTGGTCGGGCGGCGCCGGACAGGTCAGTTGGTCTGATCCAACGCGCTATTTAAGTGATGACGGTCGGTTAGACCAGACCGGCGGGGAACTGAAGTTGCGCTCTCGGCCGTTGGTTTGGGTTAACGAAATTTCTCCAACCACGCAAACCCTGAACGATGTTCATTGCCGAAGTGCTAACGATTGCTTCGCGGTCGGTAATGCCATTACCGGTGGGCCGGTGGCGAACCAGGGCGAAATGATTTTACACTGGAACGGTAGCGCTTGGTCACGAGTCAGCCCGTCGGCGAGCATTCCGAATGTTAACCTGAACAGTGTTTTTTGCGTGAGCGCCGGCGACTGCTTGGCCGTTGGCAACGCGAGTGGCGGTGAATTGATTATTCGGAATACTGGCGGCACTGGTTGGACCCGGTTCAATCCGGTCGCGGCCATTCCCGATGTTGGCTTGAACAGTATTTTTTGCCTAACCAATAACGATTGTTGGGTGGTCGGGATTCGCTCGGGCGGCCCACTCACGCTTCACTGGAACGGTAGTGCTTGGTCGCGAATCGGGCCAGCTCCGACCGCGCCGAACGTCAACCTAAACAGCGTCTGGTGTGTGAGTCCTAATGATTGTTGGGCGGTTGGTGGCAGTGGCGCGATCGTTCGTTGGAACGGCGCAAGTTGGAATTCTTTTATCAACTTCGGCAGTGTCACCTGGAACAGCGTTTTCCTGCTCACCGCGAACGATGGTTGGGTCGCCGGCACGAATGGCCAAATCAGACGTTGGAACGGCGGCAACTGGAATACCGTTTACTCGACTGGCGGTCAAACCTGGAATGAAGTTGAGGGTTCGGTCGGACTTAGTGGTTTGGTGGTTGGTTCAAATGGCACGAGTCGTCAATTTGACGGCACGAATTGGAACGATTTGCTCACCGGCACAATTCGAACGCTTAATGGTTTGGTCTTGCCTTCGGTTGGCGCTGGTTGGGCGGTCGGTAACAACGGCGTAATTTTACGCTTGACCGGCGGTGGTTATGAGACGGCCGGCGAACTGATATCTTCGGCCTTTGATCTCGGCAACCCGTCACCAATTCAACTGATTGGTTGGGATGAAGTTTTGCCCGCTTGTAGTCCGACCTGCACCGTGCGTTTTCAAATTCGTGTTGCTTCAAGCCAAGCCGGTCTCGCCGCGGCGGTTTGGTCGCCAGATTTTACGGTCGCGCGCGGCGCGCTGGTTGATCAGAGTTATAACGGCAACCAGTGGTTACAATATCGCGTCTTTTTAACCGGTGACGGCAACACCACGCCCGTGGTTGGAGCGGTCAGAATAAATTACAAATGATGAAAAAAGGTTTTACTTTGGTCGAATTTGTAATTTACCTCACACTCGTCAGTTTGGTGTTGACGAGTTTGGTGATTTGGATACTTTCTCTTGGTGCGGTGCGGGACAAGAATTATGTCGCAGTTGAAGTCGAGGCGAACGCGCAAATCGTTACCTCGATCATTGCCAGAGAAGTGCGCGCCGCCACGGCCATCGTTAATCCGCCGGCGGGTAGCGCGGCCACTGTGCTGGAATTGACTCGTCCCAGCCCGGAACCAGGTCGGAAATTTGAATTACTCGACGGAGTCTTATGGTTAACCACGGCTGGTCAAGCCGCCGTTCAAGTTTCCGGCGGGGCCGTTGAACTGACCAACCTGCTTTTTACTAATTTAGCCGAGCCCAACGACGCTCGAGATAATCTACGCGCTAGTTTTACGCTTCGTTATCGTGAGCCCGCGTCAGCCGATTTTGCTTACGAAATCGAAGTTAGAACGGTGATTAGTTTGCGTCAATGATTAAACAAGCAAAAAATAATCAACGCGGCTTCTTGGCGCTGGTGGCCATTGTGGTGATTGGTGCCACGGCTCTTATCTTATCGCTCAACGCCTCGTTGCTCGGTTTGGGCGCGCTTGATTTTGGTTATTTGATCGGCGCGGCGCGCGCCGGGGCGCTCGCGGACGGCTGTGTTGAGGAGGCCCTCGAACGTTTGCGGCTAGACCAAAACTATCTGGGCCAGCCCGCGCCCGGCCTGCCGCTACTTACTGGTTCGTGTATAATAGAAGTTGTTAACTCGGGTGGACAACAAAGAGTGGTGACGGTAACCGGTCAACTCGCCGCCTTCACCAAAACGGTTGTCGTGACGGTTGGTTTGGGCGAACGAACGGTTGAGGTGCGACGTTGGTCCGAGCCAGCGGAATAATTTTTAACATGTGGCGCTTAAACTTTTTTTCTAAAGCGGCGGTTGGTCTCGATGTGGCCGATCGAAGTATTGAGGTGGCTGAAATTGTTCGACGAGGCCGTCAGCTTGAGGTGACGGCCCTCGGTCGACAAGTTTTGCCCGCCGGTGTGGTTGAGCGGGGAGTGATTAAAGACGAAGTTCGCTTGGCCGCCGCGGTCAAAAGTGTTTTGGAATTAGCCAAACCTGAACCAATCACCCCGCGCCGCCTTTATTTCGGCTTGCCCGAGACGCAAGTTTTTCTCCACGCCTTTGTTTGCCCAGCTGAACAACAACCCCACACCGCCGAAGAGTGGCGGGCGCGCGTTTTGCGCGAAGCGAAGGAGAATGTCCCGATCGAGGCCGACGATCTTGTGGTTACTTACAAGCGTTTGAGTGGCGACAATTTTCTTTTAGCGGCGGTTAGCCGCTCGTTTCTTGAACGGTGGCAAAAATTTTTCCAGTCGTTTGGTTGGGCGGTTGAATTTGATCTTGAAACGAGCGCGCTGTTTCGGAGCGTCGCGCCAGCCGAGGCCTCGATTAATGGTTCACCCGCCGGCCCACTTGCCGTGGTTGATTTCGGAGCGGTCTCCACCCATGTGGCGATTTTTGAGCGCGGCGGCCTGCGTTATTCGCGAATTTTGAATTACGGCGCGGAAATGTTGACCACCGACCTGGTTAAAAACTTAAAAATCACCTCAAGCGAAGCCGAAGAAATGAAGAAGGAGATCGGTTTAACTAATCCCGACCATCAAGTTTTCACCGTTTTGCTCAAGAATTTGGTGGTCTTGCGCGACGAACTGAAGGTGACTCTCGACTACTACGAACAATGGTCGGGGCGTAAGGTTGATTCACTTTTTCTGGCCGGCGGCGGTAGCCATTTGCGGGGTTTGAGTGACTACCTTAAATCTAATTTGGAGTTACCAGTTAATTTGGCGCACTCGTTTTTTCTCAATCAACCGCTCGTTTATCTTGAGGCGATTGGATTAGCGCTTAAAGAATTTAGTTCATCGCGCTGGCGTAGTGGCGAAGAGCTAAATTTCCGGTTGGACGGTCAGCACGACCGAAGTGGTTCGCGCTACGGACTTAGGGTGGCCATGACGGGAGTTTTTTTGGTTTTAGTGGTTAGCAGCGGTTGGTATCTTTTCCGACAAAACCGACAAATCCTTGAGCCAAGCAAGCCGGCGAAAGTTGAGAGTCCGGTCGAAACTGTTCCCTCGGCGATCTCGCCAGTCACCATCTCGATCTCTTCGGAGCTGGCCACCACTTCGCCGCCAGTCGAGGAAGTTGAGATGGTCGTCATCACGGTCACGCCAACCGGGTGGTTAAACGTTCGCGCTGGTCCGGGGCCAACCTTCGGGGTTGTGGGCAAGGTTTATCCGGAGGAGAATTATCCACTCTTGGAGACGGATGGTGAATGGTATAAAATAGAGATTGGTTGGATCAGTAAACAATACGCGATTAAAAAATTAATAATCCCATAATTTTGTTTATGTTTAAGAAAAAAGGTTTTACCCTCATCGAACTTTTGATCGTCATTGCGATCATCGCCATTTTGGCCGGCGTGGTGTTTGTGTCGCTTGATCCGCTACAACGTTTTGCCGACGCGCGCAATGCCGCACGCTGGACGGACGTGACGGCGATTTTAAGCGCGATCAAAGTTGACCAAGTCGACAACGGCGGACGATACTTGGATGGGCCGACCGGTTTCAGTGTTGCCGATTTGGCCGCCGGAGAGAACTTTATGATCAGCAACAACGAAACAACGGTGCCAAGCACTGGTTGCAATACTTCTTGTTCGATCGTGAACGATGGCAATAATTGCGTGGTTTTGGAAAGTGGCACCGCTGGTCTTGTGACCGACGGTTATTTGCCGCGAATTCCGGTTAGTCCGGCCGGTGCCGCCACTTGGGACACCGACCCGCTCGATGACATGACTGGTTACTATATCTCGCGTAGTTCTACTGGCTCGATCACCGTTGGGGCCTGTGATGCCGAAGACGGCGAGACGATCAGCGTTAGCCGGTAGTTGTTTTGAATTAGTTTGAATAAAAAACACCGCGCCGGATAATTCCGGAACGGTGTTTTGGTTGTGCCCATGGTTACGGGCTACGGTTCAACAATCACCCAGAACAGTCTTTCTTCAGACAGCTCGGTGGCCGCAAACCGAACAACTTCCTCCCGCCCTAATTGTTCAAGTTCTTCAATCTCCCGGAACAAAGTCTTAGTTCCCGTGGTAACAATCTCCTCCTCTGCGCTTCTGGCAATCTGAGCCGCGGTTCGTTCGGCCGCCTTCAGCTCGCCAATCCGCCGCGCCCTCTTGTCTTTGAACAATTTTTCAACTTCAGACGAATCTTCCGCAAGCCAGTCAATTGAATCTCGGACGGCTTGGCGGGACCGGGTTACGCTGGATGGATCAACCACGATCAAGCCGGTGACAAACTGATGGTCTGAATATTTCTGGTGATTGAAGGATGGTGAATAGGTCGCACCAATTTCTTGGCGGATGATCTCAAACAGACGCTCTCTAATGATCGACCCGGCTACCCAGACGGTTGCATCCGACCAATCCACCACTGAACACAAACGGCTAATTCTGATCTGGGCATTCCGAGTGTTCGCTAGCCCCAGATCACGAGCTCGAGAGATCACCACCTCTTTCTCTAGGGGGCCTGGACATTCGTAGATCCGCGGCCACGCCCGTCCCAACCCTTCGGACATAACGCCCGTGAGGGGAGGAAGGAATTGCCTAGCCATCTCCGAGGTAATGTTACCAACAAGAACAATTTCACAATTTCCTCGATGGTAATATTGATTGTGATGGTCCAGACAATCTCCTATGGTTATCTGGTTAATCGTGTCTGGCCAACCGTAAGGTCGCGCCTGTTCACTAAATGGATGATCACCATAGAGTAAACGACGAACCCTTTTGCAAAACTCAACATCGGCGCCATTAGCAAAATCTTTCCAGATCTCCTGTTCGATTACACCAATTTCCCGCGCGAACTGATCTTTATCAAGGAGCGGACGGTTAACCAAACTAGAGAGGAAGGTGATTGCTTCGGTTGCTCGGGACAGATCTGGTATCCAGCCGTGGAAACAAGTCTGTTCAAAACCGGTATGGGCGTTTAGGGATCCATAAAAGAGGTCATCGTTTACTCGGCTGATCGTTTGGTGGTCATGGTAATCCGCACAACCATTGAACGGTAAATGTTCAAACAGATGGGCTAGACCAGCTTTACCTTTTGGATCGTGTCGCGCCCCAACGTGAAAAATGATTCTAATGCAGCAACCAACGTTGTTTGGCCAATTTTTAACGTGAACCGGCACTCCGTCCACTTCGATTTTCTCAAACAGATACGGGTCAATACTTGGCATCGGTATCATCTCGAACTCCTTTCAGGGCTTGGTTTTTTGTAAGGAACTAAAATCAACACCGCCCCATGACTATCACCGCTTTGATTATTTGTCAAACAATAAACGATTCGTTATGATGGAGTCATGGCTTTATATACCCGTAAGGGTGATGGTGGCACCACCAAGATTTTTGGTTGTGATCAGAAATTATCGAAAAGTTCAGCCGTGGCCGAAGCGCTTGGCGCAATGGATGAGCTCAACTCGTTGCTCGGGTTCTGTAAGGTTAAAAGTCAAAAGGTAAAAGTTAAACCGAAGTCGCTCGCACTGGTTCAGGTTCTCGAACAAGCTCAACACAATCTTTTTATCATTCAGGCCGAACTGGCTGGCGCCGCTAAAATGATCGTCACCGAAAAAGTCAGCGCGCTCGAGAAAATTATTGACGAAATCGAGAACGAATTGCCACCAATCAAATCTTTTTTCATCGCTGGCGGCACGGAACTGGCGGCACTGTTAGATTACGCTCGCACCGTCGCTCGTCGTGCCGAGCGACGGGTAGTCCGTGCCCGTGAAGAAAAACAGGTTAAAATAGGTGAAGCCACGCTAGCTTATCTTAATCGTCTCTCGTCCTTACTCTACGCGCTCGCTAGACTGGTTAATCACCGGTCTGGTATAAAGGAGCAATCGCCGCACTATCGGTAGAGGCGATGACGATCAAGATGGTGCTCGTAGTTTAGTGGTAAAACTCCGCCCTGTGGAGGCGGTAATGAGGGTTCGATTCCCTCCGAGCACCCCACTTGAGGATTTTTAAAAAATAGCTTTTTATTAAGCTGTGAAATCAGTTTCAACCCGATAAACTTGGATATGAGGATACTAAAATGGATATGCCAAATGTAAGACCAATTAAATCTAATGATGAGAAGCTATTTTACGACTATCTAAAAAAGTCTAAAGTAGGCAAGTTATCATTTGAGAATAACTGGCCGTACATTATTCAATCAACAAGAGATACGGGCTTTGTATATGAAAAAGATGGGTCGATTTTATATTTTCGACCAAAAGACAATCAGCTTGTTGTAGTAAATAGATTAGGGAAAGATCGGCAACAAATATTGAGCAATTTTATTGCCGACACAAAGGAAAAGTGCTCAATTTTAGTTAAAAATGTTGATCTCAAAGAACTTGAAGATTTGAAAGCCGTAGGTTTTATAGAAACTACTGAACCATGGAGTAAATTTTCATTTAGAGACGATAACACATTTCCGGAATATGTATCTGATTTTGATTCAATCTTAAATTTAAAGCCCGATTCAGTACGTCACTCTACGATTCGAGTTATCCGCAAGTTTAAAAAAGAACAGGGAATAGTAAGCAGTGATTATTCTAAAGACCATGAAAATGAGGATAGAAAGCTTTTGCGTGATTATGCTGACCATCTGAACAAGAAGGGAGCCGAAAACTCTAAAGAAGTCATAGATGCACATAATTTTTTCTTTTCGGAAGAAATAGAAAACAAGCAACGATTTTCTCATTTTAACGATGGGAAATTGATCGCGGTTTCATTCTACACTCCAATGGATATAGTAACTTTTGCTAATGCAATAATTAATAAAAATCAGTCTAATTTAATGAGATATTTATTATGGGAAGGTCTTAGATGTCTGAAAGAAAAACTTATTCACACCAGGCTTTTGTCATTACAGGGTTCTGAAAATGTGGGGCAGGATTTTTTGAAGAGAAGTTTCAAACGAGTGGATACTATCAAAAAGACTCATGTTGTATATCAAATTTAATCGCCGTCTTAATTGATACTAATCTACAGAAGGAATGAAAGTTTTAAAGATCGCCTTCGTGAAAATGTAGCAAGGCCTTTGTAATGATGAAAGTCGGACTTCCATCATTATCTCAAAATTGTAGGTTTTACAACTAAACCTGCTAATATTTGTTGACTTTTATAGGTTTATCGTATAGTATAACGTTATGAATGAGGGAAAAGTGAGGGTAGGAGAGGCCGCAAAGATACTAGGCGTATCAGTGCAAACCCTACGTAACTGGGAGAAATCTGGTCGGCTTAATTCCGAGCGGAGTGTGGGGAAACAACGTTATTACGCCTTAGGCGATCTAAAGAGTTTTGCCCTTAACCTGCAGTTATTGGGGTTGGCCTGGGCAACAAGCGCCTTGCCCCCAGAGCTCCCGAGTGAGTATTATTGCGAACGATCAGATCGCTTCACTAGTCGAGTTGCCAAGATGGGTGCTGAACTACAGAACGTTGGCCAGGTTTCAGAAGATTTAGCTTCGCTGGTTACCCTGGTTGCAGGAGAAATTGGCGACAACTCCTTCGCCCACAATGTTGGTAATTGGCCCGATGTGTCAGGTATATTTTACGCGTATAGTATTGCTAAGCGGATTATTGTTCTTGCGGATCGGGGGCGTGGTGTCAAAACTACACTTAAACAGGTTAGGCCAAATCTCGACACCGATGTCGACGCCCTTAATGTGGCTTTTACAGAAATAGTTTCAGGGAGAAATCCCGAGAAGCGCGGTAATGGACTCAAGGTCGTTCGCCGGGTCGCTGAATCAAAGGAGGTCGGCCTCTTGTTTCGCTCTGGTGTCGGTGTCGTCAATATTCCCACTAGCCCCGGACCGATGCGCATCAAAATGGCTGACGGGAATGTTCGTGGGGCATATGCGGTTATAATGTTTTAGAAAATATTACAAATGCAAACTATTCAACTTAAAAAATTTGGCACAGTACTCGTTTCTCGCCCAGCAGGACTAGAGGCATTTAATGCTATTCGTCCACAACTTAATCCTGATACACCAATTCAGGTCGATTTTGATGGAGTGCTTACTGTTACTCCGTCATGGCTTGATGAGTTTTTAACCCATCTCACTGAGTTTAACGGAGGAAAGGTTGAACTTATTCCTACAAAAAACGCATCTGTGCTGGCGGTATTACCCGTGTTAGGTGAGGCACGAAAGGATTTTGTTTCCGCCACGGTGTTGCGTGCTCTTGAGCGAAGGTGAGATCTAGAGATAGAGGGGTTTCATTAAAATGGAAAATACGATCAAGGAAAAAGGTGAAGTTAGGAAAGGGTTGCGAGCGATTCGTCGCCACCTCCGGCCGTTTAAGAATGAATTAATTCTGCTAACTTTTCTCGGGTTGGTCTCGGCTTTGGCCAACGGTTCGGTCCCTTATGTCACCGGACGATTTTTTGATGCCCTGATTGAAGTGTCGAAGGGGGTCGCGGATCAAAACATTGATTCTTTGCCGCTCTGGACGTCTCTGCTTCTGATCTGGGTCGTCATCCAACTCGTGGCCAACAATATTTTGGTTCATGGATCGGTTGCGCCGTCACCTAGACATCACACTTCACTTCAAAATTCAAACCGATGGTTTTAGCCGCCTCTTTCGCTTACCGCTAAATTATCATAAGAACACGCACATCAACGGTGAGCTCTTGAAAATTAGTCAGGCCGGCTGGCGGGTGTCGGCAATTATGAATCGAGTTGTTGCTGTGGCCCCGCAATTTTTAAGCGTAATCATCGGGATTGTTTTGGCCGCCAAGATTAATTACTCGTTGGCTGGAATTTTAGCTCTCGGAGTTTTGTTTTACTCCATAATTTTAATCAAAATGATTCGACCAGTCGCGGCACTGGACTCGCTAGCGCATCGTTCCTGGAATCAGGGTTGGGATGACGCGGCCGCGGTGGTTCAGCAAATCGAAAGTGTTAAACAGGCCTCCAGTGAAGATTATGAGACCAAAAAAGTTGAAACTAATTTATTGGAAAAAACGCGTGATGTTTGGTTAAAGCTCGAACGACGTTGGAACAACGTTAGCTTTTTCCAGCGAACAATTGTTTTCCTCACCCAATTGGCCGTGTTCATTTTTTCCGTTCGTTTGATCGCGAGTCAGATGATTAGTGTTGGCGAGCTCGTGGCGCTTAACGGTTACGCGATGATGTTTTTTGGGCCGTTCGTGGCGCTTGGGCACAGTTGGCAAACGGTCCAGAACGGCATCACGGCCGCCGCCCACGCCGAAGAGATTTTTGAAGAACCGGAAGAAATTTATCTTCCCACTAACGCTGTTACGCCAGAGAGTTTGAAGGGCGCCGTCTCTTTCAATAACGTTTCTTTTGCCTACGCACCGACTCAACCGCTAGTGCTGGAAAATTTAAACTTTGCAATTAAACCCGGACAGGCCGTGGCGCTGGTTGGCGAGTCGGGGGTTGGCAAATCAACGGCCGTTTCTTTGATTTCTGGTTACTACTTTCCCACGACCGGTGCGGTGTTGGTTGACGGAATAGATACCCGCAAGCTCAACCTAACCAGTTTACGCCGCCAGATCGCCGTGGTGCCACAAGAGATCGCACTTTTCAACGACACGATTGGACAAAATATTCGTTACGGCACATTCGCCGTAGCCGACGAGGTGTTTAAGCGGGTGGTTAAAGAGGCCCACATTGACCATTTTGTGGAAAAGTTTCCCGAGAAATATGAGACGGTGGTCGGCGAGCGGGGAATTAAGTTGTCGGTCGGCCAGAAACAGCGCGTGGCGATTGCTCGAGCCATGCTGCGCGAGCCAGCCATCCTGATTCTCGATGAACCAACGAGCGCTCTTGGTGCGGCGACCGAAAAAATTGTCACGGAAGCGCTGGAAGCACTAATGCGCGGACGGACCACCTTTATCATCGCGCATCGCCTGTCAACAGTTCGTCGAGCCGACCTGATCCTCGTTTTCGAGAAAGGAAAAATCGTTGAAACGGGCACACACGAGGAACTGATCACGCGACCGGCTGGTGCCTATCGCCGACTTTACGAATATCAAATCGGACTGCATTAGATCGTAGATATCCACCTTTCTTCTTCTCCAGCTTGGGGCAGGGTTGCTACAATCTAGCGAATATGAAAAAAAGTTTTGGTCAGTATTTATTAATCAAGTTATTAAAAAGTTAGTCACCCCCACCACCGCGGGGTTATTTTTTTGCCAAAATATGATCAATAATTATCGAGCGACAAAAAACGTGAAAGGTTATAGCCAAACAGTGAACAAGCTCCGACAATTTTTCCTGGGTAAAGGTTTCCACGAAGTGCACACTCAAGATCGGTTAAGTATTTTGGCTGCCTGCGAGGATCCGACAACGATTGCCACTTACGACTACGCCGGAGAAACTTGGCCCTTGCCGCAAACCGGACAAATGTGGCTCGAATACGAACTTTTGAACGACCCGTCTCTACCCGGGGTCTTTTGTGTCAGCACCAGTTATCGCAATGAGAAAAATCCGATCCCTGGTCGACACGAAATCATTTTCCCGATGTTTGAATTTGAATCCGCTGGTACGATTGATGACCTCCGCCAGCTCGAAGCCGAACTCTGCGAACATCTTGGTTTCGGCGACCGGCGGAATTATCCGCATCGCACTTATGACGAGATGGCCGATTATTACGAAGCATCGGAATTAACCAGCGAGCACGAGCGCGAAATGTCCGAAGAGTTTGGGCCAGTTTTTTTCCTGGAGCGTTTTCCGCTTCACACCTCGCCGTTTTGGAATATGATGAAGAATGGCAAACATGCCCACAAAATTGACGTGATCATCGCCGGTATGGAGACAATTGGTTCGGCTGAACGGAGCGTCGATCCAGAGGTAATGCGCAAACAATTCCACACTATCAGTGACGGGGCTTATGCCAAACTACTTTTCGAGCACTTCGGCCGGGCGCGAGTTGAACGTGAGTTGGAAGATTTCTTATCGCTAAAATTTTTTCCTCGTTTTGGCGGCGGGATTGGTTTAACCCGAATGATGCGGGCGCTTTTAAAAACTTGATGGAAGTCGGACTTCTATCATTCATTACCAAGCGATTGGCACTGGCCATTGCCGACCGGGTTTTCCCGGGTGGCGTGGTCGGATTGGTTCATTCCAATGGTGGACAGCAAATCGTGCCAGTCGGCCGACTGACTTACGACCTCGACTCGCCGTTGGTTGAAACAGAAACGGTCTATGATCTGGCCTCGCTGACTAAATCGGTTGTCGGAACGTCCTTACTCTTACAGCTGATCGACAGTGGCCAGGTCAAACTAAACGATCCGTTGGTTCGTTATGTACCGGAGTTCGGAACCGAGGAAAACAAACAGGCGGTCACAATTTGGCACCTGTTAACCTACACCCTCGATCTTGAACTGCCAGCACTCTCGGAATTGGCTCGCACCGGACATTCGGCCGAGGCAATTTGGGAGACTGTTTTTAAGGCGCCGCTTAAATGCCCGCCCGGTAGTCACCATGTCTATGCCAATCCGACCGCCCTGCTGATCGGTTTGGTGGTCGAGAAAGTTACCGGATCTCGCCTCGACCGCCTCGCTGCCGAAAAATTCTTCAACCCCCTGGGAATGGCGCGGACCAACTATTCGCCCGAGACACACCTGTCCGCGGGCATTGCTCCGACCGAGATTGACGATATTTGGCGCAAGAGAGAGGTCCGCGGCGTGGTTCACGATGAAGCCGCCTTCGTTCTCGGGAAAAAGAGGCCCACGGCCATTGCTGGCCTGTTTTCGACCGCGCCGGACCTACTTAAATTTTTGGCGATGCTCTTGAACAAGGGGATTAAGGGTGGCCGGAAATATTTTTCGGCAAACCTGGTCGAGGCGATGTCCACGAACCAGCTTGAAGGGTCAATAAATCGGACAGCTGGATTGGGTTGGGCCATCGGCCAGTCAGAAATGATTGATTTACCTGACGACCGGCGAATTTTCTACAAGTCCGGTTTTACCGGTACCCTGATCGCGGTTGATCCGGTTGGCGGGCGAGCGTTCGTCATGTTGACCAATCGAACCTATCCACATCCGCCGGCCGATAGTCGGGCAATCAATGCCGTTCGTCGCGACCTGGCCAACATCATCTTTGGTCACTAAATCAATTTATCCACAAGCGACAACTTTGATTTGGTGATGGTTTACGATAGTATCTGACATAGAATCGAGCTGTCTTTAAATGGGAAAAGAAAGGAGGAAAAAGCGATGATTTGATTTTTGGTCGTTGTTGGTTGTGTATGATGATTGTGTCGTTGTCGCGAGTGATATTTCTGGGGCCCGTGGTGCTGTTTGCACTCGGGCCCTTTTTTTGTTACGCTTAACTTACTTTTAAAACATGCCATCATTTTTAAATAATCTTTCTTGGCGTTATGCTACCAAAAAGTTTGATGGTCGAACGATCGCGCCGGACAAACTGGCCAAAATCTTTGAGGCGGTCCGTTTGGCCCCGACTTCGTTCGGGTTGCAACCGTTCCATGTGACAATCGTCACGGACAAAGACTTGCGCGAAAAAATAAAGGATTTGGCTTGGGGTCAGGAACAGGTGACGACCGGCTCGCATTTGCTCGTTTTCTCGGCTCGCACCGACATCTCGGATCGGATCAACGCTTATTTTGAACTGGCCACCGGCGGCCAAGCCGCCCTTCGGGCGACGCTGGCGGGGTATGAAAAAATGATGACCGATTTCGCCGCTGGTCTTGATGCGCCGGCCGCCGAGAGTTGGGCGGCGCGCCAGACTTATCTCGCGCTCGGCTTCGCTCTGGCCGCCGCCGCTGAACTCGAAATTGATGCTTGCCCGATGGAGGGTTTCAATCCGGCTGGCGTGAAGACCGTTCTTAAGCTACCCGAACATTTTTTCCCGAAAGCCCTGCTCGCACTTGGCTACCGTCACGCGAGCGAGAAGCCGAAACCGAAAATCCGTTTTCCCAACAGCGATTTGTTTGACTCTAGATAATTTAATCTAGTTGTGTTAGTATCCTCACCGGATTAAGTTGATCCTTGAACTTGAAGAAGACCCGGGCGCGTGTCTTGGGTTTTTAGTGTTTTGTTTTTGAGAAAAGGAGACAGTTTATGGGTGGAAGAAGAAAGTCGCGACTGGTTTTACTCTTACCTCTGTTGATGGTGGGGGGGGTTTCGGCCGATATTCTATTCGAGGATGGATTCGAAATCAGCGGCCCCAATCAAGCATTTGATCGATGGACCGGTGCTAATGGGCGATGGCAACTTATCTCGTCTGATGCGGCGGCCTTCGAGGGAGACTGGGGCGCCGACTTTAGTGGAATAAGTGGTGGGCCGGACGGCACGCTGCTTCTTGAAATTTCCACGGTCGGCTTTCATGGTTTGATTTTGGAGTTTGCCGAACAGGTTAGGGGGGCGCTCGAGATTGATGACGTGATGCGAGTTGAGTGGACCCCCGATTCGAAAGATTGGAAACCACTTGCTTTCTACACGAACATGAACGAAAGCGACTGGATTTTAGAATCTCTGGCCCTGCCGCCGGAAGCCAGCGATAATCCTAATTTCGCTTTTCGTCTAATCGGAGATTTTTCCTCCGCTGGCGATCGAATGGGATTTGATTCTTTTGTTCTCCGCGGCACGCCGATTCCGGAACCAGGAACCCTCTCTCTGTTGGGAGCGAGTGTTGCTGTTCTCCGCCGACGAGATTGGTTCAGACGTGGACGCGATTTCTGGAACAAAATCATCAAAACACTAAATTAACGGAATACAAGCGCACACCACACCCACCAGTAACCGTAGAGGTTGCTGGTGGTTTTTCTTTTCGTCTGCTTTACTTGAGAGTATGACTAACGAGCAAGAGAAACTGGCGCGAGAAATTTTTACCGTCATCAAATCAGCCAAGCGGGTCTTGCTTCACCTCCACCCTCACCCTGATCCGGATTCGGTTGGTTCGGCGCTAGCCATGTCTCACGTTCTGCGCGCGCTCGGCAAAGAGGCCGTCGTGATCAAGGGTGATTCGCCCATGCCCGAATACCTCTCTTTTCTCCCGGGTTACGAAAGCATCGTGCCAAAAAATTATTTGGAAATTGATCCGGCCAGCTTCGGCCTGTTTTTGGTTTTAGATGTTGGTGCGCCGGAACGAATCAGTAGCTTGGGCCAAGTTACTTTTCCGCCAACGCTCAAAACAATCCTGATCGATCATCATGTCACCACTAAACCGTTTTGCCAGATCAATCTGGTGGCCACAAATTATCCGGCCACCAGCCAGATTCTTTATGAGTTGTTCCGACTTTGGGAAATTAAACTAACCCCGGCCAGCGCCACCAATTTATTTTTCGGCATTTTCGGCGACACTGGCGGCTTCCGTTACCCGGGCACGACCGCGGCTACCTTCCTTGCCGCCGCCGAACTGGTCAAACTGGCGCCTGATTTTCCAGCTTTGCTTTTCCAGTTAGAAAATAACAATTCCTGCGGCCAACTAACTTACGAGGGCCTAGCCCTAAGCTCGATCGAAGTATTTGGCGGTGGGCGAGTGGCGTTGGTGGCTCTATCGCTTGAACAACGGGCGGCGCACGGTTTGCGTTACGAAGACACTCAAGGGATCAGTATCGCCAACCGTCTGAAGTCGGTGGTTGGCTGGGAGATCGGCGCGACGCTAACCGAGTCCGAACCGGAGATTATCCGGGTGAGCTTGCGGACGCGCGATGCGGAGAGGTTTGACGTTTCTAAATTATCCGCCGCGCTAGGCGGCGGCGGCCATCGCGCCGCCGCCGGGGCCGTGTTAAAGATGCCTATGCCCGCGGCCAAAAAATTATTCCTACAAAAACTACTCGAAGTTTATCCGGAGTTAGGGGAGAAATAAAATCCCCGGCGAAAGTTTTGCTTTCGCCGGGGGATTGAATGTTTTGTTTCTAGACAAGCACCGTTTCGCCTTGTGGTTGTCTAATGAGACTATCGATCAACTGTTCATCCTCGGAAGCTAGATTTTTTGGAACAAGATATTCTCTGTCTATCGCACCCCTTGTCGTCTCCGCGAGTTTCTCAAACTCTTCCGGTGGCAATCTTTTTACCATCAACGCCAAGATACACCCCGACAGATTGAGGTGGGCCAACCTTAATAGCTCAGCCCTACTTGTTCCTATGGCGGATAGATAATCAGAAGTGAGAAGCGATTCAACAACGTCAATAATCCCTTCTGGATCACCCGTACTTATATAGGCCCGATCCCGCAGTTCCTTCAGTCGTCTTGCTAGTCGTTTACATTGCCCCACGCTGTTCCTCCTCGTAAAGACCAAAAAAGTCTGATCCGGCTAACGTCACCGGAAAAGACCCACCCTCACGCTAACATATCTGAACTGGTTTGTCCAAGTTTTCGCTCTCGATGGTTATGCACAGTTTTTCTTTACCAGAGCCGTCGTTGGGTGTAACCTTAAATAGGAATTGTGTTTAAATAATAGCTTCTTTCCCCTCCGGAGAGCACCGTCCATCCTCATGGGAGAACGGTGCTTTCTTTGACCCTAATTTGCTTAAATTTTTCAATCTGCTAGAATGCGGGTTATTATTAATTTTTTCGTTAGCTAAATCTAAACATGGCCACACCAGTACCAACGCAGGCACCGAACGGTAAGAATAGCAAAAGCAATCTCTGGTTAATCATCATTATTATTCTGGTTGTCGGCGTAATTCTTTGGCCGATTCTGCGTCCCAGTGATTCCCCGAGCGATCTCCCGACTGAATTAGAATCACCGGAATCAGAGACGGGAACAAATGCCGATGAGTCGGTAACCGCCCCGACTTCTTTGACCGACAACCCCGTGTCGGTAGTTTCAAACCCGCCGCCAGTTAACACCAACCTCGCGGCCGTGGCCGCGCCGACTTCCGGACCGCTGGTCATCCGTGTTTATTTCCGCAATAAAAATCTTGATCCGCAGGGCGAGCGTTGCCAGGCGGTTTTGCCGATCGCCCGAACCGTCGCCCGAACTTCGGCGGTCGGTCGCGCGGCCCTGCTCGAATTACTGAAGGGTGTTTCGCCAAGCGATGCCGCGATCGGCCTCTCGACCGCGATCAATTCCGAAACCAAACTTCAGAGTTTGACGATTGCTGGCGGCGTGGCGCGCGCCGACTTCAGCCGCGAGTTGGCGGCGCTTGAGCCGGCCGCCGAACAAACCTGTTTGGCTGCGACCTTGAAAGCGCAAATCACAGAAACACTCAAACAATTCTCCACGGTTAAAGCGGTTGTGGTTTCAGTTAATGGTCAGCCAATCTAGCTAAACGCCTAAAACAATTGACAAAACAACGTTCAGTGGTATGCTGACCCTGTTATGAGTATCAGCACTTATCTGAAGGAAACGGTCTTAGAACTTAAGCAGGTCAATTGGCCGAGTCGAAATCAGGCGGTTAATTTTACCGTGGTGGTGATCGCTCTTTCGCTCTTGTCGGCGGTGCTTTTGGGGGTTTTTGATCTGGTTTTCGTTTCTTTACTCAAGCTAATAATTTAACTTCGTGACCAAACAAGTTTTACAGCCCGAGCGTAATTGGTACGCTGTCCACACCTATGCCGGTTACGAAAACACCGTGGCGCGTAATCTGCGTCAGCGGATTGAGTCGCTCGGGATGGAGGACAAAATTTTCAATGTCGTCGTACCGCTCGAGAAAAAAGTTAAAATGAAGGGCGGTAAACGCCAAACGGTTGAGGAAAAAATTTATCCCGGTTACGTTTTGGTGGACATGATCGTCACCGATGATTCGTGGTATATCGTTCGTAACACGCCGCGCGTGACCGGTTTCGTCGGTGCTGGCGTGGTGCCCGTGCCGCTTGAGAAAACCGAGATTGAAAATTTGTTTAAATTGATGGGCGAGGAAACAGTTAAGCACAAGATTGATTTAGTGGCGGGCGAAGCGATCCAGATTTCCGACGGCCCGTTCAAAGATTTTGAGGGTAAGGTGGCCGAAGTAGACGAAAATCGCGGTAAGGTTAAGGTGCTGGTCTCGATGTTTGGACGGGAAACGCCGGTCGAACTCGACTTCCTGCAAGTTAAAAAAATTTAAGCAAAAATTATGGCTAAAAAAGTTGAGAAGAAAATTAAGTTACAAATTCCGGCCGGTAAAGCCACGCCGGCGCCGCCGGTCGGCACAGTGCTCGGTCCGGCCGGAGTCAACATTGGTGATTTCGTCAGCAAGTTTAACGCCGCGACTAAGGATTTGGGCGACGATATCATCCCGGTTGAGTTGTCGGTTTACGGTGACCGGACGTTTGATTTTGTTTTGAAAACACCACCGGCCTCGCGCCTGTTGTTGAAGGCGGCCGGTGTGGAGAAGGGCTCGGGAAAAAATTTAGTCAGTCGCGCCGGCAAAGTGACGCGCGCACAAATTAGAGAAATCGCCGCGCGCAAACTGCCCGACTTAAACACCGCCGACCTCGAAGCGGCCAGCGCGACCATCGCCGGCACGGCGCGCTCGATGGGTCTCGAGGTGGTGGGGTAGATTCGTAGTTACTTTTTCCCGGCGTCTTGGTGGAGGCGAGGGAGCATCATTTCTGGCCGCCAGAGTTTTTTCATTTTCGATAAATCACCTTCCGACTGATATTTGCCGGTTCGAGTGTAATCTTTGTCCAAAATTTCTCCGGTGTCGAAGAATATAATTTGCGCGATTCGCATGCCGACTTTGAGCGGGATGAGATAATGCTGGGAATTGTTGCTAATCTCCATCGTCCAACGGTTGGTATAGCCAACGTCGCCCCAACCAGCGCACTTGCATACCGATACGAAGACGCGGCCGAGCGAGGAGCGGGCCTTCATCATGGTTGTAATATGCTCGCGGCCGCCGATAAATTCTTCGGTGTGCGCCAGAACGGTCTCGCCCGGTTCGAGGAGAATAATTTTGTCGGTCGGTTTTAGACCTTGCCACTCGAAGTTAAATTTTTGGAAAACTTTAGCCGCCGGCTCGGCTCGCAGGGCTTTCCGCCCCCAAACTTCCTCGGTGTGTCGGCCGTCAAAGATGTTATAAATTTTATGATGATAGTGCGGCCGCGGCTGTTCACGGAAAAACCATTCGCCCAGAGTGACGTCATAACTCGAAGTGCTCAAGTGCTCGCGCCGAAACGGCTCGATGACGATCTTGCCACGTTCTTTCTCCGCCAAAATTCGCTTATCCGATAGGGCCATAATGGTTTATTTCACCCCGAATTCTAGTACGAATAACTGACCCTGCCTATTGACAAAACCATCTATATTTACTATCATTAAAAAAGTGCTAAAATTTGGTCTTGTCGTGTGACGAGTGCCTTTAGCCGGGGTCTTTGAATTAAGTGAAAGGAAACTGACCATGAGTAAAAGCGGTACTGTTCCAGCGGTGGTTAAGAAACCGATGACGTTCGGTCAAACGAGGGAAATTTGCAGTGCTTTGGTTCACGCGATGCCGATAACGATAGATTTTGATCAGGCCGAAAAACTGGTCAAGGAAAAAAGAGAATGGCAGAGAAGGGTCGGTAATTTCTTAATCGGTGCGACTGACGATGCTGTCAATATTGGTAACGATCTCGAGTGGTGGGAACAATATTATCTTGATCAGCACCAACGACGAATAGATTTGAACAAACTGACCGTGCCGACCCTGCCGACAGGTAGGTTTCGGCAACCAACGCTACTCGTCGTTGACCCCAACTTGTCGCTCGATCAAATTTACCGCGTTAACGAAGTCGCTTTTCCGTGTTTTCGTTACACGAAAAATCTCGATCAGGCCGTTACCATAAACCAACCTCGGCCAGAGAGTGTTTATGCTCTCTGGACCGAAGGGGCGGTGGAACCAAGTGAAGAATACTCCAATCTTTCGCCGGACCAACTCGATCAACGTGGCCTTATATACTCAACCATTGGCGAGCGGATGTTGTTGGAAGCATTGCACCACCAAAAAATCGAGGGCGGTCATCTCGACCTAATTAACGTGACCATTACGAGTTCGCGTTACTCTGATGGCAGGGCCGTCGGCGCCGACTGGGACGGTAGACAGTTCAAGGTCGGTTGGTGGCTTCGCGACGGCGCACACCCGGATGGTCGGACTCGTGAGGTAGTGCTAAACTCGTAACTTCTTCCTTTAATCCTAGATCACCGCGTGTCTCTTTGTTGAGTTGCGCGGTGATTTTTTTATTTGTAAAATTTAACCCGGCTGATAAATCGGTTCCGTTCACGGAATAACGATTTGCCAAGAAGATTAAATAGCACTGCGTGTCTTTTCCTGGCGGTAAGGATTGATAAGACCAGGCCGCAAACTTTGCCCCACACCACGGGATCAACGCAGGCAATTTTACTTTAAGATTGCCGGTGGAATGGATGGGAAAGGATACTACGCGAGTTCGCGTAACTCTGATGGCAAGGCCGTCTACGCCAACTGGAACGATAGACAGTTCAAGATCAATTGGTGGAATCGCGACGACGCCAACCCGAATGGTCGGACTCGTGAGGTAGTGTTACCAAAACGGGGCGTCTTAAGGGCGCTCTTTTTGGTTGGCGTATTTGTACCAGCCAGCTGTCATCTTGGAAATTTCCTGTAACGGTTGAGTTAAACATAAATAAACCCGATCTTCAATGATCTTAATTTCGCAACACAACCTAATCAACCTTTTCATCACTTCTATTTTTAACCCTAATCGCCGAAGCGGCTCTGTTTTTGATGTTAATGGCAACAAGCTGGCCGTGATCGATAATTCAAGACATTCCAAACACACTATTTCTATTTTAGACCAAACGCCGAGTTTGTCGCCCTTACTTAATTTCTTTCCAATTTGGTAAACATGCTTATATAATTCTCCTAACTGATGAACAATTGGCAAGGAAATCTGTTGGGGGGGGGTCTACTTGGTCGTTGTGGGAGCATGTTGTGTCGCTGTCTAATTTACTCAATGCCTGGCGAGAATTCAAGCGCGGCAAAATCAAAAAAATCAAAGTTTTGGAGTTCGGGTTCGATTTAGAAAATAATTTGTTTAAACTTCATGCTGATCTGGTCTCCGACGCTTACCATCCCTCCTCCTACCAATCTTTTTACGTTCGGGACCCAAAGATACGTCATATCCACAAGGCCCCGGTGCTCGACCGAGTTCTACACCAAGCACTTTTCCGTGGACTGTACCATTTTTTTGATCGGCATTTTATTTACGACTCGTATTCTTGTCGCTTCAACAAAGGAGTGCATCGTGGAGTAAGTCGTCTAGAATCCTTTGTTCGCAAGATCAGTGGTAATTATCATTCACAAAGCTACGCCTTAAAATGTGATGTTCAAAAGTTTTTTGATAATATTGATCATGCTATCTTGTTGTCATTGATTGAAAAGGTAATCGGTGATAGCCGTGTTATCACTCTAATTCGATCGGTCGTTGAGAGCTTCGCTATCATCCCTGGTTGTGGCTTACCGCTGGGCAATGTAACCAGTCAGCTTTTTGCCAACATTTATCTCAACGAACTTGATCAATTTATTAAACACGAAATTAAGGCCAGATATTACCTGCGTTACTGTGATGATTTTGTCATCGTCCATCAAAGCCGTGATTATTTAGAAAACCTGATTTGGCCAATTTCTGATTTTTTGAAAAACAAATTAAATCTTTCTTTGCATCCCGACAAAATTATCATTCGTAAGTTGCACCAAGGAATTGATTATCTGGGGTACGTCGCCCGGCCGCATTATCGAGTTTTGCGAACGCGGACCAAAAGGCGCATTTTACGGCGGTTGGATCGGGACGAGATCACTCCCGCCAATCTTACTTCGTATCTAGGTGTGCTAAAGCATTGTCGTGGACACAAAATACGCCAGCATCTTTTGCGTTCTTTGTCTTTTGGCTCGATCTAGTTAGAATAAGAGATGAGCATGAAAATTTTCATCTACGACGAGTTTAATCCGGAGGACACGGCGATGATGCAGGCGCTCTATTCGCGCTCGGCCGAGTCGGTGGTTCAGCACGTCGCGAAGGTGCGCCAGAGCGGTTCGGGTAAGTTCATGGAAAAATATTATGTTGGTTACGGCCACGCTTCCATCGCCGACTGTGGCTCGACCACACTTTTCGTCGAAGGCGTTTCCATGTTGGCGGCCAAGGCACTTCAAGATTGGCCGCTTTATTCCGGCCAGGAAACCAGCTCGCGCTACATTGATTTATCCAAACAAGCCATGATTGATCCGCTTGAAACGACCGTTTCGAAATCAGTTTTGGAAAAATGGCGAGATTTTTATACCAAGAACCAAGAGATTGTCGCCCAACATCTCCGGCTGAAATATCCGCGCCAGCCGGCGGAAGACGAGCCGGTTTACGAACGGGCGATCAAGGCCCGAACCTTCGACAGCTTACGCGGTTTTTTGCCAGCTGGTATTACTACTCAACTGTCTTGGCACACCAACCTTCGTCAGGCCTGGGACAAGCTCGCCCTGCTTCGTCACTGGCCCTTGCCCGAGGTACAGGCGGTGGCGAAGCTGATTCACGGGGAGTTGCAGAAAAAGTATCAGTCCAGTTTTGGTCACAAACTCTATCCGGAACAGGAAAAATATTGGCAGTATCTTGGCGATCGCCGCACCTATTATTTGGAGAAAAATTACACCGGTGATTGGCACGCTAAAACCAACATCAAAAATTCGGAACTTGATCGTTATCACGATCTCTTAACCAGACGACCAGGTAAAACCAATCTACCCCATTTCTTCAGCGAGCTTGGCCAATGCACGTTTGATTTCCTGCTCGATTTCGGTTCTTTCCGCGATCTCCAACGCCATCGCCACGGTGTTTGCCGGATGCCGCTTTTGACGCCTCGTTTTGGTTTCAATCAGTGGTATCTCGACCAGTTGCCGATGGAAGCGCGGCGGACAGCCGAAAAGCTAATCCGTGATCAAAAATCAGTCGTGGCCAAACTGAAAGCACCGCCCGAACTCCGGCAGTATTATTTGGCGATGGGTTTCAACATCTCCGGCCGGGTCACTTACGGCTTACCGGCGGCGGTTTATGTGACCGAACTACGTTCGGGGAAAATGGTTCATCCAACGCTCCGTCGTCTGGCTCACCGAATGCACCACTTTCTCGCTCGCCGCTTTCCTAAATTGAAACTTTATTCCGATCTCGATCCGGACGACTGGGACGTCCGTCGTGGCCGCCAGACGATCGCGGAGAAGAAGTAACCAGACTTGCGTTTTCGATCAAACAGGGTTAGCTTGAAAGCTGGTTTGGTTTTTGTTGTTTGAAAAGAAAATAAGAAAAGGAGAACCATCGTGAATCGAACTCTCGCTGAATGGCAGGCGCATTTTCGTCGTATCTACGGTCGACGGAACAACTATTTTATTTCCCTGGAAAAGAGGTTTACTCGTTTACTTGTTGCGTGTCGACAACTAGGTGAGACACTGAGAAAAGATCAACACGGTATCACTGCTTATTGTCTGGCCGATGTTTTTGCCTGGTTAATGGCGGTCGCCAATTATTTTGACGATCTACCCTTGCCGGAGGCATTCGCCTTCAAGTGGTCTGGATCGGCGTGTAGTTATTGTGGTAAGCGTCCTTGTGAATGTCCCAAGGATCGTCCGCCAAGAGATCTGCGCTTCAATAGAAAAGATTGGTGTGTTGATAGTGAAAACGGTCGACTTTATGGACGCACTCTGCGTGAATCGCAGGTGGCACTGGAAAATATTTATGGCTTAGCAAACCATCAATCTGGAGGAGTGACGGTTTGCTTGAACCGTATTTTTATGGAAATTGGCGAGATGGGAGCCATTGTCGGTGGGGCCGACATTTTTCCCGGTTTGTCGGTTGATCATCTTGAAATGAACTACGCCCTTGAATGTGCAGATGTCATTAGTTGGCTCTTATCACTGGCCAACTTGATCAGAATTGATCTGAATCAGGCCATCGAAACTAGATATTTTCCGGGTTGTCCGGAGTGTCGTCGGTGTCCGTGTGATTGTGGTACTCTTGTTCTGGAACAATCACAGTTTGGAACGGGAGCGGCCTAGCTCCCATTTTGATCGCTAATTCCGGCTAATTAAAGCCCCAACCGCGAACGGTTGGGGCTTTATCTTCTTTATGCTAATTTATGGCCAATGTTGGATAAACCAATTGAACGTTTAATTAAAGCCGAACGGGGGCGACAAAAGCGAGTTATCAATTTGATCGCCTCGGAAAACTATGTTTCCAAAGACGTGTTAACAGCGCTCGGTTCGGAGCTAACGAACAAATATGCCGAGGGCTATTCCGGCCGCCGTTATTACGGCGGCAATAAAATTGTTGATCAAATTGAAGAACTTTGCCAAGCGCGAGCACTAAAACTTTTCGGTTTGAAAAGTAGCGATTGGGCGGTGAACGTGCAACCACTTTCCGGTTCGCCGGCTAATTTGGCGGTGTATTTAGGTCTCGTGCCACGCGGCGCCAAAATCATGGGGTTGGCACTCGATCATGGCGGTCACTTGACGCACGGACACAAGGTTTCTATCACCGGGCAGTTTTGGTCGCCGGTTTATTACGGCGTTAATCGTCAAACGGAACAACTTGATTATGCGGCAATCGGCGCGCTGGCCGCGCGGGAAAAGCCAGCACTCATCGTCGCCGGTTACACCGCCTATCCGCGGATTATTGACTGGCAGAAATTCCGCACCATCGCCGACACCGTTGGCGCGATCTTGTTGGTTGACCTGTCGCATCTCGCTGGCTTGGTCGCTGGCCGGGTTTATCCGTCACCGTTTCCGTTTGCCGACGTGGTGACAACGACGACCCACAAAACTTTGCGCGGCCCGCGCAGTGCTTTAATTTTCTCAAAAATTGACGCGCGTGAACTAAACAAAAAAATAGACAAAGCGGTTTTTCCCGGTCTTCAGGGTGGTCCGCATTTAAATCAGATTGCCGCGGTGGCCGTGACGCTGAAGGAAGCCAGCACTAGCGCCTTTAAGAAGTATGCCCGTCAAGTGGTAAAAAATGCTAAAGTGTTGGCCAAGGAATTATCGCGCGGTGGCTTCCGCTTGGTGACCGGTGGCACGGATTCCCACCTACTTCTCGTTGATACTTGGCAGGACGGTCGGGGCTTGTCGGGTAAGGTCGCGAGTGACTTATTGGAGCAACACGGTATTATTGTTAATAAGAATAACATTCCTTTCGACACTCGTTCGCCAGTCGATCCGTCGGGTATCAGGGTTGGAACGGCTGCTGAAACTACGCGCGGTCGAAAGGAAAAAGACATGATCTCAATTGCCAGACGAATCAACCGAATTTTAAATTCTCAGCTTAAAAATGGCCAAAGGTAAATTTATCGTCATTGACGGGATTGATGGTACGGGTAAAGCAACCCAGGCGGCGCTACTCGTCCAACGCTTGCGGCGCGAGGGGAAGAAGGCTAAGGCGGTTGAGTTTCCTAATTATTACAAAAACTTTTTCGGCAAACTGCTCGGCGAGTATCTTTCGGGTAAATACGGTGACTTTATCGAAATGGATCCGCATGTCGCCTCGGTGCTTTATGCCGCCGACCGTTTTGAGTCAAGCGGCCAAATCCGCCGCTGGTTGGCCGCCGGCTATACGGTGGTGGCCGATCGCTACGTTAGCGCCAACCAGATTCACCAGGGAAGTAAAATCACCGACGAAGCCGATCGCCGACTTTTTCTCCATTGGCTCGAAAAAATGGAATACGAAGTTTTTAAAATTCCGCGCCCCGACCTGATTTTATATCTTCATTTGTCGGTTGCTTTGAGTCAGGAATTATTGAAGAACAAATTATTGGCTTTTAAAAAACGCTACGCCGAAGGTCGCCGCGATGTGGCCGAAGACAATCTCAAGCACTTGGTCGAATCGCAAAAAAATGCTTCCGGTATTATTAAACGTTACAATAATTGGTATAAAATTGAGTGTCAGCAAGACAATCAGGTTAAACCAAAAGAGGTCATTCACGAATTGGTTTACCGGCGAGTGGCGAAACTGTTAAAACCGTCTAAAAAATAATCATGACAGAAATTTTGCGCCAACAAGTTAATCAAGCTCTTGCCGCGCTCGGTCTCGCGGTGGCCGACTTTTGGCTTGGGCCGACCGCCGATTTAAGTCACGGCGATTATTCAAGCAACGTGGCTCTAGTTTTGGCCCAAGCCGGCCAGCGTGCGCCGCGCGCGTTGGCCGAAACGATTGTCGTCGAACTAAAAAAATCATTACCCACTATGGTGGCCACGGTCGAGCCGGCCGGCCCGGGGTTTATTAACTTCCGTTTAACCAAAGATTTTTTTAGCGGAGAAATTAAAAAAGTTATTCAGGAAAAAACTAATTACGGTCGGGGCACGACTTTGGCCAACCAGAAAATAATGGTTGAGTACACCGACCCGAATCCGTTTAAGGAATTTCACATCGGCCACCTGATGTCGAACGCGATCGGCGAAGCGATCGCACGACTTCTGTCGTGGCAAGGGGCGAAGGTTAAACGGGCCTGTTATCAGGGTGATGTTGGTCTGCATGTGGCCAAAGCCATCTGGGCGGCGAGATTATTGCCGCAGCCGCCGGAGGACATTCGCGGTTGGGGCGAGGCCTACGCGCGTGGTAGTCAAGCTTACGATACTGATCCCGCCGCCCGAATCGCGATCGAAACTCTGAATAAAGTTATTTTTGAACGCCGCGACGAGGCGATCAACGCACTGTACGATCAAGGGAAGAAGGTCAGCCTGGCTCATTTCGAAGAAATTTATCATCGACTTGGCACCGCGTTCGATTACTATTTTCTGGAAAGTGTCGTCGCGCCGCTTGGTCAAGAATTGGTTGAAAGGTGGCGCGAGAAAGGTGTTTTTGAAATAGGCACGGACGGCGCAATAATTTTCCGTGGTGAGAAGGATGGTTTGCATACGCGGGTTTTCATTAACGCTCTTGGTTTGCCGACTTACGAAGCAAAGGATTTGGGTTTGAATACTGAAAAGTTTACTCTCGAACCGGAATTGGATCAGTCGCTGATCGTTACGGCTAACGAACAGAACGCCTATTTTGCCGTGGTGTTGAAAGTTTTAAACTTGATTGCGCCGGCGGTTGGCGCGAAAACCAAACACTTGAGTCATGGCCTGTTGCGTCTAGCGACTGGTAAAATGTCGTCACGAGCCGGTAATGTGATCACTGGCGAGGGTTTGATCGAGGAGGTCGCGACACTGGTGAAGGCGAAGATGGTTGGACGTGACTTGGCGGAGAAGATTCGAAGCGAGACCGTGGAACGAGTGGCGCTCGGGGCGATTAAGTATTGGATCTTGAAACAAGCTCCCGGACAGGATATTATTTTTGATCCGGATCACGCCTTGTCGCTCGCCGGGGACTCGGGTCCTTATCTGCAATACACTCTGGTTCGGGCGCGGGCCGTGCTGAAGAAGGCCGCGTCGCGTGGTCTAACGGCCACGTTTGTTAATGCTTCCACTGACGCGGTAATTATTTTGGAACGTTGGCTTGGTCGTTTTCCCGAAACGGCCGCGCGCGCGGCCGCCACTTATGCGCCGCAACAGATTGTTAGTTATCTGTTGGGACTGGCTTCGGTGTTCAACACTTTCTACGCCGCAAATCAGATTATTGATTCCGACTCGGGGGCGTCTTACCGTTTGGCCTTAACCGAGGCCACGGCCCAAGTGCTTGAAAACGGCTTGGGTCTTTTGGCCATCCCAATTCCCGAGGAGATGTAACAATTAACCCGTCTGGCTATTCGTGCTAGTTATTTGGTCGGATTGGTTAATTAAAAAAAGAAAGGAGGTGATCTCGCGTGGGGGAGAAACAACGATATGATTACCGTCGCTCAGAAATATTTGGTTACAGTATTCGGTCAAGGGGAATTACTGGGGAAGGGTTGCTCAAGTATCTCAATGAGAATGGTTTTACGTTGAGTGGCGATGTGCTCCGCGTTCTTCGGTCGGAAGATTTTTGTCCAACAAACGGGGTCGGATATGCGGTAGACATTGTAACGGCTTGCGGTTTGAGTTTACCCAAAGAATCTTTTTCTTTTGACGACGTTATTCTTTTGACGAAAAATCAAAAGAACAGAAAGCCCTTACCGCTTGAGGCCGCTTGCTATCTCCGTCTGGAAATTTCTAACGAAAGTTTGTTGAAATGCGGTCTATCTCGGATCGTCGTCGTGAACGAAAACCCGCTCCATCTTTTAGTGATTGACGGAAGAGAGGGCGCAGAGTCAATGACCGTGTCCTTGGGTTCTTTTGATCACGATGACCAAAACCGCGTGGCTTTTGCCTTTTTGTCACGTTGACCTTCCTTGGTTGAACCTTGATTGATTTTTGCCCCTCGCGTCTCATCACGCGGGGGCTTTTTTGTCGCGTAAAAAAATGCTAGCATGCGTTCGTTAATGATCGAACCAAAAAATAACGAACCATCAGATTTAGCTAAAAAAGAAGAAGCCATTCTTCAGTTTTGGCGGGAGAATAAAATCTTTGAACAGTCACTGACAAAATCCGCGCCGCGGGGTGACTTCGTTTTCTATGAAGGGCCGCCGACGGCCAATGGTCGGCCCGGGATCCACCACATCGAAGCCCGGGCGTTCAAAGATATTATTCCGCGCTTTCGCACGATGCAGGGTTATCGGGTGGCGCGGCGCGCCGGTTGGGACACGCACGGTTTGCCGGTTGAACTCGAAGTCGAAAAACAGCTTGGCCTGAAATCAAAAAAAGAGATTGAACAGTATGGTCTCGTCGCCTTCAACCAGCGTTGTCGCGACAGCGTTTGGAAATATTTAACCGACTGGCGGCAATTTACCGAACGAATCGGTTTTTGGATTGACCAAGATCATCCCTACGTCACCTATGAACCGAGATACATCGAGTCGGTTTGGAGCATCATTAAACACGCGGCCGACCGCGGCCTGCTCTATCAAGATTACAAAGTGGTTCCGTGGTGTCCGCGTTGCGGGACGGCGCTTTCGAGTCACGAGTTGGCCCAGGGTTATACCGAAGTCACGGCAACGGCGGTTTACGTTAAGTTTGAATTGGTCAACGACCCGGGGACTTATTTTTTGGCTTGGACCACAACGCCGTGGACTCTGCCCGGCAACGTCGCTTTGGCGGTTAATCCGAATTTGGAATACGCGCTGGTTCAGGCGGCGAACAGCAAATATATTTTACTCGCCAGTCTTGTTTCTAAATTATTTACCACCGAAACGGTTAGAGTTATTTCGACGGTTCCTGGTCGAGAATTGGTTGGCCAGAAATACCACCCTCTTTTCTCGTCTCTGGCCGATAATTTGCCGCCCGCCGAAAAAAATAAATTGCCCAACGCCTTCCAAATTTATCCGGCCGACTTCGTGTCGGCCGAGGAGGGGACCGGGATTGTCCATACGGCGGTGATGTATGGTGTGGATGATTTCGCGCTCGGCACGGCGGTTGGTTTGCCGAAATATCATCTGGTGGCCGAAGACGGACGTTTTAAGCCGGAGGTCAAATTGTGGGCTGGCCAATTGGTTAATGATGCTAGCCCACTTATCGTCACCGAACTAAAGCACCAGCAGAAACTTTTCCAAGCCGAGTCCATCGTCCACACCTATCCTTTTTGTTGGCGTTGTAAAACCCCGCTGATCTACTACGCTCGCGATTCCTGGTACCTCAAGATGTCGGCCCTCAAAGAAAAATTGTTGTCCGAAAATCAAAAAATTAATTGGGTGCCGGAACATATAAAAAATGGCCGCTTTGGCGAGTGGTTAACGGAGGTTAAAGATTGGGCGATTTCACGCGAACGCTATTGGGGGACGCCTTTACCGGTTTGGCAATCGACTGATGGTCAAGAAAGGGTGGTGATTGGATCACTCGCCGAACTTAAAGCCCACACGAAACGTTCGGGCAATCGGTATTTGGTCATGCGTCATGGGGAAGGTGAGCATCAGGTAAAAGACTTATTCACAAACAACGAGCACGTTCTTTACCACCTAACCGAGACAGGGAAAAAGCAGGTCGTAGCAAGTGTTGATCAATTACGTAAACTCGGTGTCACGAAAATTTTTTCTTCGCCGCTGGTGCGCTGTCGCGAAACGGCTGATTTGGTAGTAAGAGAGCTTAAATTTAATCCGACCGAAATTATTTTTGATAACCGTTTGCGGGAATATGATTTCGGAATTTATAGCGATAAACCAAGCTCGGAATTTAATAATTGGTCAGTTGGTGTACCCGATTATTTCACCGCTATTCCTTCCGACGGAGAAAGTTTAAAAGAGGCCAAGCGGCGTTTCGGTAGTTTTATTTATGATTTAGAGAAAAAACACGCCAACGAAGTAATCCTGATTGTTGGTCATGCGATCACCTACGAGTCCCTCATGATGGTGACAGAAGGAGCCGATGACGAGAGAAGTGGGCAGATCTCGAGAGATTTATGGTTGAATAATGCCGAGGTGAAAGAAATTCCCTTTGTCCCACTCCCGCACAACGCCGACTATGAACTTGATCTGCACCGGCCGTTTATTGACGAGCTCGAACTGGTTAGTGAAAGTGGCCAAGTGCTTAAACGAGTGCCCGAGGTGCTGGACGTTTGGTTTGATTCCGGCGCCATGCCGCTCGCTTCCCAAATTTCTACCCCCGACAAAATTCTTTATCCGGCCGATTACATTGCCGAAGCCATTGATCAAACTCGTGGCTGGTTTTACACCCTGCTCGCGATTGGCGTGATTCTTGACCGCGGAACGCCATACAAAAACGTCGTTTGCCTGGGGCACATTTTGGACGCGGCCGGTAAGAAAATGTCTAAGTCGGTCGGCAACGTGGTCGATCCGCAATTAATGATAGACAAATACGGTGTCGACGCTTTGCGTTTTTGGATGTATAGCATCAATCAACCCGGCGAGTCGAAGAACTTCGACGAGCAAACCGTTTTTGAGGTGGTTAAGAAATTTATAAACCCAATCACCAACGTCTTATCTTTCTACGAACTTTATCCAGTTGACCTTGAACTTGAAACCGTCAAGCCGCCCGATCGGGCGGCAACCCCGGTGCTCGATCGGTGGATTAATTTGTTGCTGGATCGTTTAACGGTTGAAGTCACGCGGGGACTCGAACGTTACGAGATCACCGCCGCCGCTCGCGCCTTGCGTGAGTTTGTGGCTGATCTGTCGCAGTGGTATTTGCGGCGGTCACGAGATCGTTTCCGCGTTGGCTCACCGGCCGAGCGCCAACACGCTTCGCTCGCGCTCGGGCAGATTCTTAAACGACTGTCTCGTTTACTCGCTCCCTTGACGCCGTTTCTCGCCGAACAAATTTACCAGAAACTTCGTTACCCCACTGACCCAACCAGCGTCCATCTAACCGATTGGCCTAATCTCGAAAAAAATAAAACAACCACTGTTGGCGAAACAGCGAACGAAAAACTTTTGAACGACATGGCACAGGTTCGTCAGTTAGCATCTTTGGCTCTTGAGGCGCGGGTTAAAGCCGGAATAAAGATCAGGCAACCGTTGGCTCGATTGGCCGTCAGGGGAGTCACTCCCGATTTGACCGACGAGCTAATCAGTTTAATCAAAGATGAAGTTAATGTTAAGGAAGTGGTTTGGCAAAATGATTTGGCGGCGACGGTTGAGCTAGACACCACCCTCACACCAGAACTAAAGTTCGAGGGCGATTTACGAGAACTCGTTCGACAGATTCAGGATCAGCGAAAAAAATCTGGATTACTGGCTGGCGAGTTGGCTAGCTTGCGAGTGACGACGAGTACTTCGGGCGAAAAACTGATCAAGGCCGCCGAGTCATTTCTTTGGCAAACGGCCACGCTTTCGAAGATCGAAATTGTTCGGGCCGACAAGGAAACAGCGGAAACGACCGCCACGCCGGTTTTCGATTTAGAAATCATCAAGCCGACCTAATAACTTGTCTCGCCACCTCTATCAAACCGAGGGTTTTATTTTGAACCGCCGCGCGGTGGGTGAGTCGAATCAATTGTTTGATTTATTCACTAGTCGTCTTGGTCGGGTCACGGCCCTCGCGGTTAGTGTTCGGGAATTGAAATCAAAACTGCGTTACACCCTTCAGTATCTTGGACCGGTTCGTCTGGGTTTGGTCGCCGGTCGAATGGGTTGGCGGCTAATTCATGCCGAGCCGGACGAATTTTTCTTGAACGCCTCCGGACTAGTTCGGGAACGTCACGTTAAGTTTGTCGCCCTACTTAACTTGCTTGGCCGGTTGGTGGTCGCCGAGGGGCGACGACCGAGGGTTTATCGGGAATTAGAACAGGCCTTAGTTTTTTTAACCAAGCAACAGTTATCGCCGGAGGATGTTTTAAATTACGAACTTGTCGCTACCCTGCGCCTGCTCGGAGTTCTTGGTTATTGGCCCGGGGCGAAACAGCTTGATTCATTCGTTCCACCAACCGCTTGGTCGAAGTTGGCGCTCGCGAAATTTACTCCACATCGTCAACTGACGGCGAAGCTGATTGAACAAGCGCTTTATCATAGCCATCTTTAGGTCGAGGGCTGTGATATAATACGTCAAATGCTAAACGGGGGCGAAGAAAGAATCGAGCGCTTTAAGCGTAAACTGTATGCTCTGGGCGACAAACCAGTGCCGCTTCGGCGATCAGCCCTGTCGTCTAGCCGGGCCGACACCGCTGTCCCGGATTGGTCGAGCGATCAGTCTTCACCACAAGCAGAAAGCATTTCGCCTCCCCGTCGCTCATTTTTTCTCCGCCTTATTTTCTTGATCGCGCTAGCGTTCTTTCTTGGTTCGGTGGGGACGGCAACTTACATTTTTTATCATGGCAGCAACGTGGTCTCTTCAGCCAATGTTGATCTGACCGTCGCCGGCGAAAAAACCGTGGCCGCAGGTGAAACTCTGTCGTTACAAATTTTGGTCAGCAATCACAACACCGCCGCTCTTCAGGCGGTTGATTTGGTGGTGGAATATCCGGCCGGGACGCGCGCGGCGACCGACCTAGCCAAAGTTTTAACTCGCGAGCGTTGGGCGCTCGGCACGATCAAACCCGGGGCGGTGATTAGTCAAGATATTCGAGCCGTGGTTTTTGGTGAGAAAGAAGCCGAACAAGAAATAAAAGTTACCGCCGAATATCGTCTGGCTGATTCCAACGCCATTTTCGACAAGGTTTTTCTGTATCGCTATCTGATTACTGATTCGCCGGTTTCCTTGGCGATCGATTCGCCAGCCGAGGTCAATGCCGGTCAACCCTTAACGTTGACGCTTGAAGTTTTGGCCAACTCAACTTCCCCGGTCAAAGATCTCGCTTTGCGAGCCGATTACCCGCCGGGCTTTACTTTCAAAAACGCCACACCCGCGCCGGCGGCCAACCACAATTTTTGGCGCCTCGGAGAATTACTGGCCGGCGGCCAAAAGAAAATTGTGCTCGTTGGCGCGCTTGATGGTCAGCAGGACGATTCAAAGTCTTTTCGCTTTTCTGTCGGCTCGGTTAAAACCGGTGCCACGGAAGAGGAACTTGACCTGGTTTACGATGAATTGTTTCAACCGGTGACGATCAAACGACCGCAAGTTGGTTTGGCGGTAACGGTTAACGGTCAAGCGGCAAGCGGCGACCGAACGACTTCGAGTGGCGACTTGTTGCGGCTCGATTTATCCTGGGTCAACAATCTGCCAACCGAAATTATTGATGGGCGCATCGAGGTTTTAATTGATGGTGCCGTACTCGACGAACGCTCGGTGAATGTCGCTGACGGTTTTTATCAGTCGTCGGAAGACAAAATCGTTTGGCATCGCGGGACTAAATCAGCGTTAGCACGACTAGCACCGGGAGCCACCGGTCAAGCGAGCTTCACCTTTTCCACTAAACCGTTAATTGGTAATGACAACCAACGATCAATTATAGAAAATCCTAACATCAATTTTTCCTTTCGCTTTACCGGCCGACAAATCGCCACCGGTTTGCCGGACGAGCCGGTGGACTCAAGCATCAATCAACGGATCAAAGTTAATTCGGTTTTCCAACTGGCCGCCGAGGTCTTACGTCGGAACGGCCCGTTTGTGAATACCGGCCCGTTGCCGCCACGCGTGGGCCTAGAAACGAGCTATGCCATTGTTTGGTCGGTGGTCAATTCTTCGAATGCTGTTCACGAGGCCACGGTTAAGGCGACCCTACCAACCTACGTTCGTTGGCTTGGCCTAATCAGTCCAACCACAGAAAAAGTCAGTTTCAACGAAGCTACCGGCGAGGTGACTTGGGATCTCGAGACCGTCGAGGCCGGTCGAGGTGTGTCGTCGGCCGCCCGCGAACTGGCTTTTCAGGTAGCCCTGAAACCGAGCGTTAGTCAGATCAGTCAGGCGCCGGTTCTGGTTACGGCCTCAACGCTTACGGGTATTGACGGCTACACCGGACAGGTTCTTAATTACGAGCGCCGGGCGCTCGACACCAAATTATTAAACGATCCGGAATTTAATTTCGGTGACGACCGTGTGGCCCCATGATTACTTCTGACCAGTCATTATTGGAAAAAATAGTCTCGCTGTGTAAACGGCGCGGGTTTATCTATCCGAGCGCGGATATCTACGGTGGGCTGGCCGGTTTTTTTGACTACGGACCATATGGACTTTCGCTCAAAAACAACCTAACCCAATTGTGGTGGAAGCAGTTTGTCACCGACCGAGAGGAAATGTATGGTCTTGATTCGGCGATCGTCACTAAGCAGGAGGTTCTCCAAGCCAGTGGCCACGCTCGCGGTTTTGCCGACCGGCTTTCTGAATGCGAAAAGTGCCAACGACGTTTTCGCACCGACCATTTAACCGACTCGGAAAAATGTCCGGACTGTGGTGGGAAGTTGGGTGAAGCGAGACAGTTCTATTTGATGTTGGAAACGAATCTCGGTGCCACCCGAGACGAATCTTCTTTGGCCTATCTTCGTCCGGAAACGGCGCAGGGGATTTTTACTAATTTTAAAAATATCGTCGACTCGTTTCATCCGGAATTACCTTTCGGTATCGCCCAGATCGGCAAGGCCTTTAGAAATGAAATCGCGCCTCGCGATTTCCTGTTTCGAGTTCGCGAGCTGGAACAAATGGAGGTGGAATATTTCGTTAAACCGGAAGATTGGCGCGGCGCGTTCGAGATGTGGCAAAAGGAGATCTGGCGTTTTATTGAGGCGGTGGGAATTGATCCAAAAAAAATCCACGAGCTAGAAATTACCGACGGCGATCGCGCCCATTACTCCAAGCGAACGGTTGATTTCGAGTTTGAGTTTCCATTTGGCCAGAAAGAATTATTTGGCTTGGCCTATCGCACTGATCACGACTTGAAAAGCCACATGACTTCGAGTGGTGTTGACCTCTCTTTTTTAAATCAAGAAACCAACGAAAAGATTGTGCCGCACGTGATCGAACCCTCGCTTGGGGTCGGCCGCGCCATTTTAGCCGTGCTCGTCAGCGCCTATACCGAAGATGAGTTGGGGGGCGAACCGCGAACGTTTCTCCGTTTGCCGGCGCGCCTCGCGCCGGTTCGAGCGGCCGTCTTTCCGCTTTTGAAAAATAAGCCGGAGTTGGTGGCCAAAGCCCGAACCGTTTACACCGCCCTTAAAAGAGAACAACCGGCGCTTGCTTGGGACGACCATGGCAACATCGGCAAGCGCTATCGCCGTCAGGACGAGATTGGTACTCCGGCCTGTCTCACCATTGATTTTCAAACCCTCGATGACGACACGGTGACCCTGCGCGATCGCGACACCGGAAAACAAGAACGAGTGCCAATTAATGAACTGGCCAAACGCTTAAGCTAGTTTTTGTACACGTCGTGGTCACCGATTGCGACAAAAAGGATACCTTTTCTTTTGTGTACGTAGGTGAAAACGATTCGAACGCGATAATCAACAGAAAAACTATAGCGATCATTTAGCCAACCACTTAACTTGTGAACTTTTAGTTGCCGACCATAGTCCCCGGTTTTAAATAAACTTATTTTTTCGATGGCTTCAGCTTGAATGGCTGGATCAAGTTTTTTAAGTTGCCTTAAGAATGACGGCGCGTAATAGTAGTTCATTAGCCGGGAAATTTCCTAATGATTTTTTCTAGGTCACCGGTGAAATATTTACCCTGACGAAATTCTTCCTCGGCCTTGAGCACGGTCATCACGGCCTCTTCTTCGGCCAGCAGTTTAAGGGCCTTGCGCACCACGTCGGCCTTGTTGGCCGCCGCACCGGATTTGACCATGTTCTTGATAAATTCTTCTTGGGTGGGCGACAGGGGGACGGATAAGGTAGACATAGTACTATAATTTAATATGATAATATCATAAACATACTCGACCGATTTTCGGTTGTCAACATTCCACCTTGCCCGCTAATTCAGGGGGGGGGTAGAATTGGGACCATGAATAGAAAATCAAGGTTTGTTTTTGTTAGTCTTTTATTAATTATCGTCTCGATCGGTTTTATCAATTTACCTCCAGTCGAAGCGCAGACGCAAAACATCTCAGCGGCTTATTTGCAACAACTGATCAGCCAGCTCAATGCTTTGATCGCCCAACTTCAACAACAGTTGCTAGTTTTACAGGGACAAGCAATCGGTCAACGAATTTCAACCAGCATTAATAATTCCACCACCACCTCCAGTATCACCGTCACGGTACCGGGCGGTGGTAGTTATGAAGCCGGATCGGAATTGCCGGTACGGTGGTGGAGTCAAGACCTACCGCCAGAAACATTAGTTGATGTCCGAGTTTTAAATTCGGCCGATAGATTTACCGGTGCGACAAGTGTTCTCAATACTATAAACGACGGCCGGCAGAACCTTGTTTTGAACAGTCAGCCCGCGCCGGGCCAATATCGCGTCCGAATCACCACTACGGTTAACGGCGAGACCATCACCGGTTGGAGTCGCTGGTTCACCATTACCGCCAGTTCACCCTCTTCGACTTCTGTTTGCCCGAACGGCAACTTACTCTCGAACAGTTGTCTGCCGGCAAGCGGTAGTACCGGCAACGATTTCACTTCACCACCCTCACCTCCGATTCCTCCTGGTCCCGTCACGATCAATGTGTCTTCGCCGCCGGCTAACAGCTCATGGACGGTGAATAACGGACCGGTGATTTATTGGTCGGACACAAACATTCCAGACGGCAACACGATTTTGGTTGAGCTCTGGACCCCCAACAATCAGCCGGCCACTGGTTTTTCTAATTTCACTACCGCAAACGACGGCGTTGAGTCTGGTCGTTTGACCAACTCCAGTTTGCCGACTGGCGCCTATTGGTTCCGTCTTTCCACTGTCGTTAACGGGCAAAACATCTACGGCGGGTCGGGGATTTTCCAATTTACCGCCGCTCCGACTTCCGTTCCGCCGCCGCCCGCGACTACTTGTGGTAACGGTTTAATTGAAGGTGGAGAACAATGTGATGGCAACAATTTCGGTTCGTTGACTTGCGGTTCTTATGGTTACTCTCTCGGTTCTCTAATTTGTAGTGGTAGTTGCACTCTCAATACGACCCAGTGTACTAATCCGCCGCCAGCTCAAACCACCGCCTCGATCAATGTGACAGCCCCGTTGGCGAACAATCTTTGGCGTCAGGCCGATTCGCCCAAAATGGTGACTTGGACATCAAGTAATGTCCCCAATGGCAATCTAATTCGAGTCGAACTGATGACGCCCAATAACCAATTAGTTAGTAATTTTACTCCTTCCTTAAATCAGAACACTGGTAGTAAAAATGTGGCTTTCGCCTCGATTACACCTGGTTCTTACTGGTTCCGTCTCTCCACGGTGGTCAACGGCGAAACGATTTACGGCGGGTCGGGGATTTTCCAAATCGGGAATTAGCGTCTTTCCATCGCTGGCCGGTTTGTAGTAGAATTGGGCCATGTTGGAAACTCGTCGGGAGGGGATGACCATCGACATAACCTCGGCCTCAATTATCCGGGTGGTTTTATGGCTGACCCTGTTCTGGTTTCTTTACTACCTTCGCGACTTGGTGTTACTTATCCTGCTGTCGGTGGTGATCGCCTCGGCGATTGAACCGGCGGTGCGCTGGTTGGGACGTTATCGTTTGCCGCGTGTCCCGGCCGTGCTCGTTGTTTATGTGCTCGTCTTCGCTCTATTGTTTAGTTTGTTGCCGTTATTTTTCGTTCCGGTTTTTAGCGACTTAATCGAAATCTCCGCTACCCTACCAGCCAAACTTGGCTCGCTATCTTTCTTAAACGCACCCGGCGGCTTGATTTCTAAAATTTCGGATTTAAATTATTTCGCCAACCTCTCAACCAGTATTCAGGGAGCTTTTTCTGGTTTATCCAAAGGTTTTTTTGAGGCAGTCAGCGTGGTTTTCGGTGGCTTTTTCAGTTTCGTGATGATCGTGGTTGTTTCGTTTTATTTAGCGGTTCAAGACGATGGAGTGGGGAACTTTCTGCGTTTGATTGTTCCCGCCCGCCACGAAAAATATGTTCTCAATCTTTGGCATCGTTCCGAACAAAAGATCGGTCGTTGGATGCAAGGACAAATGCTGCTCGGCTTGTTGGTCGGCGTGATTGTCTATTTGGGTTTAAGCATCTTGCAAATTGAACACGCCCTGATTCTTGCCCTGATGGCCGCCGGCTTCGAGTTGATTCCGGTTTTCGGGCCAGTGCTTTCGGCCGTGCCGGCCGTCTTGATTGGTTTTACGGCGAGTGCCGCCACTGGTCTCTTGGTCGCCGGTCTTTACATCATAATCCAACAATTTGAAAATCATTTACTTTACCCGTTGGTGGTTCGAAAAATTGTCGGGGTCCCGTCAATCATTGTTATTTTGGCTCTAATCACTGGCGCTAAACTGGCCGGTTTCTTGGGTATTCTCCTTGCCGTGCCGGCGGCAACGCTGCTCATGGAACTGTTAAACGATCTTGAACAGAGAAAGCGGATCGCTGCCGAGAATGCTTGAGCCGCGTTATTTTACCACCACCCTACCCTACGTTAACGCTGATCCTCATATCGGCTTCGCTTTGGAGTTGGTCTTCGTTGACACGATGGTTCGTTACGAATGTTTGATTGGCCGGGAAGTTTTTTTTAACACTGGCACCGACGAGCATGGTTTAAAAATTTTTCGAGCGGCTAGTCAAGCCGGACTTGATCCGGCGACCTACGTCACTCGGACGGCCGGTCGCTTCAAGCAATTATTGCCGATGCTTGGCATTTTGCCGGACGCCAACTTTGTTCGAACCACTGACCCTGCCCATGTCGCCGCGGCCCAAGAATTTTGGCGGCGGGCGGCCGCCGCCGGTGATATTTACAAAAAAGATTACCAGCTTAAATACTGCGTTGGTTGCGAGCTGGAAAAAACGGAATCCGAACTCACGAACAATCTCTGCCCCCTTCATCCCAACCAACCACTCGAACTAATTGCCGAAGAAAATTACTTTTTTCGTTTTTCGCGATTTCAAAAACCACTGCTTGAACTTTACGAAACACGGCCAGATTTCGTCGTGCCGAATTCTCGGCTAAACGAGGTTCGGGAGTTTGTTGGTCGGGGACTGGAAGATTTTTCCATTTCGCGTTCGGTGGCCAAGCAACCGTGGGGCGTGCCAGTACCGGACGATCCGGCGCACACGATGTACGTTTGGTTTGATGCCCTCGTCAACTATATTTCCGCGATCGGTTGGCCCGCTGACGAAAACCGCTTCAACAAGTGGTGGCCAGTCACCCAGTTTGCCGGCAAAGATAATCTTCGTCAGCAGGCGGCAATGTGGCCAGCGATGCTTTTGTCGGTTGGTTTGCCACCGTCGCGGCAAATTGTGATTCATGGATTTATCACGAGCGGCGGTCAGAAAATGTCGAAATCGCTCGGCAACGTGATTGACCCGTTCAAGCTAGTCGAAGAATACGGCACTGACGCGGTGCGCTATTTTCTCCTCCGTCACGTCCAACCGTTCGAAGATACTGATGTCACGTTGGAAAAATTTAAAGAGTGTTACAACGCCAATCTGGCGAACGGTTTGGGTAATTTAGTTAGTCGGGTGATGACGCTTGCGAGCGCGCATTTATCCCAACCGTTCGTCTACGAACGCCGATCAATCTCGGCTTTTAGTCATTTAACCACGCCGCTCGCCGGTTATCAGTTTAGTCAGGCAATGGACGAAATCTGGCGGCAGATTGGTCTCCACGATGCCTACATCCAGAAAACTCAACCGTTTAATTTAATCAAAACTGATCCGACCACCGCCCGCGCCGACATCGCCAAACTGGTTCAAGGTTTGGCCGATCTGGCTGTCGCGCTCAAACCTTTTATGCCGGCAACCGCTGAAAAAATCATTGACGGTATTAAGATCAATCAGCCACCGACCCCACCGCTATTTCCACGGAAATAACCTTGTTTTTAGGCGTATTTTAGTAACCCGATCACTCAATCATAAATAAACACTTGACAGAATCAATGTCTCATGTATACTTAAAAGTAGAAGAGGTTGCAGGAACTCGAGCACGAATCTTCAGGGAAGCACGAGGTACAGCCCTGAAATCCTGAACCTTTTTGTCCCTCCTCCTTTCGCCCATAAAACTCGTATGGCCGAAAGCAAGAAAGGGATTGGTGGCAACGAGTTACACCGTTAATTCATCCGCCACCAGGTGAATTGACTCTTGCGGTAAGGTTGGGAAAAGGCGCGCATCGACTTTGGAACTTCCAAACCGCAAGGATGATAAAAAAATGTTTCGATGCCGGCTTCGCCACTTGGCCGTTATCAAGAAGGCTTACTGAAGTTAAAAATCCTGACTTCAGGAAAACACATTTGAGCTGTCATCCCTAAGCGTGAACAGCGATGTGAGGTACCCTGAAATCACTTTCGTGATTTCAGGGGTTTTTTTATGTTATCATCGAACGGATGAAACTAATCGACATTCACGCCCATTTGCAGTTTCCGGAGTTTGACGAGGATCGGGAGCGGGTGATTGGCCGAGCGCGGGCCGCGGGGATTGGCGTGATCAACGTTGGCACTGATCTCGAAACTTCGCAGGCGGCCGTGGCTTTAGCCGAAGCGAACCCGGAGATGTGGGCGACGGTCGGCCTTCATCCAACCGACTTGCCTGCGCCGAGTGAGGTGGCCAATATTCTTTCCGAACTGACCAAGTTAGCCAGTCAGCCTAAAGTGGTGGCGATCGGCGAATGCGGACTAGACACACGAGAACCTAAGTTTGACCTATCGAGCGAGAGTGGGCGGCGACAGGTCGAAATTTTCGAACGACAAATCGAATTGGCGATCAAGGTGAAGAAGCCGCTCATGCTTCATATTCGTCGGGCCTACGACGAAGTTCTCGGCGTTCTTTCCAATTTTAAAAATCAGGCCGTTGACCTGCGGGCGAATGTTCATTTTTTCGCCGGTGACTGGTCAACGGCCAGCCAGTTTCTCGATCGGGGTTTCAGTTTGTCTTTTACCGGTGTGATCACCTTCCCGCCCAAGGCGGGTCAGCCGAGGGCTGACGCTGAAGAAGTAATTAAAAAGCTGCCCCTCGATCGGTTAATGGTCGAGACCGATTGTCCGTTCGTGGCGCCAGTGCCACAGCGCGGCCGGCGGAATGAACCGGTTTATGTTGAAGAAGTGGTTAAGCAGTTGGCGATTTTGCGTCACTTAACCCCAGCCGCGATCGAGGAAGCCACTCTGGCTAACGCACGGCGCTTCTTTAACTTGCCGGCCGTCAGTTTGCCCGTTGGCTGACGATATGTTACGATCGAGCCAACCTAGTGATGAGCGAAAACCACGAAAAAAAGCCGATCAATGACGAGCTCGAGATTGAGCCCGAAACCGATAATAAAACCTACGAAATCGGTTATCTTTTGTCGCCGCTAATTCCCGCCGAGGGATTGGACGAGGCCACGAATAAATATCTCAAACAAGTTATTAGTGCCGTTAATGCGGAAGTGGTTGGGGATTGGCCAGCGCGGAAACTGTCTCTCTCCTATCCGATTCGTAAACTGATTGAGAACAAACGAGTGACTTTTCGTGATAGCTACTTTGGCGCCTTGCGTTTCCGCGGTCAACCGGCGGCGGCGGTTAAGTTAGCGACCACCTTCCGCCAAACTCCGGAGTTGATCCGGTTTCTTCTCCTCGAAATTTCCCAAGCGGCTTTAGCCCAAGAGAAACATTTACAAAACCGGCAGAAGAGAACCGACGAGGCGTCAACTAGCGAAGCGGTGGCCAATCCGCCAGACAAACCGGTTATGAGCACCGACGAAATGGACAAAGAAATTGAACAACTTTTAACCACCGGAACCTATGTATCTAAATAAAGCGATTTTAATCGGTAACTTAACGCGTGACCCGGAACTCAAGGCCCTACCCTCCGGCATCAAGGTCACGACTTTCGGTTTGGCGACCAATCGGGTATTTAAAAATAAAAACGGCGAAAAACAAGAAGACACCCAGTTCCACAACATTGTCGTTTTCGGCCAACAGGCCGAGATCGTCAATCAGTATTTGAAAAAGGGGCAGTCGGTTTTGGTGGAAGGCCGAATGCAAACTCGCAGTTGGGACGCCCAAGACGGCAGTAAGCGTTACCGCACGGAAGTGGTCGCCGATCGCGTGCAGTTCGGACCGAAAGCCGGCGCCGGCAGTGCTCCCGCCGACGCGCCCCGTGGACCAAGCGCTGGTAGTCCATCACCGGCGCCGGAAGAATTGAAAACCATCCAATACCCGGGGGAAGAAATTAACCCGGACGATATTCCATTTTAATTACCGTCACCTAAACCCATCAACGAAAATGAAGCACTGTTATTTTTGCAACAACAACATCCGTTATCCGGATTACAAAGAAGTGGAAACACTGAAGAAGTTTCTGGACCCATATTCACGGATTAGCGGCAAACGACGTAGCGGTCTCTGCGCGCGGCATCAGCGCAAACTAACGATCGCCGTTAAACGCGCCCGCTTCCTCGCCCTGTTACCTTTCTCTTCGAGTTAGTCCGGTCCCGAGCGAAATTGATTATGAAATACAAAAATACTCTTCAGAAAGGTAAGGTTCGTTTCATTGTCTTTAGAGAAGACGGTGTTTGGTATGGGGCTGGTCTTGAGTTTAATATTGTTGTGGACGGTGAGTCTCGGGAGGAAGTGGTAAACAATCTATTCAGTGCTATTACCGGTTATATCAACTCGGCCAGAAAAATTAAATCTCGGCCACATATTTTAAATCAAGTTACGGATTCGGAATATGAAAATCTTTGGTTTAAATTAAACAATAACAAGCCAATCCCTTCTCCTTATCAAGAAATTAGTTTTGGGACACAGTTGCTCGCTAATGCCTAGGAGAGTTTTTAACTGGACATTCGATGACGTTGTAAATTTTTTAAAAGAACATAATTTTTCACTAACTCATGTTGAGGGAAGTCACCACTTTTACTTCGGTCATCAGGGCGGTATCCCGAGACAAGTGCAGGTGCAATTTCATGGTCGCAAAGCCCTCAAGCCGAGAACATTGAAAAGCATAATTCTTCAATCAGGTATTCCGAAAAACGAGTGGATGAAATAGCTCCATTGAGGCATTTTTTAACTTTTCCGATAGTAATCCCAAAAATCGCTTGACAAAATCACTGGAAACATGCTAGGGTAAAGGTAGTGTTTGGTTTGTAAATCTGGAGTTTCTGGGTTACCAAACTAGTTTCTTTGTAAATTGAGGAGATTGCCATGCAGCGTAATTGGCCAGCCCTTTGTCAGATTGGCGCGAAGAACCAACTGCTCATGCACTTACTTGCCACTGTCGACCTCAACACCGACATCGGCAAGCGTCTCACCAGAGAGTTCAATGAGTGTTTCTGCGTCGAACCGATCAAGGGGCCAATTCCTTTGTCCGTGCTAGTTTACGAGAACAGGGAGCGGGCGATCAAGAACAGGGCAGAGTCTGGTGGTTCTAATTTCTACGGTCCGTTGCTTGACTGTTGGGGAGTTTTGGACGCTCACAACATCCCGTACCTCTATTTCGGGCGAACTTTGGACGGTGAAATTTCTGGTCCTCACCCGGCACTCCCACCAACTATCAACTCGGAATCCAAGACTGGTGACGTTGTCGAGTACCAAGGCACCAAGTTTGTTGTCGTTGGCAACAACGACAACAGGGGCGTTGACGAGTTGGCGATCAGCCCGCTTGAGCTCATCGATGTCAGTGCATAGTCCAACCCCCAAGCGAAGATCCCAAATCTTTGTTTGGGGTTTTCGTTTGGCTGAAATATGCCACATCTCTACGATCGTAGAGATACGGAATAATAATAATTATTACTGCGTTCGCTCCACGTATTCTCCCGTCTCGGTGTTGAGGACAATCGTGTCGCCTTCGTTAACGAACATTGGAACGTTGACCACGAAGCCGGTTTCGAGCGTCACTTGTTTGGTGGCACCCTGCACGGTGTTGCCGCGCACGGCCGGCGCCGCTTCTTTAACCTTGAGCTCGACCTTGATCGGAATTTTAATTCCAAGGACGGTCTCGCCGAAAGTGAGTAGTCGGACATTAACATTCGGTCGAAGGTATTTAATTTGCTCGGCGACTTTTTCCGGTTCCAGTTTAAATCGCTTGGCTTTATCTTGCGCCTCGCAGAACCAGTATTCCTGCCCACCGGCAGGCAGGCATTTTTTACTGAACAGATAAGTGACCTCGCGCTCGTTGAGCCCGGCTTCTTCAACCTTATCACTTACGGCGAACGAATGTTCGCGCACGCCGCCGGTGATTAGATTTTTTAGCTTGGTAGCGTTAACCGGCTTGCGTTGTTGTTTTCGAAAGACGTGCGACTCGAGCACCTCGTAAGGATCGCCATCGAGAATAATAAACTTCTTCGGTTTAATGTCGTTGTAATCAAGCATGAAGTCGAATCTTTTTTTCTAGCTCGCTTTTTATTTTCGGATTATCGCGAAGGAACGTGCGCGCCGCGTCATAGCCGCGCCCGAGCTTGATCTCTTCGCCCTGCGGCTTGCCGTCTTTGTCTTTCGGTTGATAACTGTAGGAGGTGCCGCTTTTTGTCACCAGACCCTGCTTTTCGCCGAGCGCGATAATTTCGCCCTCGGGTGAGATCCCTTCATTGTAGAGAATATCAAATTCGGCCACCTTAAACGGTGCGGCCACTTTATTCTTGACCACCTTAACCCGCACGCGACCACCCACCACCTCTTCACCTTTTTTAATTTGGGCAATGCGACGAATGTCGAGCCGCACCGAGGAGTAAAATTTCAGGGCTTTACCGCCCGGCGTCGTTTCCGGATTGCCAAACATCACGCCGATCTGCATCCGGATCTGGTTAATAAAGATAACCACAGTTTTCGATCGAGCCACAATCGCCGTCATCTTCCGCAGGGCCTGCGACATTAAACGGGCCTGCTTGCCCACATGGTAAGCACCCACGTCGCCCTCGATCTCGTCTTTCGGCGTTAGGGCGGCCACCGAGTCAATCACGATCACGTCAATTTTGCCCGAGCGGATCAAACTCTCGGCGATCTCGAGGGCTTGTTCACCGTAGTCGGGTTGGGAAATCAAAAGGTCGTCCACCTTCACCCCGATCCGGCGCGAATAATCGGGATCGAGCGCGTGTTCGGCGGCAATAAAGGCGCAGATGCCACCGGCGCGTTGGGCTTCGGCCACAACGTGCAGGGCGAGCGTGGTTTTACCCGACGATTCCGGACCGTAAATTTCAATAATCCGGCCGCGAGGCACGCCGCCGATCCCGAGCGCGAGGTCGAGGCCGAGCGATCCGGTCGGCATCGCTCCGACCCCAACTTTCGGCTGGTCGCCGAGCTTCATAATCGCGCCTTCGCCGAAGCGGCTCTGGATCGAATGAATAGTTTCTTCAATCCCAACACCACTTGACTTAACTTCCTTCTCTTTCTTGGGCATAAACAAGTTGTAATTTCTTAGTAATTATCCGGCCAAACCGATCGGTTCCCGTGACCCTGATTGTATTATAACCGGCGGCGAGGAGCAATTTAGTCTCGAATTGACCCCGCTCGTCCATAATCAATTTTTCGTCATTGACCGTCAGGCCAGACAAGCCGGTGGTTTGTCCGCGAATCACAAGCAGTTCGTCCGTGACGGTTTGGCCATCGGTCGGTTGCTCAATCACGAGAGTCGGTTGACGGAAGAGCCCAGACAACTGGTAGACGGTATAGCCGGCCACCAAAATAAAAAAGATAACGAGGAGCAAGTAACGGGGGAAAAAAATCGTTCGCATGACCAGTCAAGTAATCACACCGTCTCGGCCGAGTTCGTGGTCGAACTTTCAAAAACTTGCCGTGGTTTAGCGCCCTCGCCCGGACCGACCACGCCATGCTCTTCGAGCAGATCGAGTAGTCGCGCCGCGCGGGCGTAGCCAATTTTTAAGCGGCGCTGGAGATAAGAAGCCGAGGCCTTGCCGGCGCTGATGACGATCTCGCGCGCTTCCTCATAAAGTTCGTCATCATCGCCATTGTCGCCAAACGCTTCATCCAACCCCGACCCTAAATCGTTTTTTTGATTAAGCTCGGTGATCGGTAATTCGTCCGGCAGGCGGTCGCTATAATTCCTCGCCAGCCAGTCAACCACCTTCTTCACCTCCGGCTCCGATACAAACGCCGATTGCAAACGCAACGGCTTCGAGCGTTCGCCGGAGAGATAAAGCATGTCGCCCGAACCGAGCAATTTTTCGGCGCCGGCCATGTCCAAGATGGTTCGCGAATCAATCTGCGAGGCCACTTGCAAAGCCACGCGCGAGGAGATGTTGGCTTTAATCAAACCGGTGATCACTTCCACCGATGGCCGTTGCGTCGAGAGTACGAGATGGATACCGACCGCGCGCGACATTTGGGCCAAGCGGACGATCACCGCCTCGAGCTCGCGTGGGTAACGGGTCATAATGTCGGCTAATTCGTCAATAATGATCACGATGTAAGGCATTTCAGAAACGTTTTCCGGTTTGGTTTTGTGATAAGACTGAATGTCGCGCACCGCTTCTTGTTCGAGCACGCCGTAACGCCGTTCCATTTCCTGCGTGGCCCACTTGAGCGTGGCGATGGCCTTCTTCGCGTCAGTGACCACCGGCGTTAAGAGATGAGGAATTTTGTTGTACAGCGTGAGCTCGACGCGTTTCGGATCAATCATAATCAGGCGCAATGCTTGCGGCGAATTGCGATAAAGCAGGGAAGTGATGAAAGTGTGGATGACCACCGATTTGCCGGAGCCGGTTGAACCGGCAATTAAAATGTGTGGCGCGCGCGCAAGGTTGGCGAAGTGCGGCGCGCCGGAGATATCGCGGCCAAGCGAGACCAAGAGCGACAGTGGCGAATTCAAGAAGGCGGCGGAACCGAGCAGTGGGGCCAAACCAACCGTCGCTTTGGTGCGGTTTGGGATCTCGATGCCAACGAGCGACAGGCCGGGGATCGGCGCTTCGATGCGGATCGGGTGCGCGGCGAGGGCCAAGGCCAAATCATTTTGGAGCGCAATGATTCGCGAGAGCTTCACGCCCTCGGCCGGCTTGAGCGCGTAGCGGGTGATCGAGGGGCCGATCGAAACTTCGTCCATTTCCACCATGATGCCGAAATTGGCCAGCGTCCGTTTAATAATGTTGGCGTTGGCTTTAATGTCGCCCGAGACCGGTTTGCCCACGTCGCGCTCGAGTAATGAAAGCGGCAGGGGTCGAAACTCCGATGGATTCCCTTGACCGCTGTTTTTAATCGCCGCCGTGAGCGGGGCGGTTTCCGACTCGATGTTTTCTTTGATGTTTGGACTCTTGCTGACGCTTGAACCGGAGTCTTTGATCGGCAACGATTTATTGTCGCCGACAAACTGATCGTTGACGGTCATTTCGTCTTCACCGGCAACGACTTTCGGTCGGCGGCGCCAACCAAAAAGCGAACGTTCGAGCGTTAACTGGGTGTCGAAAATAATTAACACCGCCGTCACAATTAAAGCACCGAAAAAGACCACACTGATCGAACGATCAAAGAGAGCGATTAGCGGTTTAGCCAGAAGTTGACCAACCAAACCACCGGCGTTAAAGAGGAGGTCGAGCAGGCCGAGACCGCCGATAAAAAACACCGCGCCACCCCAAAGCTTCAGTTTCAAAGTTTGCGGACGCAGGGCTTTCAGTAAAGCCAAACCGATGAAAAACAGCACGGCCGGAAATAGGAAAAACCCCCAACCAAAAACCAGACGTAAAAATTGGTGTAAACCAGCGCCGGCCCGGCCGGCGCGGTCAAAACTGGCCAACACGAAAAAGATCCCCAAGACGAAAGCGGCAATCGCTAAGACGCCATGTTTCGTCCCCTCGCCAACCTGCTCCAGGGTTTTCGATCGCTTCATTACTGACGATTATAGCAAACCGACTCACCCCGCCCTAATTTAATGGACATTTCTCTTGTCCTAGATATAATAAAAGACAAATGACCGGTGAACGCTCAATAAAGGACAAGATGCCAGAAAAGGACATAAAAGACAAAACTCCAATTGTCCTTAAAGCCGAAAAACTCGCCTCGGCTTTATATTTAGTCACCAATTTCCTATCAGACAACGACCAGATCAAGTGGCGGTTAAGAGAAAAGGCGTTAGATGTTTTGCTCGCATTGCTCGCCACTAACTCGGGCCAATCTTTGTCCGATATCACCAAATTGCTGTCCTTGATTGATGTTACCACTTTTGATCGTCAGGCCTCAGCCATGAATTTTGCTCTGTTGCGTCAAGAATATCTGGTGCTTCAAAACTGGCTTAATCATGAACCGAACAATCTTTCGGCTCTATTTGAGTCGGCGACAACCTTACCGACCCCAACCGCTAAAGTTTTGCCCGCGCGCCGGCTAAAAACTGGCCCTAAAGCCCGTCGGCTAGGACCGACGGCTGGAAACAAGAAAACCAAAGCCGATCGCCGGGCGGCCATCCTACAATCGCTTCGGCCGGGCGCCTGGCTCTCCATTAAAGAAGTGGCTAAAAGTTTACCCGAATTTAGCGGTAAAACCGTTCAACGGGAACTAACTGATCTCACCACTGCTGGCTTGGTTAAGAAAACCGGCGAACGGCGCTGGAGCCGCTATAGTAAAGTCTAGTCGCCCCGAGCGTTTGACGGATTGACGCCTCTAGTCGCTTCCGCTATACTGCTCTAACTTGGCCGATCGGCTATTTATCCACAAGGGTTTTGCCGAGCGCTTGCCAGGTTGTAGTATACTGTTTCGCGTTGGCGGTCTTTGACAACCAAATATTCCTGTTACTCCTATTTATCTTGCTAAAGTCCTCTTGGTTTCGCATCTTAAAATTACGTGAGACGCAAGAGGTTTTAGAAAATTAGTAGCAATAGCCGTTTCGGTTCGATACGGCGTAAAATTATTAGATTAAGTAAAAATTATGAGTATTAAGAAATTTATTTTCGGTTTGGCCGCGTTGGCCTTGATCTTCGGTGTCTCTGGTGCGGTTAGCGCCCAGACGATGACCGTTGATCAATTAATGGCCCAAATTGCCCAACTGACTGCCCAAATCGGTGCTTTGCAGGGTGGTGGTTCAATGTCCGCAGACATTGTGCCGATGCCGCCTTTGACAGTTGGTAATAGCGGTATGGAGGTAACCAAACTCCAACAATGGTTAATGTCGCAGGGCTATGCCATTCCGGCTGGCGCGACCGGTACATTCGGTCCGCAGACCAAGGCCGCTTTGGCCAAATGGCAGGGCGACCACGGAGTTGCTCCGGCTGTCGGTTATTACGGTAATATCACCTACAACGCCATCATGGCGACGACTGGTGGTACTTATCCGCCGGTAAATCCGGGTCCTGGTTCGTCTAGCAACACTTGTCCGAACGGCAATTTGCTCTCGAACAACTGTATGCCGGCGCAGACTGGCACCACTTGTCCGAACGGCAATTTGCTCTCGAACAACTGTATGCCGTCCACAGGTGGCGGTACAACCCCAGACACCGGCTTGACCGGTAGCACAGGAGTTGTTGAGAATTACACCCTAATGTCTGATCTCACTAACGAGCCTGTTGGTGAGGATGAAGATGATGTTCCGGTGATTGGTCTTGAGGTTGAGGCAGATAATAATTCTGATCTCGAACTCACGGCCGTTCGCGTTGTCTTCAATGAGAGCACAAATACCACCTCTGACTTCGAGGATTATGCGACTGAAGTATCTGTTTGGCTCGATGGCGAAGAAGTTGGTCGCGTTGATAGTACTGGGTTTACTGATGAGAACAACTGGACCAAGACGATTGCTTTGGACGATGGAGCAATCATTAAGGCTGGCGAAACGGCCGAATTAACGATTGCCGTGTCGGCAGTCAGCAACTTGGATTCCAGCGATGATGATCCCGATTCATGGACAGCTGATATCACTAGCGTTCGCTATGTTGATGGACGGGGTGATTCCACTTCCGAGGATCCAGGCACTGGTACTCGTACCTTTAACTTCAAGAGTTTCGCGTCTGCTGCTGATTCAGAGTTTAAGATTACCGAAGACGATGATGCCATTAACAAGTTCCATATTGCTGAAATCAGCACCACTGATACTAAACAGGATGTGGAACTAGCTTCCTTTACGCTTGAAGCGGAAGGCGATTCCGCCTTAGAGATCAAGAAGTTAGGTGTCATGGTTACTATTACTGGTGATGCTGTTGATGTTGATGATGTGATTGCTGGTGATATGTCTCCGGCCATTGAATTGATCATTGACGGTCAGTCCTACGGTTCTGCTACTTATGGTGGAGATACTACGACTTCTTACACCTTGGCTAGCACTGATGACAGCACTAATCTGACGGAGCTGGTACTCTTTGATGATGTTGACTTCACTATCCCAGCCGGAGATACGGTTACGGTTGTGATTCGGGCTGACATTAATCCCGTTAGCGCTACTGCCGGCAATCTTCTTTCCGAGGGCGATACTATCGCTGTCGTTCTAGGTGAGACCGAAACCGACAACACTGGTTTGGCTGATATCCGCGATGAGTCCAATACGAAGTTAGCTGATGCCGATATGACCGGTTCGGTTTCTACTGATGCCAATCAGCTTCGCAGTAAGGGAGTTCAGCTTAAATTGGTGAGTGCCCCTATGCCTGTTGGGGCTGAAGGAGGTAGTACCACTGATCCTAATGATCAAGGTACCTTCACGCTTAAGTACAGCATTACCGCTTTCGGTGGCAATATCTATGTGTCGTCGCTTGTTGACGCCAAGACTTCCGGTGTAACAGCGGCCAAGACTTCAGGTGTTGTCGATCGAGCTGGTACGGGTACCACTGGTGGCGTTACTATGACCTTGGTTAATTCCGACACGACTCTTAATGCCGCTGGTCTCTACGAGATTATTGACGGTCAGACCGAGACCTTCACCTTAACGGCAACGGCTATCTTGCCGACTGTTGGGGCCGCTGGTCAGTATCGTTTGTCGCTCGGTGGTTTCTACTGGGATGATACCAGCACCGATGACACTACCGACATTGTCTATTCTTCTAACCTTGATGAGTTTGTCACACCATATATTGGTTTGAACTAAACTTAGATTAGATAGAAGTCTAGTAGAATAGCTTTAGTTACTAGCTAGCAAAAACTCCCCCTTCATGGGGGAGTTTTTGTGTTATCATTGAGATTATGTTTGCAGAATATCTAATATATTTGTTTTTTGTCTTATTCCCTTTTATTAATATACAATCTTTTCTTTATGGTGGTTCGTCAACGCGATCGATTTTTTTAATCGCTACAACTTCACTTTTGCTTATCTGGTTTGCTGTCAAACTTTTCAAAAAAAAACAGACTTTAGTTATTCCAAAATCTCCAATTCTTCTCCTGTTACTTCTTTATTTTATTTCCCTCATTATTTCTGCTTTTGTCGGTTTTAATTTCGACAACTCTTTCTGGTCTTTGGCGACAAGAACAACGGGGTTATGGTATTTTCTCAACCTTGGTTTGTTTGCTTGGATTTTGTGGTTAGTATTTTCCGATCGAGAAAAATATAGAAAAATATTACTAATAATTATACTTTCAACCTCATTTTATTCCCTTCTTTCTTTATTTGGCCCTGGCGGGCTGGGTGTAATTTTTAAAGATTATCCCGGCAATGCTTTTACCTTGAGTAACTCCACTTTTGCCGGGATGTATCTTTTTGGCGTTTTTTTGTTATCTATATATTACTTATTTCAATCTGAACACAAAAAGTGGTGGATGTATGCTTTGCCAATCTCATTTATTATAAATCCCAACATATTAAACCGTCAGGTTTGGTCTGGCGATTTTTCTGGGGTTTTTGTCGGAGAGGCTAGGGCGTCGGCTTATGTGATCTTTCTGTCTTTGTTCGCGTTAATTTTAATTTGGTTAATTTCTAAAATAAGAAATCAACGAAACAAAAAAATCTTTACTTACTCAATTTTGAGCTTCGGTGTTTTATTAATATCCTGGGCGTCTTACTCACTCGTAACCCCAAATGGTTTTCTACAAAGAATATATCTTAAGCAGGCAACGGCTGTAAGACCGATAACTTGGGAAGTTTCAAATAAAATTTTTCTAGAAAGACCTGTTTTTGGTTGGGGTATGGATAATTTTGAACGAGTCTTTGAGGCGCATTACGATAATCGGGTATTGCAAGACGAATATGGAAATGAGGCGTGGCTTGATCGAGCACATAATGTGGTCATCGATCATTTGGTTGATGGTGGAGCGGTTGGCCTAGGTCTTTATATTTTGGTTTATCTTGTTATTATTTTTTCTCTTGTTTACTCGGCCCTAAATTCCCCAGAAAAAAATGATCGAATATTGTCGGCTATTTTGTTAGTTTATTTTCCACTTCATTTTATAGAATTACAAACCGCTTTCGAAACCTCGATTTCCTATCCAATCTTAGCTTTTATGATGGTTTCGGCGGTGATACTGTTTCAAAGAGTTAGAAAAACTGTAAACTGGGAGACCGGTAGGCCGGCAATCACATACCCCCTATCCGTGTTCTTGTTGTTTTTTGTAATTTGGTCAACGGTCTGGGGGTTGTCGCCCCTACTGCAAGCCGAAATAGTTAATGGGCAAATGCGAGCGGTAAAATCTGCCGAAGAACGTATCCCGCTTTATCCGAGACTAATTTCTTCTCCGGTTGATCCACACGCCTTTTTATGGAGAATATCAACTGATTTCCAGCGCGCAATCACCGTTGATCCCGAAGTGCTTTCTAGTCCATCAACTGCGCTGAATCTTAAAAAGGAGCTAGTAGTTATAGAAACTGAATACAAGAATTATATCAAGAATAATCCAGATCATTTTCGAGCCAAATTAAACCTGGCGGATATTTTAATTTTCCAAAATTTATTCCAAGTAAATAAATTAGATGAAGCCCAAAAAATTTTAGATGAAGCCATCGAATTAGTACCACAAAATCCCCAATCATATTGGATAAAGGCCGTGGCCTATATTTATATGGGTAAATTTAAAGAGGCAAGAGAGTATGCTAAAAAAGGGTTGACGCTCAACCCAAAAATAAAGCAGAGTCAGGAAATTGTCGATTATGTCGAAAATTCCATCAAAACTTTCCCAGAGGTAGAATTATTCTTTTTTCGTCAGATTTGAAATTCGGATAGTTAGAAAAACCCCCTCGCTTCACGGCGAGGGGTTTTTGCGTGGAAAATTAAAATTACACCACATCCACAATTTCCCAAGGAAAGCCCTCGGTGGATATGATGTATTCCCACTTGGAAGTCCGACTTCCAAGTTCCAAGTGGTACAACTAAAATTGCTTGAAAATTCAATAGTCCGGTGGTAGGATGGAAAGATGACGACAATAACAATTCCGAAAAATTTAATCATGGAAAAAGATTTAATGATTATTCCTCGCTTGGAATACCAAAATCTTTTAAACTATGCCGTTATTAACGAAGAACATGAAAATCTGTGGCGGAGGGCTTCTAAAGATAAATTTCTGAAATCTTATAATAAATCCGACGCGATTTATGACCAAATATAAATTTGGCGAAGTTGTCCTAGTTGTTTTTAATCAGATGGACGGAAAGAAAAAACAACGCCCCGCCCTTGTTATTTTAGATACCGGGGATGATGACATTATCTTAGCACCGATAACAACCACTGAACGAAAAAATAAAGGAGACTATAAAATTAAAAACTGGCAACAATCAGGATTATTGCTTGACTCATGGGTAAGATTAGCAAAGATTACATGTTTGAATAAAAGCGATATCCATAAACAGCTTGGTGTTTTTAGTTTAAGTGATAAGGACCAGATAGTTTCAATTTGGAATAAATTATATAAATTTTAGGTACCAGTATTAACCCCTAGCTTCTTGTGCCGACGTCAGGGTTGACCTGATCGGGTAGTCCCGATGTAAAATAGGGATCCCGACCAAAGCGTCGGGACTAACAAAAATCCCTCGCTTCACGGCGGGGGATTTTTGCATGGAAAATTAAAATTATACCACACCCACAATTTCCCAAGGAAAGCCCTTGGTGGATCTTGGTGTATAATTGGTGGTATGGAGAGAAAGTTTAGTTTTGCTCCCGGGGAGTATTATCATGTTTATAATCGTGGAGTCGAAAAGAGAAAGATTTTTCTTAGTGATAAAGATTATAAAAGATTTATTCGGTTGATCTATCTGTGTAATAGCAAAAAACCGGTAGATTTTGGAGAAGTTAAAGACATCCCGCTAGTAGAGATTGAGCGAGGCGAAACGTTGGTTCATGTTGGGGCTTATTGCTTGATGTCCAACCATTTCCATTTGCTTCTTCGAGAAAAGGCTGATCAAGGGGTCAGTAAATTCCTTGGAAAAATTTTAACTGCTTATTCAATGTATTTTAATAAACGTTACGAACGAAAGGGGAGATTATTCGAGAATAAGTTCCAGGCACAACACGCTGACAACGACGAATATTTGAAGTATCTTTTTGCTTACATTCACCTTAATCCAGTGAAGTTAATTGAGCCGGATTGGAAATCGGTTGGTGTTATAAACAAGGGCAATGTCAAAAAATGGATAACAAGCTATACTTATTCTAGTTACTTAGATTATTTGGGGTATAACCGAGAAGAGAAGCTATTAATCGATCGGACTGAATTTCCAGATTATTTTTCCAGTAATCAGGGATTTGAAAAGTATTTGGAGGAATGGTTGTTATCCGGTGATTTAATTTTATGACAATACAAATTACACCACACCCACAATTTCCCAAGGAAAGCCCTTGGTATCGGCGGTATCGGTACAGCAAAGGCGCCGCCACGGCCGATCTCTTGTGGCTTTTAGTCGGGCTCACGGTGCTCGGGAATCTCTGGTACTCAACCGGCGGGCCGGAACGACCGGCCGCCACGGCCGGACCGTTTCTTCGCCCGCCGGCGCCGCTTGATAGTGGCGAAATTTATTCGCCAACCACGCGCGCTGGCGGTGGCAACACGAGCGTTCGTCCGGGCGCCACCGACCCAACTCGTTCGCCGTGGTTTGAACTTGTCAAAATCAGTTCGGGCAATGCACGTCAAGAATACCGTCCCGGGCATGAATACATTGAGCTAACAGCTAGCTCGCGCTTGGAGGCACCGATCAATCTCGCTGGTTGGCAGTTGACGAACGGCGCGATCCGCCGCCCGCGCTCCGACGTGGCGGTGATCAGCGAGGCCGTCACGCTCGCGCCCGGGGCGCGGGCTGTCGTTATCACCGGCCAGCCACTCAATCGTTCCGGTTGGCCGTTTAGGCAAAGTTTTCGGTTGAATAAATGTGTCGGTTACCTGAATGAGCAGTTCGAGACTTCCGGTATTACGCCAACCTTCTCGCGCCGTTGTCCGGACCCCGAGGCCGAACTTGGTGCCAGTGCCTTGCCCGACAAGTGTTATGATTTTGTCCGCCGTCTGTCGTCTTGCCATCAACCGGAATTTTCCGAAGATCGCGAGGGTAATGATTTGGTGGATGGTCGCGAGGATGACCTGAATCGCCAGTGCCGTCTCTATGTCGAAGACCATTTTAGTTACGATCGTTGTGTGGCGTGGCATCAAACCGATGCGGATTTTTATGGTGATGATTGGCGGGTGTATTTAAAACGCCAGTGGGAACTTTGGGACGAGGATCGGGAAGTGATGACGCTGTATGATCAGAATGGTAAAATCGTTGACCAGCTTGATTATTAAAGCGGAGCCGCTAAAATGTTAGTCATGAAGCGATTAAGATGGCTGTTTTTTGTTTCTTGGTTACTACCAAGTTTGGTTTTTGGGGCGGTGACAAAACTAGAGTTTACCACCGACCCGCGAACGGTCGCGCCCGGGGCGATTTCGGAAGTGTTGACGGTGCAAACCCAAGACTCCTCGGGCGCTGAAGCTAAAATGGAGGAAACCGGCGACATGACATTTGTTTCCACCTCGGCCAGTGGCGAGTTTCTGAATGCGAGCGGGGGACCAGTTTCGACCGTGATGAATCGTAATTCGGCCAACCGCAATTTTTATTACCGTGATAGCGTGGCTGGTAATCAGACGTTAACGGTCACGGTAACTGGTCGCGAAAGTGGCACAACCTGGTCAACTTCACAAGCGGTAACGATCGGCGCCGGCGGACCAGCGGACGGTGGTGATGACGACGATGAAGCCGCGCCGGAAGACGACGATGACGATTCACCTTCCGACGCAAGCGGCGGACAGACCACTTCAACGAGCGCCGCTTTGTCGGCCCATGCTAGCCAGACGCCGCTTGGTCAGGTGGCGTCTGGCGGCGGGTTCAAGGTTGGCGCCGGTCGAACGCGGTTAACGGCGATTCGTAGTCCGATCGTTTTCTGGGCGGAAACTTCCGGCGCCAAGCCAGATCGGGTCCGCTACACTTGGTCATTCGGTGATGGCGGGTTCGCGATTGGAGAAAAAGTTCGACACGGCTACAGTTTTCCTGGCGAATATGTGGTTATTCTTAACGCCACTGGTGCCGATGACGAAACGGCCGTCACTCGTACCACTGTCTCGGTAATCGAACCGTCCGTGGCTTTCGGGCAAGTGACCAATAACGGCCTCGAGCTAATCAACCAGTCGAGCCAAGAGCTCAATTTGGGCGGTTGGCGTTTGGAACAAAACGGCTCAAGGTTTGTTTTTCCGCCAGACACGCTTTTGTCGGGTAAGCGCCGTCTCACGATTCCAGCCGATAATCTGAAGTTTATTCCCGTCACTAATTTGCCGACCACGTTATTTTTCCCCGATGGCACGTTAGCGTTGGCGTCAAGCAGTCTGGCGGCGGTCACACCGCCGCCGGCGGTTTCTCCGGTTGATGCGGCAACCTTGGTCAAGCTTAATCAATCGTTTAATAATTTAGCCGCCGAATTACGAACACTGAAATCAAAAACCAAATCCGTCGCCTCGGTTGCGGTGGCCGGCCCCACTGGCTTGATTAGTCCACCGGTGGTGGCTACGACGACTCCAGTCAACGTGCCCGAAACAATTACCATCGTTAAGCCACCGAATTTATTAGCGCGGGTGCGGGGTTGGTTTAGTCAATAATTATGTGGCGCCGTTACTTCAATCAGAATTTTTGGCGAATGGCCACCGGTTTTATTCTTCTCATCGTGCTCGGATTGGCCGGAGTCTACCTCATTAACTGGTTATTGACTTGGTTGGAGGATTCATCTATGATCTAGGGGCCGTAGACGGTAGGCGATCATAAGTCCTACCTAGGTCGAACCCAAACGGCTTAGCCGTTTTTTTGTTTAATTATGCCAATCACTAAAGAGCAAAAAATAAAAATTACCGAATCGCTGAAAACCGAAATCGCTCGAGCCGGATCGCTGGTTTTCGTCAATTTCCACGGCCTGTCTTCGGCGCTACTTACGGGTTTGCGCCGGTCGCTTAAGGCGAGCGGCATTAGCTACACCGTGGTCAAGAAAACGTTATTGACTCGGGCGCTCACTGCGGCCACGGCCGGTAAAATTACCGGTGAACCACCGGCGCTTGATGGCGAAGTGGCTATCGCTTACGCGCCAGTTGATCAAAACAACGAGGACCAGTCCCTCTGGCCGGCAAAAAATATCTATGAGTTCCAAATCAAGACCAAGGAAGGGCTGAAGATTCTCGGCGGAATTTTTGGTGGTGAGTTTGTTTCGGCAGAGAAAATGATTAATTTAGCCATGATCCCGTCGCGCCAAACCCTCTATGGTCAACTGGTTGGTTTGTTGGCTTGGCCGTTTCGTGGTTTGGTTGTTAGCTTGGATCAAGTAGCCAAAAAAGAAGTCGGCGGGGCAAAGATGAATTAAAAAATTATCACGTTACGATTATTATTATGAACGAAAACGAAGAAAAAGTTGTCGAAGTGCCGGCCAAATTTAAGGATTTGGTCGGACAAATTGAGAAGTTGACGGTCTTGGAGTTGAACGAATTGGTCAAAACGCTCGAGGTCAAATTTGGCGTGTCGGCGATGGCCGCCGCCGCGCCGGCGGGGGCTACCGCCGCCGGCGGGACCGTTGGGGAGGAAAAAGATTCTTTCAATGTTGAGCTCAAGGAAGTTGGTGCCCAGAAAATCGCCGTAATTAAGGTGGTGAAGGAGGTGTTTGGTCTTGGTTTGAAGGAAGCGAAAGATTTGGTTGAGGCAGCACCAGCCGTTCTGAAGGAGGGGGTGAAAAAAGAAGAAGCCGAAAAAATCAAAAAACAAATTGAAGAGGCCGGGGGCAAGGTTGAATTGAAATAGGCGTCGGCGGTCCGAAACATGGACATTCTCGACAAATTATTTGGTGGAGCGGACAAAGTTAAGGTGATGCGTTTGTTCTTGCTAAATCCGACGCTGATTTTCGATCAGGCGGCGGTTTCTAAACGGAGCAAAATTACGGCTCCGGCCGCACGGCGCGAGATCGGCCTGCTTCGCCAGATCAACTTCATCAAGTCGAAAAACGGCGAAGATCCGGCGAGTGGTCAGAAAATCAAGGGTTGGCAGCTTAATCCGGTGTTTCCGTTCCTGAACAATTTGCGCGGGCTGATCAAGAACGATCTCTTAAGCCGTCAGCGCGAGGTAACTGATCGCTTTGCCAACTGTGGAAAAATCAAGCTCTTGCTGATTGCCGGTTTGTTCATCCACTCCGACGACAGCCGGGCCGACCTGTTGCTGGTTGGCGACAATCTGAAACGCGGGGCCATCGAGCGCGAGATCAAAACCATGGAGTCCGAGGTCGGTCGAGAGTTGGCCTACGCCGTTTTTGACACCACCGACTTTCTTTACCGGCTCAACGCTTACGACAAATTTGTTCGCGACATCCTCGATTATCCGCACGAAAAGATTATTGACCGCCTAAATCTGGCCGAGCGCGGTTATCCACACACCTCGTCAACTACCAGTTAGGCGTGTTATTATTAAAAGCAATTAAAGTCGGGGGTCGAAACCCAACAATTATTTAAAGTTTAATTTATGTTATTGACAACCTGGAATGACGTTTTGACTAGTTCGTTTCAAAACTTGTGGAGCGGGGTGATTAAGTTTTTGCCTAACCTGTTTGTGGCCATTGTGATTTTTGTTCTCGGTTGGTTTGTCGGAATTATTTTAGGGCAGTGGGTGGCGAAAGTTATTCGGTCATTGCAGATTGACAAAGCCCTGAAGAATATTGGCACAGAAGAAGTTTTAACCAAGGCCGGCTTTCGGCTCGACAGCGGTGCCTTTGTCGGCGGACTGATTAAATGGTTCGTCGTCGTGGCTTTCTTGGTCGCTTCGTTTAACGTCCTCGGTCTTAGTCAAGTCAACGATTTGTTGGTCGGCCGCATCTTAGACTTTTTGCCCAAACTGATCGTGTCTAGCTTGATTCTGATTTTGGCCGCCGTGATCGCTGATGTTCTGGCCAGAATTATTACCGGTTCGGTGCGCGCCGCAGGCGTGACTTCGCCAGGTATTTTCGGCACTTTTACCAAATGGGCCATTTGGATCGTGGCGATTTTTGCGGTTATTGATCAGCTCGAGATCCTCGGTCCGACTGGCTCGGGTTCATTAGACGGTTTGGCCGGAACCATGATCCAGTCTGCGGTTTGGGCTTTGTTTTTGGCGCTTGGTTTGGCCTTCGGTCTCGGTGGCAAAGAGGCCGCGGCTCGTTACATTGAAAGAATGCGCGAAGACCTGAAAAGTCGTCATCACTCCAACTAATTAAATTTTCGTTAGTTTTCCCGAAAACCCTCCTTTTGATGGATGGTTTTCTTATCACCTTGACGGAGAATTTGGGGGGTGTACAATAGCCCCTGTCTGTATGATGATAACTAATA